>CAZYJD010000073.1:0-10263 GCA_964647785.1 uncultured Chitinophagaceae bacterium
CAATAACATTCGGACTCATTTTGTTTTACTCCAGTTAATTGGGTTGATTGAATGACTCGCAAGATACTGGTTCGTTTTAGAAAAGTGCGAATGGCCAAACCAATGCCCTTTGTTGGCACTGAGTGGAGACGGGTGACCCGATTCAAGAACGAGATGCTTGGTCCTGTCGATTATTTTCCCCTTTAAACGGGCATAATTTCCCCACAAAAGGAAAACGATATGCGATCGATGTGCATTCAATAGGTTGATTACCGAATCGGTGAATGTTTCCCAACCTTTTGCATGATGTGAACCTGCTTTGCCCCGTTCAACTGTTAAGATAGCATTCAATAATAGCACACCCTGTTTGGCCCAGCCTACTAAACTTGCACTATCAGGCAAGGCAGCGCCTGTATCCTTATTGAGTTCGGTGAAAATATTCTGTAGCGAAGGAGGCATCCGAATACCCTCTGCCACTGAAAAGCACAATCCATGAGCTTGTCCCGGCCCGTGATAGGGGTCTTGGCCGATGATGACCACTTTTACCTCATCAAACGGAGTTAGTCTAAACGCCTCGAATATTTGTTTCCCTGGTGGGTAGATTTCTTTCCCTGCAGTTTTTTCGCTTTTCAGGAACTGTACGAGTTCATGGAAATACGGCTGATTAAATTCAGCGGATAGTTGCTCTTTCCAACTGGCTTCAATCTCTACTTGCATCGACTTCATTTTCAATCAGAGGTTCTTTTCGCAATTCAATCGCCTTTTTTACGTAAGTATTAAACAAATAAAAGGATGCCGAAAGAATAATGGCGATGAAGACCAATAGAACGATGAGTTTCGTGCGTTGTGATTTCATAAGGGAGTTTTAGATGAATGGAATGCCAAATTTTGCAGAAAGCTCCTTGAGATCTTCATACACCTCTGAGTTTAAGGGGATGCCCTGTCGTTTGCGATCTTTCTCGTTGGCAGCTTCCGGTTCGCCTGGAATGATTACGGCTGCATCCTTTTCAATAGGTTCTGCCTTCTTAAAGCGATCAATCCAATGTTTTACATGTGCTTCATATGCATCAATCGGCCGGAAAGCATCTACTCGCCATGCACCAACAAAATGGCCAAGCCCCTGACCGGGCAAATCAGGTAAAACAGGCAAGAATGCCACAAATGGCGGAACCCACGGTCCGTAGTTTGCTCCGGATAAAACGCCACTCATCAGGTCTACCATGGCTCCCAAAGCATAACCTTTATGACTCCCGTGTTCTGCATCGCTGCCCAATGGCAAAAGCGAACCACCCCGACCCAAAGCAGTTGGGTCAGTACTCGCTTGCCCGTTGTTGTCAACAAGCCAGCCTTGAGGGATGGATTTTTTCTCTCGTTTTGCAATTTCTAATTTGCCGTTGGCCGCAGCAGAGGTTGCCATGTCAATAACAATTGGTGCATAATCTCCCGCAGGGAAACTGTAGCAAACAGGGTTGGTCCCCAGCAGCCTTTCTTTGCTTCTGGTAGGAGAAACCAATGGACTGGCATTGGTGCTGGCAAAGCCGATCATGTTTTTTGCAGTGGCGCGCAAAGTGTGGTAGGCTGCAATGCCGAAATGATTTGAATTGTTAATGGCCACCCAGCCACTGCCAAATTCCTCTGCTTTTTTAATGGCCAGATCCATGGCAAATGGTGCAGATACCAGCCCTAAGGCACCATCGGCATCAATGGTGGCAGTGGATGCAGTCTCCCGAATGATCTTCATCTTGGGCTTGGCATTGATCCTCTGAGCTTCCCATAAACGCACATAACCACTTAAACGGGCTACACCATGTGAGTCGATCCCTCTCAAGTCGGCAGTGATTAATACATCTGCAGCTTGAGCGGCCTCTACCTGGTTGCATCCCATTGCAAGAAACACCTGCTCAGTGAAATGCCTGAGGTTATCTGCCTGTACGCGCGCTGAATTCATCATGGAGCAAAAATAAGCACTGAAAAGACTGGCAATCGCTTCCTTTGATGCTTCTTCGCATTCTACGCTGTAAAAAAATGAAGAATTTTAGATTTGTGCTGCAACGTTTGCGAACATAAGAGTGTCTGACGATTGAGTAAAGCTGACCAACATAGCATATGCAATGCAATGAGTGAAGATGACCTGATAGATGGGTGCGTACGAGAAGATGAAAACTGTCAGCGTTTGCTTTATGAAAGATATGCCGCTAAAATGTTTGCAGTAAGCATGCGATATTGTTCCAGTAGAGAAGAAGCTGAGGATGCACTCCAGGAGGCGTTCATCCGCATCTTTGATAAAATTTCCACCTTTAGAAAGGAGGGTTCTTTTGAAGGTTGGTTGCGACGGGTGGTGGTGAATACCAGCCTGAAAAGCAAAGACAAGAGATACAATCAAAGGGAACTGGGAGGGGTAGAGGAGCATGACGTGCCGGTCAGCGCAGGAATCATCGAACAAATGTCTGCCAAAGATATCCGTTCGCTGATGGCGAAACTACCGGAAGGCTATCGCACGGTTTTTAATCTTTACGCGATTGAAGGCTATTCGCACAAAGAGATTGGTGCAATGCTCGGAATCTCAGAAATAACTTCTCGATCCCAATACCACAGGGCCAAAGCAAGCTTGAAAGAAATGATTAACCAATTGATGGAAATAAAATGATTCGCAGGGACGAATTTGAAAAAATTGTGGCTTCTAAACTTTCTGCGGAAGAATTAACCCCTCCGGTAGATATGTTCAGCCTTATACAATCTGCCAGAAAAAAGAAGAAAAAAGCCTGGTGGTGGCGTAAGTATGCAGCTTTACTTGCTTTGCTTTTTGGAGCTGCGGGTTTAACCATTTGGTTTGCCCATAACCCTGAATCGAGCAGTGAGACATTGGTGCAAACATCCAATGAGCTTAATGTTTATGATAATGAGGGGGTTGTTGAAGAAAAGAATGCTGAAAAAACGCCTGTAACTACGGAAATTTTGCAGGATTTTCAGAGAAATAATGTGACCATTGATGGGGATGAATTGCATTCCAGTGAGCCAGTTGCATTTGATGAAAAGCAAGCCTACAAAACAAGCAATCTGGTCTCTTCGTCTGAAGATGAACATGTAGTACCAGCAAAAAATGAAGTGATTGTATCTGGTGAAAAGCCAAAACCCAATGATGAATTGGAGCAGGTTGAATTGGTTGTTGCTGGAGTTCAAGAGCCGCAAGCCGAGGAAGAAGCAGCCATGGACACTTTTGAGGATGATCAGATGGATGTGCTGGAAGAAAGCCAAACAAAGCAAGGGAAAGAAGTTTTACCTGGAAGAAAAAATCTTTCCAAATGGGCGATTTCGGGCAGCTTGCTCGTAGGGGCACAACAATCGAATTTTTATGGCAGTCGAGATCTGGCTTCCCTCAACAGGCACTCAACTCAAATGGGTTTCAGCAGCGGAATTGATCTGGGCCTCCGCTATCACCTAACGGATGTGTGGACGGTACAAACCGGTCTTCGAATGTTGTCAGCAGTCAATAAAATCAATCGGCAATGGGAAAGCAGAACGGTTGAATATCAAGTTGAAGAAAGAACATACACCATTTATGATCCACTACTCCCTCCTAAAACCATCACAAGAATAGATACCATCGGTCAGTCAACCCTTGTTCAGCAAAATGAACTGAATGGTACGTATGAAATGCGTTGCATTTCCCTGCCAATTGGCATCAATCGCAGCTGGTATGCTCAAAAATGGGGCTTCACTGCGGGTGCCGGTGTGATGCTCCATATATCAGAGCGCCACAAAGGACAGGTACTCACAAGGCCTGACGAAATAGCAGAAGTGGATGTGAAAATGCGTCAATCTTCTGTTTCTTCAACATGGACGGCCTTGGAGATCCATCGCAGATTGGGGCACCAATCTTGGGTTTATGCCGGTCCACTCTTGACGTATGATCTCGATAAATCAAGCGTGATCGAAGGACTTGAAAGAAGAGAAACCTTCTTTTTGTGGAATCTTGGCTTGCGCATCGGCTTGTAATGCGATCAAGGCATTTTATCATACTCATGTTCTTAGTTGCCACCGGTCTTGTGGCAAGGGCGCAAGGTCTCCGTTCAGGTGAATTCACATTATTGTTGACACCAAATGGATCTTTGGGTACTCCTTCTGAAATGGCTATTATACATCAGCCAAGTGGCAAAAGAATGATGCGGTCGGCAGGAATCTGGATCAGCGCAGAGGATGCCCAACAAAGAATTTATGCCGCTGGGCATCAAAAGGGCAGGATTGATGACTCGGATTTTTGGCCGGGTCCCATGGATACTTTTCTCGTCAAAGCCAAGCAGCCTTCCGATTGGGACAAAACATGGTTGAACAATCGCACAGACATAGAACGTCATCGCAGGCTTTGGAATGAAGCCAACTATCAAATGCCAGCTGAAATCAGAGATTGGCCGGCAAATGGAGTGGAAAACACCTTGCCCGTATTGGCGCCTTTTGCCGATCTTACAGACAATGGTAGATACGATCCTGAAGAGGGTGACTTCCCAATTATTAGTGGAGATCTTTCGGTATACGCCTTATTCAACGATGAATTCGATGAGCACAAGGTGAGTCTGGCAGCCCCCTTAAAATGTGGTTTTTTTGTCGAAGCTTGGGTCAATAACGATTTGCCCGGAGTATTCTTTATAAAGTACCGCATCCTCAATCAAAGCAGCTTAGGTTTCGATCGCTTGAATTGGTCGTTTTATGCAACCCTTGACGCTGGAAATCCTTCGGATAACATCGGTGCAACCGATTCACTGAGTGGATCTTTGATGGTTTTCAATGCGGATGAAAATGATGATGGTGAAGAAGGTTTTGGTTCCCGATTGCCTTTTTTGATGGTAACCCCAATCAATTTCCAATCCACCTCTTCCATGTTGCTCGACACGCTACAACATGCTGTGCTTCCTTCGAGCGATCTTGCATTTAGAAACCTCCAGCAGGGGAAATGGGCAGATGGCAATGAACTTACCTACGGCGGTGATGGATATAGAAGCGGAGTCCCTACAAATTTTGCTTTCACCTGGCCCGCTTGGCAGCATCCTGCAGGTTATAGCATCGCTCTGATGAACGCAGAACGTAATAAACTTGAATTTAGAGAATCCGTGGAGTGGACCATTGCAATCACTTGCAAACTCAGCAATGCATATGCCAAGTTGGGTATGGAAGCCCTGATCAAGGAATCGGTCAATCAACTACAACCTGCATTGAGCACAGCAAAAAATGTGAGCAGGGAAAGGATTCAAGTATATCCCAACCCAACAATAAGCGGACAACGCTTCTTTCTCTCATCAAAGCAGCCATATGATTTCAAACAGCTTGCCCTGTATGATCTTGAGGGGCGTTTGATCAAACAATGGGACAGCCCGATGGACAGGAAGTCTTATGAATTGCCACCCATCAATCCGGGATGCTATGTTCTGGAAGTACATGAGAAGAATGCTCGATATAGATTTAAATTACTTGTGACCTCAAGCCAATGAATAGAATGACCGCCATCAATTTGTAATGGGCAATAGATTGCATTACTATTCTGAATTAAGACGAATAATGAATATTTTTGGAAGCCATAAAAAAAATCCTCTTTTGTATGCAACGTTTGCATCAAAACAGGGTTCTACCAATTACAACATAGACTTAGTGCATATGAGAAAGTTTTTACTTCTTTTAATTTCAGTCATAACTTTTCAGTTTGCAGGCGTGCAAAAGGCCTCAGCTACCCACATGATGGGGGCTGATATTACCTACACCTGTGTGAAAGATTATGTGTTTAAAGTTCAAATCAAGGTTTATCGCGATTGTCGTGGTATTCCATTGGGGGGGATCGGTGGTACCATTCGATGTGTAAAAAGCAATGCAGCCATTAACTTCAGTCCAACAAAATCCACCATTCGAGATATCACCCCCGTTTGTGCCTCCGCTTCAAAGCGTTGTAATCCGCCAAACTCGGGTTTTGGGCAAGAAGGAATTGAAGAGCATACTTATGAGATCACCATTGATTTCAATAAGGCTCCATACTCGAATTTCAAGAATTGCTGCGAAATTCGTATTGAAACAGGGCAGTGCTGCCGAAATGGTGCAATTAGCACGGGTGCAGCCAACCAGAACTTCTTCACTTATGCAACCATCGATATTTGTAAAGCGAAGTGCAACAGTTCTCCAAACCTGACCACTGAGCCTATTGCTTACCTCTGCTGCGACCAGCCTTTCTTCTTTAACAATGGTGCGAGTGACTTCGAAGGCGACTCAATCAGCTATTCATTTGCTGATCCTCTTCGCGGATGGAATCAGTCCATTGGTTACAATAGTGGTTATGCGAAAGATATTCCTTTTGATGTGTACTTCCCACCCAGAAGAAAGCATCCTTACAACAACCCAAATGCAGATCCTCCCGAAGGAATTTACCTCGATGAGGAATCAGGTGACTTGATATTCACGCCAACCGATTGTAATGAAGTAACAGTATTGGTGCTTGAAATGAAGGAGTGGAGGAAAGACTCCACAGGGAAATGGCAGATTATTTCGGTGACCCGACGAGACGTTCAGATGGTGGTGCGACAATGTCCTGGAAACAATCCGCCTCAAATCAAAGGGAGCAACAACCACAGTGTTTGTGCCGGTTCTCAAATTTGTTTCAAAATCAGCTCTGATGACAAAGCCTATGTTCCCCCACCTCCTTTGCCAAAAGGTAAGGACGATACCGTAACCCTTACGTGGAACCGAGGTATTCCGGGGGCCACATTTAAAATTGTAGACCCAACCGCGCGATTACAGGAAGCAGAATTTTGTTGGACCCCGAAACGGGAAGATGCGCGATCGCTGCCGTATCAGTTCACGGTCACGGCACGTGATGATGCCTGTCCGCTGAATGCCGTTACCGTTCGTGCATTCAGGGTTCGTGTAAAACAACTTGCTGAGGCCACCCGCGATATCGATACGCTGGTTTGTGGTGAGTATTCTGTCAATGCCATACCTATTGATGGTTTTGAAGGTACGCCGGATTACACCTGGACTCTACGCGATAGCAATAGTAAAGTAATTCTGAATCCTAAAACTGCCCGTTTTACAAGCAATAATTTCTACCGTTCTACCCTCAAACAAGATACCATCAAATTCGGTAAAGGAGGGAAATACATCATTCAACTCGATCTGAACAACCTTGGAGTAAACTGTCCAAGTGTTTATCTCGACACCCTCGTGGTGCCACCACAGCTGGAAGTTGATCTTGCCCTGGGGCCTGATACCTTTGTCTGCGCGGGCGCAGTTCTGCGTTTGCAGCCAAGGCTTGCAAATGGAATTCAGCCATTTAAATATAAATGGTATCGTCCTGTGGTACACGAAGATGGAGATACACTCAGTTATTTGGATGTCGCTCCATTCACGAAAGATACCAGTTACTTCCTGGAAGTAACCGATGACAATGGTTGCAAAGAAGGAGACAGCATCCGTGTATTCCTGAAAGAAAACCCGGTAATCACTCTACCCCCTGATAAGCAAATCTGTGATTACGATGACTATCTCGTCATACCTAACCTGGATACAGCATATTGGCTTGATCCGGATGATAGTACGTTCCTTCGTCAGGGAGATACCCTCCAAAAGGAGTGGACCTTCAATGGGGCATGGTTTGCCGATACAGATACCATTCTAACCGAGTTTGAGGGACAATATGTACTCACAGTAACCGATAGTTTAGGATGTACGGATATCGATACATTTAACCTTTTGGTCAATGATCCGATTATTCCCAATGCCGGACCTGATCAGACCCTCTGTTGGGATGATCTGATGGTGTTGGTTGGAAATGGTCTGGATACCGTTGGGCCAGGAAGAACGGGAACCTACAATTGGTCAGACATCAGCACATCTCCACCGCTAAAAGTGTTCAAAGGAAGTGAGGATACCCTGAGTTTCAAGATCAGAACCACAACCACTTTTGAAATGGAAATAGCCCAGGCAGAGGACACGCTGACTTGTTATGGTTATGATACTGTTACAGTGAATGTAAATGCCTTGCCCGTACTCACCATGCCCGCCAATCAAAAGGTATGTTGCGATGCGGGTTTGATTACGCTGCAGGTGAGCGCACGTGCAGAGCCCGATGGCGGGGTCTGGAGTTGTAGGGAAGATCCATCGCTCGTTACAGGTAACCAATTCTATACGGATGGCGCTTGCAATCCAACTGCCACCAGCAATTACACTCTGATATATACTTATACCAGTCCAAGTACAGGTTGTGTGAATAAAGATTCTATCCGAATGACGGTGGCTCCACTGCCAAGGGTTGAGCTTGAACCCTACATCTTCGCTTGTCAGGATGCGGTTGAGGTAGATCTGGATGATTATGTAATACGTCCAATTAACCAAAGTCTTGGTAAAGCCGAATGGAAATGTCTTGATTGCGGGACTTATTCTACCAATGACCTCATCTACAATGCCGGAAGTAGCTTCTTGCCCGATTTTAAATTGCGTGTAGGAGAGAATGTCTACACCTTGGTCAACCCTGATGCTGATACACTCATGCTTGAATACACTTTCCAAAACGGTGATGGCTGCTTTAATAAGGATACCATTGCAGTTTACATTGTAAAGGTCCCTAAAATTACATTCAATGGTCCAAATCCTGTTTGTGAAAATTATGGCTTGTTGCCTATGAATCAGCAAACTGGTGTGTTCCCCTCAGGCGGAAGTTGGACTTGCGTAGATACAGGTGGTATCTATAGCCCATGTACGAATTTGGTTTGGGGCACGAAGGATACGTTGAACGTGATCTATGGAAACAGCAAGCCCGGATTGTACTACCTGCGTTACAATCTTGGAGGCGCATGTCCGGTTTGGCGTGATACCACCATGCGCATACATCCGCTTCCGGTAGTAAAAGTTAACCCCAGTACCTATGTGGATGGGGGGCTGTCCATTCGAACAGACCGACAAATTTGCGAAACAGATGGAAACGTGAACCTGAATGCAACGCCTCCGGGAGGTATTTGGAGCAGCGACCCTGTAGCGGCCGGTATGATCAGTGGCACACGCTTTATCACAGACAACGCCCCAAGAAATCAAGTCATCAACTTGGTCTACAGCTATACCAATCCTTCTACTGGTTGCCAAAATGCCGATTCTACAGACATCACGGTTCAGCCAATGCCTACGGTGGAAATCCTAACACCAGAGATTGATACATGCAGGGAGCCTAACCTTACGGTTGAATATTTGGCTGATTACGCCAATACTTCAGGAATTACTTGGTTTGTTACTCCTGCAACAAATGTGTCGATAGCTGATAATCGTGCAAACCCGACCAACGTCGCATTCAATGCAAGTAATGATAGCACCAATCAGTTCATCGTCATTGCACAAACTGATGCCGGAGATGCCTGTCCTGCAACCAGCGCAGTGAAACTGATTCGCATTCACCCCATTCCGGATGCTGAAATTGTTCCGGATGTGGAAGATGGTTGCCAACCTCTTCCCGTGAATTTTGACATCCTTGTAAACAACAAAGTGAACTCCACCAATAGTACCTATAATTGGGACTTTGGCGACGGTAATACAGGAACAGGCTTGCCAACGACTCACACATTCAATACCCCAGGTACAAATGATGTGAGTGTGCAAATGATTAGCGAATATGGTTGCGATACCATCTTAAATTTCCCAATAGATGTGTATCCATTGCCTACGGCAGCATTTACGCCAACGCCCCGCAGCACAACGGCCGCATTGCCCAAGTTTAGTTTCAATAACGAGTCAAATGTGAATCCGATTCTCGGTAGCACCATTGTGCTGAATGAGTGGGATTTCGGTGATCCGTTGACCAATGATGACACCAGTACTCGCAGAAATGCAGGTTGGTTCTATGGTGCAGATACTGCCACTTATCAGGTAACCCTTAAGGTTACGACCAATTATGGTTGTACTGATAGCACCTTTGATTTTGTGCAAGTGGGTCCGGATATTCTCGTTTACATCCCGAATGCTTTCTCCCCAGATGGCAGCGGACCGCTCACCAACGATCGCTTCAGAGTGGTGGCAAGTGGTTTCAAAACCTATGAAATGATCATCTTCAACCGCTGGGGTGAGAAGCTTTTCGAATCTACAGATATAACTGAAGGGTGGGACGGCAATTATCAGGGACAACCTTGCCAGCAAGATGTGTACGCCTACCTGGCTAAATTCACAAACTTCAAGGGTGAAGAATTCGTTTACGACGGAACAATTACCCTGATACGATAAATAGCGAATAAAACATCAGCATGAAGGGAGCGCCGAGGCGTTCCCTTT
>CAZYJD010000074.1:0-5143 GCA_964647785.1 uncultured Chitinophagaceae bacterium
TTTTGTGAAGTACGATGGAAGCGGAACGGACATGCTAGGTTATGACAATGGGCAGAGGGCTCTTCCAACCGGAGGAAGCACCGATATTCCTCAATATGCCAACGTGGTGGGCAATCCAGATGGTGAACAAGGGCAGGAATACCAAAGCATTTTAAGAAGTTTCGATCCAACCTTGGGAGGTTATCGTTCCACCAGTTTCATGGATGTGAGCATGAGCTATTCATTTGCCAATCAACGTCAGTTAAAGAACGAAAAGTGGAAACTCGGTTACAATGCGGCCATAACATACAAGAACGAAAGAGAGTATTATGAAGATGCTGAGTTTAACCTCTACGCCAAAGACAACCAGCCTGCCAATTATGAGCTGATTGCATTGGAGCAGCAGAACGGTGATTTTGGAGTGAATAAGGTGTTGGTAGGCGGGCTCGCTTCTGTGGCGATTAAATCGCTCAACTCAAAAGTAAAACTAAATGTGTTGCACATACAGAATGGTGAGTCAAAAGCCGGTATTTTCTATTTTCAAAACACCAACCTTGGGGCCAATTTCGAAGCCAACCAGTTTAACTTGGAATACACCCAACGCACCCTTACCAATGTGTTGTTAAACGGCACGCACAAATGGCAGGATGGCAAATGGGAATTCGACTGGAAATTCTCACCCACTCGTTCAGCCATCGAAGATCCGGACATCCGATTTACGCGTTTCCGCCTGCCTAGCAATACCATTGGCACCGAAGTGGGACTTCCTGAAAGAATCTGGCGTTTCCTGGAGGAATACAACTTTGCCAGCAAGGCCGATTTTACCCGTGAGTACAAGTTTAGATCGCAATCTGCTAAGTTCCTGTTTGGGGCCGCCCATACTTATAAAATGCGCGACTACAACATTCAGAACTTCCAGTTCTCCATTGGTGGAGGTGCACAATTCACAGGAGATCCAAATGAAATATTTGTCGAAGAGAATTATTTCTCTGCCGAAAACAGGAGTGGACTTCGCTATGCTCCTCAGTTCATCCCCATCAACCCGAATGAGTTTCAGGCCAATGTGAATTATGCCGCTGCTTATGTGAGCAATGAAATGAACCTCACCCAGCAGCTTAAAACCATTGTAGGACTTCGCTTTGAGAAATACGATCAGTATTACACCGGAACCAATCAAACCGGAAGCATTGCGCTGGATAATGAGCAAGTAATTGACGACCTGAATTTGTTTCCAAGCATCAATCTTGTGTACAATGTGAGTCAGGAGCAGAACATCCGGGCATCTTACACCCGCACCATTGCTCGTCCTTCCATGAAGGAAATGTCATTCGCCGAAATTCTAGACCCCATTACCGGTAGAACGTTCATCGGAGGGATGCTTTCAGAAACAACCAATGGCGGAACAGAGATTTTGTGGGATGGAAATTTGCAATCCACCAACATCAACAATTTTGACCTGCGTTGGGAACTCTTCAAAAAGAATGGCAACAACGTATCATTAAGTGCTTTCTTCAAGACCCTGCAGAATCCAATCGAGATTGTACAGTTTCTGGCAGACCCCGGAAGCTTTCAGCCACGTAATGTTGGAGATGCCCGCATCATTGGTGGAGAGTTTGAGTTTAAAAAGTCGCTCGGATTCGTTTCCCCGACACTGGAAAAACTGGCTTTCAATGCCAACTTCACCTACACTCAATCGAGCATCCTGATTTCTGAAACTGAAAAGCGATCAAGAACCAGTGCAGCCAGAGAGGGAGAGCTGATTGCCGACCGCCGTACCATGGCCGGACAGGCTCCTTGGATATTGAATGGTGGACTTTCATGGAATGATAAAGATCGGTCACTTGAAGCGGGTGTTTTCTATAATGTGCAGGGGCCTACCCTCATGTTCGTAGGTTTCGGAAACCGTGCCAATGTTTATTCCGTTCCATTTCACAGCCTCAATGTGAATGTGAGCAAGAATTTTGGCAAAGAAGAACGCATGTCGCTTGGAATCAAAGCCAGCAATCTGCTCAACGATTGGAAAGAGCAAATATTTAGTTCATACCAGGCACAGGATCAGTACTTCCAACGCTTGAGACCCGGAACAAGCATCGGGGTTAAATTCGGTTACAAATTTTGATGAATTGAAATTTGAAAGAAGTAAGGGGGAGCTTAGGCTCCCTTTTTTATGCATTAGCAATGGGAGGCTCTGCGCAGACGGTCGTTGATGGCCTTGCCGAGGCCTTCATCTGGCACTTTGAGTGCAATGATGGCTTCCGGCTTCAATTTGTCGAGCTCTCGTATGCCCGCAAACAAATTTCTGGCAGCTTCATCCAGGTTACATTCATTGCTCAACTCCTTGATGTATTGAATGCCTGTAGGCACATTGGCATCATCGGGAATGCATAGGCACAGCAAAGCGCAGTTCTCATAGTTTTCAGCCATTTGTAATATTTCGGCCTCGGTATGGCATAAAATTAATGGGGTATGGGGGGCATAGTGTTGATCAAGCTGACCGGGTGCATTCGGTTTTGAGCTTTCAGCCACCTGCAACAAGACGGGCCCACAAACGGCTTCAATTTCTTCAAGTGGTATGCCTCCATAACGGTACAGAACAGGTTGATCTTCCTCGTTCACTCCGATGATGGTGCTTTCAACACCCACAGGACTTTCACCCCCATCCAGTATGTAATCTAATTTGTCGCCCAACTGATCCAGCACATGTGAAGAACGCGTAGGACTCACATATCCAAAAGGGTTTGCACTGGGTGCTGCCAGCGGGAAACCTGTCTTCCGAAGCAATTCAAGGCTCAGAGGATGCTTTGGGACCCGAAAACCCGCCGAAGGGAGTCCGCTGCAAACCACATCGGGTATGCGTTCATTTCGAGGAAGTATGAGCGTAAGCGGCCCCGGCCAAAAATGTTGGGCCAGCTGTTTCAGTGCAACAGGAAATCGGGTAATGTATTGTTCCAGCTGATCAATATCTGCCAGGTGAACAATCAAGGGGTCGAAACTCGGTCGATTTTTCGCTTTGAATATACCAATAACCGCTTCTGCATCTAAAGCGTTCGCAGCAAGTCCATAAACAGTTTCAGTTGGGATGGCCACCAGCCCACCGGATCGGAGAATATCAGCGGCCTTATCCGTATCCGTGCCTATTTTCATTTTTTGCTTCGCTTCAAGTCGTATTTGTCGATCTTGTTATATAAATGGCTTCTTTGAATATCAATTTCCTGAGCCGTTTTGGCAACGTTCCAGCTATTCTTCTTCAGTTTGGCGTCAATGAAAATTTTCTCTGTATAGTCTTTCCAATCCTGAAATTTTTCGAACTGATGAACAATTTCCAAAGAGCCTGTTTTGGTGCCACTGGCATTCGCAAAATTCAATACATCTTCGCCGGTAATCTTATTGCCGCACAAGATGATTAAACGTTCAATCACATTTCGAAGCTCGCGGATATTCCCTGACCATTGAATTTTTTTAAGTTCTTCAATGGCGGAAGGACTGAGGTGTTTTCTAGGGATGCTGTAGTCTTCACAAATTTCTTGAAGGAACTTTTCGGCAATGAGCGGAATGTCATCTGTTCTTTCATTCAGCGAAGGAACGTGTATGAGGATCACACTCAATCGGTGGTAAAGGTCCATCCGGAAGTTCCCTTCATCAATTTCGTGCATCAGGTTTTTGTTGGTTGCGGCAATGACACGAACATCTACATCGATATCCGATTCGCCACCCACCCGCGTGATCTTGTTTTCCTGTAGGGCGCGCAGCACTTTTGCCTGTGCAGAGGGACTCATATCTCCAATTTCATCGAGAAAGAGGGTGCCTCCATTGGCTTGTTCAAATTTTCCCAAGCGTTTTTTTAGCGCACTGGTAAATGAACCTTTTTCGTGGCCAAATAATTCACTCTCGATTAATTCGGCAGGGATGGCGGCACAGTTCACTTCGATAAATGGTTTGCTAGCTCGAATGCTTCTTTCATGCAGCCAACGGGCAACCAATTCCTTACCCGTTCCATTCTCTCCTGTTATCAGTACCCTGGCGTCGGTAGGTGCCACTTTTTCAATGGTGTCTTTTATTTTTTGGATGGCAGGTGAGTCCCCAACGATCTCGCGGGTTTTGCTGATTTTTCTTTTCAGCACCTTGGTTTCAATTACCAAATGATTCTTTTCTGCTGCGTTCCTAACGCTAATGAGCAGTTTATTCAAATCAGGTGGTTTGGTGATGAAATCGAATGCACCTTTTTTGGTGGCTTCTAGGGCTGTCTCTACCGTGCCATGGCCGGAAATCATGATGAATGGAATATCTGCATCCAGCTCCCTGGACTTATCCAGAAGTTCCAACCCATCCATGCCGGGCATTTTGATGTCGCAAAGGGCCACATCATAATTGAATTTCTTCAGCATTTCCAAAGCCTCTTTTCCGTTGGAAGCTTCTTCCACCTCATGCCCCTCATAACCGAGGATGTCTTTGAGCGTTTCACGGATGCTTTCTTCGTCGTCTATGATTAATATTCTCGCCATCTTGTTCTTTTAAAAAGTGTAAGCCTGTAAGCCGGGTTCTGTTCATTTTCAGAGAAAATGCGTTTGCCATTTATCTGAGCAACCTACCCTCCGCGGCAACCCACCTAAGTGGGAAATCGGACGGGCAACCCTCCATCCGCGGTATATTTGGTCTTGCAGCGTGCAAGGTTTGTACCCGTATGAAATTGCTTGCATACAGCCTGAGCCCTTACCTCAGGTTTTCACCCTTACCAGAGGCAAAGCCGCTGGCGGTTATTTTCTGTTACACTCGCTGTCATCTGAGAATTGCTTCTCCGATGCCCACCTTTTCAGATGGTGCACTGCCCTGCGCTGCCCGGACTTTCCTCCCGTACGTTTAAACGAGCGACAAACCGGCTTACACTTCATACAAAAATACGAGGATGTATAGAATATTTGACAACACGAATGATGCAAAAGCAATTTTGATCGAATTCTGTTGCGACTTTGTCATAATCAACAGCCCTCCAATATTTTTATAAAGAAAGCTGTTTCTTTGAAAGATGCTGAAGAGAATTTCTCATTTGATTCTGATGTGGGGATTTATTTCGCTCATGGCTTGTGGCCAAAAAGTACAAGTGGTGAACACAGAGCAATTGTTAGAGGCAATCAAGCCTCATTCAGATTCCCTGCATGTGGTGAAT
>CAZYJD010000074.1:5153-9903 GCA_964647785.1 uncultured Chitinophagaceae bacterium
CCCTGTATCGCAGAAATGCCCCATTTTGTTCGTTATGCAGAGGAGAACCCCGATGTTCAATTCACTTTTATTTCACTTGACTTTGCCGATGACGTGGCTAAGGTTGAGCAATTTTCCAAGGTTAAAAACTTGCCGGGGCAGCAGTTGCTGATGAACAATGTGGATTACAACAGTTGGTTGCCCATGGTGGATTCCACCTGGCAAGGAAATATTCCGTTCACCATTCTAAGCTATCGCGGGCATAAAATGGCACATGCCGGTTCCATTTCTTCATATGAGGAACTGCTGAAACGCATAGAAAAAATCAAAATTAAAACACCATGAAAAATAGCATAAGCATTCTCCTTCTTGTTTCTATCGCCCTTTTTACAACATCCATGAAACCGGCTGTTACCGCTTATCAGCCCGGCGATATCGCTACTGATTTTAAATTGAAGAACATTGATGGTAAAATGCTCTCACTATCAGATATGAAAGGGGCAAAAGGCTTTATTGTAACTTTTACTTGCAACCACTGCCCATTCTCAGTTGCCTACGAAGACCGCATCATTGCTTTGAACAATAAATACGCTCCACTCGGATATCCGGTTGTTGCCATCAATCCCAACGATGCCGTTCAATATCCAGACGATAATTTTGAAAACATGCAGCAACGCGCCAAAGAAAAAAGCTTTAATTTTCCATACCTGGTTGATGAAACCCAGGAAATTGCAAAGGCCTACGGTGCGGTTCGAACACCTCACGTTTTTATATTGCAATACAATGAAGACGGAGAACTAATGGTTGAATACATCGGAGCCATCGATAACAATGTGAAGGATGCATCTGCGGCTACAGAGCATTATGCAGCCGATGCAATTGACCAACTGATAGCCGATGAAGAGGTTCGTGTAAAAAGCACAAAAGCGGTGGGTTGCACGATCAAATGGAAAGCAGAATAACTGAATGAAGAAATACTTACTACTGGTACTTGTAGCTTTATCAAATGCTACGGTGAACGCCCAAACGGCTGATCAATTGTTGGAGAGGGCCTTGGCTGAAAAGCATGAATTATTGGAACATCTCAGCGAGTTCAAACTGCAAAGAGAGGTTCAAAATGGACATTTGGGCGTACGACACCTTTATTTTCAACAGGCTTATGCCGGTGTTTCAATCAGGCATGCGGTGGCTGATTTGCACGTGAATCAACAAGGAGAAATGGTTGCATTTCACGAGTCCTTTATAGCCCATCAGCTCCGCGCCTCAGATTGTAGCCCGCTGATTTCAGCAGGTGATGCTTTTCATTCGGCGGCAGAACACCTTGAATTTGGTTATGAAAGCCGTTTTGGTGAGCAATTGTTCAAAATGAATGAGCAAGGTGTTTGGATCCTGAAAGATGCCTCTCTTTCATCTGAAGCAATTACTGCAAGACCGGAATTTATCTTGGTGGATAAAGAATTGAAACTGCATTGGAAAATACATTGGCATTTTCCTGCAGGGGCACATGTCTATTCTATTTACATCGATGCAAATGATGGCGTTGTAACCGAGCTGGTAGATGAAGTGATTTCTTGCAACTTTGGCCCGCATGCACATGCCCCGAAGTCGACAACCGTTCCGCGAGGAATGTTTGCTTTGGAGGGAGCTAAAACCGCCGCAAACCCCAGCTATCGGGTGCTCCCTATTCCTTTTGAATCACCCAATCACGGAAGTTTTAGCTTGTTGAGTGATCCGTCTGACTCGCTTTCATCTCCTTTCGGTTGGCATGATATCAATGGCACAGCGGGCGAAGAATACACCATTACGCGCGGGAATAACGTTTATTCCCGCGAGGATAAAGATGCCAACAATACGGGAGGCTACAGCCCTGACGGAGGCTCCAGCCTTGTATTTGACTACCCCTACAAGAATGAAAAGCGCGATGCATTGTATGAGGATGCAGCCATAACCAACCTCTTTTACATGAACAATATCATGCACGATGTGTGGTACCATTATGGTTTCGATGAGGAGAGTGGCAATTTTCAGCAAAACAATTACGGAAGGGGAGGCGTAGATGCAAAAGGAGCTGATTTTGTTGTTGCCGAAGCCAGGGATGGAAGCGGCACCAATAACGCAAACTTTTTCACCCCGAATGACGGGCAAAGTGGGCGTATGCAGATGTTTCTGTGGACCACCAATGCTGCGAGCGATTTGCTTCATGTGCTCTCACCACCGGCAGCAGAAGGTGACTATGCTGCTGCCAACGCTGCTTTTGGTCCTCAGCTTTCCACCACCCCAATACAAGCTGATTTGGTAGAAGTGAATGATGGTACTGCCAATGCAAATCGCGGATGCTCTGCTTTGCAAAACGCTGCGCAAGTGAAAGGAAAGATTGCGTTGGTAGAGCGTGGAGGATGTAATTTTACGGTGAAAGTTCAGAATGCCCAGGATGCGGGAGCCATTGCCGTTATTGTGGTGAATAACCAAGCCGGATCTCCCATTACTATGGGGGGAAGCTCTTCAAGCATCAATATACCTTCCATCCATATCGCTCAGGATGATGGCACAAAAATTTTAGATGTAATGACCAAAGAGGTGGTAAGAGCATCGCTCTATGACAGCTCTTCGGTGAACAACATTGTGTTCGGAAGTGATTTCGACAATGGAATCATTGCCCATGAATACGGCCATGGCATCAGCAATCGTCTCACTGGTGGTCCTCTCAACTCATCCTGCCTGCAAAATCAAGAACAAGCAGGTGAAGGTTGGAGTGACTTTTTCACCCTTGTGATGACCCATCGGCCTACAGATCAACCGGATGCACCTAGAGGGATAGGCACCTATGTGCGCAACCAACCAACCAGTGGAGGTGGCATTCGGCCCTATCCTTATACCAGAAATATGTCGGTTAATCCTGCGACTTACGACAACATCAAAACTTTTAGCGTGCCGCATGGCGTAGGCTCGGTGTGGTGCAGTATGTTGTGGGATATGTACTGGAACATGATCGATGAATACGGTTATGATCCGGATATTTACGAAGGTGAAGGAGGGAACAACATGGCCATGCAATTGGTGATGGATGGTTTGAAGTTGCAGCCTTGCAATCCTGGTTTCACAGATAGTCGCGATGCCATTCTGCTCGCAGATCGGCTGAGGTATGGCGGAAAAAACCAAAAGCTGATTTGGGAAACCTTTGCCCGAAGAGGATTGGGTCTAGGGGCCGATCAGGGTTCCACCAATAGCCGAAGCGATGGTGTTCAGGCTTTTGATGTGCCCACTTGGTTGGAAAACCAGATCTATGTGGAGAAATATGCCCCTGAGAGGGTGCCCGCTGGTACATTTTTTAGCTATCGCATCAAGGGAACCAACCTTACCTTGCAAACACAGTATGATATTGTACTAACTGATACATTGGATCCGGCACTAAGTGTGAATGAATCGAGTTTACCGCCCTCGGTTGTATGGCAGAATGGAGTGATTCGTATGACTGCGGACAGTCTGCTATCTGGTGATTCAATGATTATGGAGTTTGAGGTGGCAGTAATGAACCCTACCACCTATAGCGTTCTGAGTTTTGTTGATGATATGGAGGCAGACAGCAGCAGCTGGCAGGTGCTCAGTGAAAATGGTAGCAATAGCTGGTCAATCGATACATTTCTCGCTTATTCAGGCAAGCAAAGCTGGTTCGTTCAGAACATTGGCACCCAAAGCGACCAGTCATTGGTGCACGAATTTGTTTTGAATGGCGAAAAACCGGCCATGGTATTCCACCATTGGTTTGATACCGAAGATGGATGGGATGGTGGTGTGGTTGAAATTCGTGTAAAGGGTTCTTCTATTTGGAACGATGCTTCTTCACTATTTATTCATGGTGGTTACAACCAGCAAATCCAGACCAATCCTGCAAGTAATATTAGTGATCGTAAAGCTTTTAGTGGTAAAAGCAATGGCTGGCTTAAATCTGTTCTCTCATTGGAGACATACAAAGGCAAGGAGGTGGAACTTCGTTTCCGTTTCGTAAGCGATGGAGCACAGGATGGGGTAGGCTGGTACATCGATGATGTGGAATTGGTGGATGAATTATATGCCATTAACAACATTGCCCATTCATCGGGGCGTGACATGAAGGTGAAATCCAGCAATGAAGTTTTTACCATGATCGATCTCAATGAAGCATTGGGCATGCAAGACTTGTATGCTTCTTTGCATCTGCAGCTGTATCCGAATCCTTTCCGTGAACAAATTCAGGTGTTCAGTGGTCAGAATGCACCATTGAACTATGAGTTGATGGACATGCTTGGTAAAACAGTGCTCAATGGTGAATTGAAGCAGGGCTTGAATACCATCGCCACCAGCAACCTACCAGCCGGGACTTATATTTTCAGGGCCGGACATGAAAAAGGACAGGAAGTTCTGAAGCTGATCAAATGGTAAAGCATGGGGCGGTTTGTACGATTGCTGCTGACTGCCGTTCTTTTTTCCTTCCTTGTTCTGCTTGAACAAAAAGCAGCGGACTGGGCTTACTTTAATTGCGGATGGCATATGGAGGCTGTCTGGAACTTCGCCATACTCCTTAATGCATTCTTGATTCTTCCTGCGCTCTGGGGAAAATATATACCGGCATGTTCAGCACTTTTGGCACTGGCACTGCTATTGGTTCCTCATCAGTGGTACATGAAGCAAAAACTGCATGCCCTAAAAACTGAAGGTCAAGAGGTTTTGAATTATTTATCAAATGAATTAGAGGCAAGCTCCGTACTACCTGTCGATCTGAAGCGCTATTCCT
>CAZYJD010000075.1:0-9624 GCA_964647785.1 uncultured Chitinophagaceae bacterium
ATCATGAACTAGATCGGAAAATCCACAAGAGGGTTGAGCATATCGGTGCTGACGGAAAGTTGGTGTGGAATGAAGACGATGAACCTATCAGGGCAACACTTGCTGAAAAATTGCTGGTTTCATTGGCAGCCAAACTGAGCAATTTTGTGCCGCGTGCGGGCATCTGGCTCAACACGCAACGCCCCGAGTGGAACGACGCCAACAATGCCTTGGTTGGCAATGGTATTTCTATGGTAACCCTTTGTTACCTGCGCCGATACATCAGTTTCCTCTTTCAATTTCTAAGAGACTCCGAAGAACGACGTTTGCATTTCAATCGGCCGGTGGCACAAATGATTGAAGGCCTGGAAAAAACATTTGCCTCGCATATTGGGCTGCTGGCTGAGAATATGAGCGATGAGCAAAGAAGAGCCATGCTCGATGACCTCGGTGCCATTGGCGAACAATATAGAACCCTTGCTTACAATGGTTTCAATGGCAGGGTAGATGCCGTGTCCATTTCCAAAATTCTTTCGCTCCTCGAATTGGCACAGCGCTTTTGCGACGATGCCATCCGTCATAATAAAAGGAAAGACGGATTGTTTCACTCTTACAACCTCCTCGAATTGAATGAAGGAAAAGCATCGGTTAGACACCTTTATGAAATGCTTGAGGGACAAGTGGCCGTATTGAGTACAGGACTCCTATCGCCCGAAGAGTCGCTCTCATTACTAGACAGTTTGAAAAGCAGTAAAATGTATCGTGCCGATCAGTACAGCTACATGTTGTACCCCAACCGCAGGCTGAAGGGCTTTCTTGAAAAGAACAGCATCCCCGCTGATATGGCCGCGCAGTGCCCATTGTTCGGGGCACTGGTAGATGCCGGTGAACATCGCTTGGTTGAAAGAGATGTGATGGGTCAATATCATTATAGCAAGGAGATCCACAATGAAGAAGACATCCACCGAATTTTGGCAGAACTTTCCAAGGAAGGCTGGCAAAAAGAGGTGCAAACACACGGACAGAAGGCCGCTGAAATTTTCGAACTGCTTTTTGACCACAGCGCCTTTACGGGTCGTTCAGGAACCTTTTTTGGCTATGAAGGCCTCGGTTCTATCTATTGGCATATGGTTTCAAAATTATTGCTGGCTGTGCAGGAAACCATTCACTGGGCGGTTGAGCGCGGCGTGAGTCAGGAAACCTTTGGCAGACTGGTGGAGCACTATTACGAAATAAGAGCAGGCATAGGGGTGAACAAATCGCCTAAGCTCTATGGTGCCTTCCCAACAGACGCCTATTCACATACCCCAATCAATGCAGGTGCACAACAACCCGGAATGACCGGACAGGTAAAAGAAGATGTGATTAACCGCTGGGCTGAACTGGGGCTGTTTGTTGAAAACGGTTGCCTGTCTTTTCGCCCGAGAATACTCAGAAAAAGCGAATTCTTAGAAGAGCCAACCACCTTTGAGTACCTCAACATCCAAAATGAAATTTCATCACTTGAACTACAAACAGACAGTTTAGCATTTACCATCTGTCAAACCCCCGTGGTCTACATCAAGGATGATCGGGAATATATGATTATTCATTTCAAGGAGGGGGAAGCAATGCAGATTGATCTGCTGGAAATGACCGCAGAATATTCTGCAGAGGTATTCAGTCGGAGCGGTAAAATCGAACGCATCGAAGTTCACTGCAAGCCGCATCTATAAAAAAGGGCCTTCCGAAACCGGAAGACCCTTTTATTTATTTTAAAATGGGTTGGGTTCTATTTTACAATCACCTTGCGGGTTGAAATGCTGTTTTCACCATTCAGTTGAAGCACATAGATGCCAGCTGAAAGTGAGCTTACATCGAATGTATGGCGGCTGTTTGAAGCAGGGATGATGCTTGAAACAACTCTTCCTTGTGCATCCATCAAGCTGATTTCATTCACCTTTTCGGTGCTGTTGCTGAGATCCACATTCAATGAGCCTTTGGCAGGGTTTGGATAAACTTTTACACCAATGGCAGCAACGTCAGCAGTGCTGTTGGTAGACTCCTTGCTGAAGTATACATTGTCGATATAAACGGTAGGAATACCTGGGGTTTCAGCTACCAAAATGAACTGAGCCAGTTTGTCAGTTCCCTGAAGACCAGTGAAATCTGACATTGGAATGCGATACTTGATCCACTCTCCAGTGGCAGGCGCATCAAAAGTAAGTTCGTGCTCGCTGTCGTCACCTCCATCGTAGCCTCCGTCTGCACCCCAGTCAACCAATTTGATTTTGAATTTGCTGAAGTTAGGGCTCCAAACGTCTATATTGAAGTAGTCCATTTCACTGGCATCGATGATGTTCTCACCAACGGCTTCAATACCAATTACGTTCACACCCGTGTACTTCTTCACATTGTTGCCATCGATATCCATCTCAGTCAAAGTTGCAGAAGACCAGTCGGTTCTCCAGGTGTTTACAGCCACATCCTCGTAAACATCGCTAAACATAGAAATTACATCAGCGCTTTCGTCAGTAGGATCAGCTGCGCCTGTAGTAGGCATTGCTTCAGGAGTGTTGCTGAAATAAATGTTGTCTACATAAATTTCGGCCGTTCCAAAAGGCTCTGCTACCAAAATGAATTGTGCCATGTTTGAAGTAGCAGCAAGACCAGTGAAGAGGGTTAATGGGATGTTGTAAGAGATCCACTTTTCCTTGTTGTCACCAATGCCAAATACCAGCTCGTGCTCGGTGTCATCACCCCCCGCACTGGCAGGGCTGTAAACTCCATCTGCACCGAAATCAACCAACTTCAGTTTAAAAATGGTTGCATTGCTGGTCCAAAGATCAATGTTGAAATGGGTCATTCCACTGGCGTCAATCATATTGGCACCGGTTGTTTCGATACCGGCAACGCCCATGCTGCTGTATCTTTTCATGTCATTTCCATCGATGGTGGTGTCGGTAAGTACTCCGCTCGACCAATCGGTTCTCCAAGAATTTACCGCCACATTGGTGTATGGTCCTGAAAAAAGTGAAATTACATCTGCTGCATCAGCAGTTGGATCGGGTGCTCCTGTTGTAGGAGCTTGTGCAAATGCCGAAGACATCAGCACAGATAATCCTAAAATGGTAAGTGTTTTTTTCATATCGTTTTGTTTTACTCCTCAAAATAAAAGAGAATTTACTTAAAGTACAAATTACCATAAGTATCAATTAACATGTTTTTTTATGCAATGAGCTATCCGCATGAATTTCTGCTGTTTTGTCCCCCTTTGTAAATACCCTGTAAATCAATTTTCCTTTCTAAATTAGCTGCATGAATAAAGTTTTTCTACTCATTGGTGCTGTCTTGTTGATCACCGATGCACATGCTCAAAACGATCATCGACTGATGCGATTTCCAAGTTTGAGCAAAACCCATGTGGTGTTTTCTTATGCAGGCGATTTATATAAAGTGCAACGCAGCGGCGGCCTTGCCCAGCGCCTCACCACCGACCCCGGGGTGGAAGTCTTTCCCCGCTATTCACCCGATGGAAAAACCATTGCATTTACTGCCCAATACGATGGCAACACCGAAGTTTACACCATCCCCATGCAAGGAGGGAACCCCAAAAGATTGAGCACCACGGCCACGCTTGGACGCGATGACCTGAGCGATCGCATGGGGCCCAATAACATTGTAATGAGCTGGACGCCCGATGGGCAATCGGTTATTTATCGGTCCAGGCAATACAGCTTCAATTCATTCAAAGGCCAATTGTTCAGTGTATACGCCAAAGGCGGAATGAGCACGCAGCTGCCCTTTAGCGTGGCCTCCTGGTGCAGTTATAATAGCGATGGAACCAAAATGGTGTACAACAAGGTGTTCCGTGAATTTCGTACCTGGAAATACTACCGTGGCGGTATGGCCGATGATATTTGGTGGATCAATCTAAAAACAGGAGAGACCAAAAATCTGACCAATCACCCTGCACAAGATATTTTCCCCATGTGGCATGGCGATACGGTTTATTTCGCCAGTGACCGCGACCGCACCATGAACCTGTTTGCCTTTGATCTCGGCAGCGGAAAGCTCAGCAAAATCACGCATTTTACCGATTACGACATCAAGTTTCCCAGCATGGGCCCTGATGGGATTGTATTTGAAAAAGGCGGGCGATTATTCATTTACCATTTCAAGAGTACCGAAGTTACAGAGGTAAACGTACGCATACAAGGCGATCATGAGGCAGCACTTCGCAAATTTGTAGATGCTGCAGATTATCCAAACTCCGTTGCCCTCAGCCCGGATGGCTCGCGCCTGGGCTTCAGCGGAAGAGGAGAAATTTTCAATGTGCCCGCCAAAGAAGGGTTTACGAGACGGCTCACCCAAAGCAATGGAGCACACGATCGCGATGTTTGCTGGTCGCCCGATGGCCAATGGATTGCCTGGATAAGCGATGAAAGTGGTGAAGACGAAATTTACATCCGCAAGCAAGACGGAAGTGAAGCTGCAAAGCAAATCACCAAAAACGGTGGCCCCTATAAATACCGTCCTGTTTGGTCGCCTGATAGCAAACGCATTTTGTTCAGTGATCGGTCCATGAGCTTGTATTGCGTAACGATCGATGGAGGCGCAACAACGAAGATAGATGCATCGCCTGTTTGGGAAATCAGAGACTACAGATGGTCGCCCGATAGCAAATGGGTCATTTACACCTATCCAGGGCGGCAGCGACCTTCGGTGATACGCGCTTGGTCAATGGACACTAAGAAATCGCTCGATCTCACAGAAGGCTGGTACAACGCATCCGGCGGGGTATGCTCTCCCGATGGCAAGTACCTTTATTTCATTTCGCAACGAGACTACAACCCCATTTACAGCCAAACGGAATGGAATCACGCTTATACCAATATGTCGCGCCTGTATGTCATTGCATTGAGTAAAGACACCCCTCCACTTTTTCCACTCAAGAATGATGAAGTGAAAACTGCCGATGAGAAAAAGGAGGAGAAAAAGACCGATGGAGGTTCGCAAACCGTCATCGATTTGGAAGGGATCGCCATGCGAACCACCGCCCTGCCGGTTGCATCAGGTAGTTACTGGTCACTTGAAGCAACCAAAGACGGACTTTATTACGGTTATAACCGAACTGGTGGAAAAGTGAGTTTGAATTACTTCTCCATCAAGGATGAGAAAGAACACGAGCTTTCATCATATGTGGGTTTTGAGCTATCGCCCAATGGCGAACATATGCTCATCAAAAAAAGCAAAGCTTATTACGTGATCAACAGCCCCAAATCAGAATATAAACTGGGGAAAGCCGTTGACATGAGTGGCTTGCAGATACAGGTGAATCTCGAAGATGAGTGGAAACAGATTTTTAATGAATCCTGGCGGCAAATGCGCGACTTCTTCTACGATCCGGGCATGCACGGCGTGGATTGGAAAGCCATTCATGAAAAGTATGCCGCTTTGCTGCCTTGGGTAAGGCACAGAAACGACCTCAATTATCTCATCGGGGAAATGATTGGAGAACTCAATGCCGGACACGCTTATGTTAATGGGGGTGACCGAAGCTCGGCGCAAAAGGTTCCTCTTGGCTTGCTCGGAGCCCGCTTTAGCAAAGATGCTTCCGGTTATTTCCGCATCGATCACATTGTGAAAGGCGCCAATTGGAGCGAAGAACTGCACTCACCCCTGCTCGATCCCTCAGTTCAGGCAAAAGAAGGGGAATACATCACCAGCATCAATGGAACAGACTTAAAGCCTGTAAAAGATATTTTTGAAATGCTCATCGGGCAGGCAGGACAAATTGTAGAGCTCGGCATCAGTGCATCGGCCGATGGAAGCAATGCAAGAAAAGTGCTGGTGAAACCCCTGAAAGATGAAAGCAAGTTGTACTACTACGAATGGGTAGAAAACAATCGCAAAAAAGTTGAAGAAGCCAGCAATGGCCGCATTGGCTATTTGCACATCCCCGATATGAGTGTTGAAGGCCTCAACCAGTTTTCGCGCTATTTCTATGCTCAGCTCGATAAGGAAGCCATCATCATAGACGACCGTGGCAATGGAGGTGGCAATGTTTCGCCCATGATCATTGAACGACTCAGAAGAGAAGTGGCCTTCGGCACAAGCTGGAGAAATGCAACCGAGGCAGGAACCAAACCCGGTGAATTGATCAATGGTCCTAAAATTTGTTTGATCGACCAATACTCAGCCAGCGATGGCGACTTGTTTCCATACCAATTCCGCTTATACAAGCTTGGCCCCTTGCTGGGTCAGCGATCATGGGGTGGCGTTGTGGGGATACGCGGCAGCCTGCCGTTCATTGATGGAGGCGATTTGAGAAAGCCCGAATTCGGCCATTTCGACTACCAACAGCAAAGCTGGATCATTGAAGGTGAAGGGGTGAGTCCGGATATTGAAGTCATCAACGATCCTTGGCAGGAGTACAAAGGGGTTGATGCCCAATTGAACAAAGCCATTGATCTTATGTTGGAAGAATTGGAAAAACGCGATAAAAAATCAAAGAACATTCCCGCATTCCCCGATAAATCAAAATAAATTTGAACCCATGATAACATTAGCTGCCTACGATTTATTTCTTGGCATTCACAATCTATTGCGCTGGATACTGTTGATCAGTGGTATTCTGGCCATCGTTTTTGCCATCAAAGGATTAAGTGGTAAAACTGCCTATGGCACCGCAGAAAACCGCTGGCGATTGATCTTTTTAATCATGAACCACAGCCAGCTGCTGATAGGTTTGCTGCTCTATTTTGTGTTCAGCCCCATCACCAAAAGTGCCATGCAAAACATGGGAGCTGCCATGAAGGATGAATATCAGCGATTTTGGGCGGTTGAGCACCTCACCGCCATGCTCATTGCTGTTATTGTAACCACCATTGGCAACAGTCGCATTAAAAAAGCGGCAACCGATCTGGCAAAACACCGCACAACCTTGATATTCTTTGGTATATCCATGATTCTTATCTTGAGCATGATTCCATGGGATCGGCCCATTTTCAGATTCTGAATTGTAGAATTTGCTGTACAACACCGCCTCCCGCGGTATATTCAGTGAAGCGCGATTTTGCTTTCAGTCCATCCATCAACCAACTTTGCATATGCGTTGAGAAAATCCGGTGCATCCGGCACAATATAGATGGGTGCTGAACTACTAAATTTCCTATCACCTTTCTAAGGGACTCTAAGGAGTCCCTTTTTTCATTTTAGGCGCAGTTGCGCCCTGCAAGTCTTTGATTAATTAACTACTTTTGCACCCCTAAATTTCAAGCATTATGACCAAAGTTTTTGATCTCGACCTCATCAAAAAAGTGTACAGTGAAATGCCCGGAAAGGTTGATGCAGCAAGGAAAATGTTGAATCGCCCTCTCACCCTCACTGAAAAGATACTTTACAGCCATTTGTGGGAAAAGCCTTCCACAGCATTTGAACGCGGAAAATCCTATGTAGATTTTGCCCCTGACCGGGTAGCCATGCAGGATGCCACAGCGCAGATGGCCTTATTGCAGTTTATGACTGCCGGAAGAGACAAAGTAGCGGTTCCCAGTACTGTTCACTGCGACCACTTGATTCAAGCAAAAATCGATGCACAAACCGACCTCAAATCGGCTCTGGATACCAACAGTGAAGTCTACGACTTTCTATCTTCTGTTTCCAATAAATATGGCCTTGGTTTTTGGAAAGCAGGTGCTGGAATCATTCATCAGGTTGTGCTTGAGAATTACGCCTTTCCTGGTGGTATGATGATCGGCACCGACAGCCACACGCCCAATGCAGGTGGTTTGGGCATGATTGCCATTGGTGTTGGGGGTGCAGATGCGGTAGATGTAATGGCGGGCATGCCATGGGAGCTCAAATTCCCTAAACTGATTGGGGTGCGCCTTAGCGGTAAAATGAGCGGATGGACTTCAGCCAAAGATGTGATTCTAAAAGTGGCAGGAATCCTCACCGTAAAAGGTGGAACTGGAGCGGTGGTAGAATATTTCGGTCCTGGAGCTTCAAACATTTCCTGCACCGGAAAAGGAACCATTTGTAACATGGGGGCTGAAATCGGAGCCACCACCTCTACTTTTGGCTACGACGAAAAAATGGCCGAATACCTCAGAGGTACGGGCAGAGCAGATGTTGCTGCATTGGCCGATGGCGTTAAAGCATACCTCACCGGCGATGCCGAGGTTTATGCCGAACCTGAGAAATATTTCGACCAGGTGATCGACATCAATCTCGATGAACTGGAACCCCATATCAACGGACCTTTCACCCCAGATCTGGCTTGGCCTATCAGCAAGTTTGCCGATGCCGTAAGAGAAAATGACTGGCCAAAAGAGCTGGAAGTAGGCCTCATCGGAAGTTGTACCAATAGTTCTTATGAAGATATTACCCGTGCAGCCTCGGTGGCACAGCAAGCACTAGATAAAAATCTGAATGTAAAAAGCGAATACACGGTTACCCCGGGTTCAGAATTGGTGCGCTACACCGTTGAACGCGACGGCTACCTCGGTGTGTTCGAAAAAATTGGAGGCGTAGTTCTGGCCAATGCCTGCGGACCTTGTATCGGGCAATGGGCGCGCCATAGCGATGATCCGAAACGCAAAAACTCCATCATCACCTCTTTCAACAGAAACTTTGCAAAAAGAAACGATGGAAACCCAAATACCCATGCCTTTGTTGCCTCACCCGAAATCGTAACCGCACTGGCCATTGCAGGTGACCTTACCTTCAATCCTTTAACCGATAGCTTGAGTAACGCCAATGGTGATGCCGTTAAACTGGAAGAACCGAAAGGAATCGATTTTCCACCTTCGGGTTTCGCCGTTGAAGACAATGGTTATCAAGCTCCCGCTGCAGACGGTAGCCAAATCAATGTACAAGTTTCGCCGAGCAGTGATCGCTTGCAACTGTTAGATGAATTCCGTGCCTGGGAAGGAACCGACCTGAAAGGACTGAGATTGCTCATCAAGGCAAAAGGAAAGTGCACCACCGACCATATTTCTATGGCCGGCCCTTGGTTGAAATACCGTGGCCATTTGGACAACATTTCCAACAACCTCCTGATCGGTGCCATCAACGCCTTTAATGATCAAGCCGGAACAGTTAAAAACCCGCTCACCGGCGCTTATGAAGAAGTGCCTAAAGTTGCCCGCACCATCAAAGGTGCCGGTGAATACAGCATTGTGGTTGGGGAAGAAAACTACGGTGAAGGTAGCAGCCGCGAACATGCAGCCATGGAGCCACGACACCTCGCTGTGCGCGCTGTGGTGGTGAAAAGCTTTGCCCGTATCCATGAAACCAACCTCAAAAAGCAAGGAATGTTGGCCCTTACTTTTGCCAATCCCGCCGATTACGATAAAATCAAAGAAGATGACACCTTTGATATTCTAGGCCTTGAAGGTTTCACCCCCGGTGAACCCCTCACCTTGGTGGCCAGACATAGCGATGGAAGCTCAGATGAAATGGTGGTGAATCACACCTACAACGCACAACAAATCGGTTGGTTCAAAGCAGGTAGCGCCCTCAATATGCTCAAAGCATAATCGCAATGCCTTGAAGAGACCGCCTCCAACCTGTTTGGTTGATTGAATGATGAAAGCCTGCTTTGAGCAGGCTTTTTTCATGCTTACATTCAGAAATAAATAGTATTACTATTTTATTTAA
>CAZYJD010000076.1:0-9602 GCA_964647785.1 uncultured Chitinophagaceae bacterium
TAAAAATTGGGGTCAATCTCTATGGTCTTTTTATAATCTGCCTCAGCTTTCTCCTTATCCTTCATACCTTCATAAGTAATCGCACGTGCGAAATAATACATAGGATTCTGATCGTCTGACGCAATCGCGTTATCCAACTTTTGGATCAATTCACCACTTCTACCCTGCTTGAGATAAATATCAAGCTCCATATTGATCAACATTTTGTCGTTCTCAAACATTTCCTTACCCTGGCTGATGTATTCAAGGGCTTTGGCAGTATCTGTTTCTGTCAGATAAATTCTTGCCATATCGGCATAAATTCGAGGCTCCATGAAATTCAGATCGATTAGTTTTTGCAGATTGGCTTTTGCAAGATCCCAATCTTCGGCAGCCATACCTGCGTAGTACTTGTACTGATACATGGCCTCTTGAGTGATGTTTTTCCTTTTCAGATCGTCCTTCTCATCATACGGAAGTATTTTCAGAACCATATCGTAAGCCGCTACGGCCGCCTTGTAATCTTTATTGTTATAGGCGTTTATTCCTTGATTATACAAACCGATTGCGCAATTCAATAAATAGAACTTGGAGTTATCGCTGTATTTATTCTTGGCATCTGCCTCCATGCTCTTAAAGAAATTGTCAGTCGATATGTCCAATGCATTGGGCACTTCTTTCAGCAGTTCCTCATCACTTGCATAGATGTTGAAGTAAGTCAGTGCCTTGTAATAGTACATTTTAGGATCACTTGCAGTTTTAGGGTGTTGGGCTGCAGCTTCAATGTCTTCCATACACTTTCGCAGGTTTTTTTCTGCTGTTGGATCAGGGTTTTCAAGTACCATGCGCACTGACTCCACCTTATAGCCCTGTGCTTTGGCTGCCGACAAAGACATGAGACCTACGCCGAACAGCAATAAAAGTTTCTTAGTTGTTGTCATCATTTGAAATATCTTTTGGTTCATTGTTCTGTTCTTGTTCAATTTGTGTTCCGGAAATATCTTCTTCGATTTCTTCTTCGTGTTCTACCCTGGCAACAGATGCTATGGTGTCAGTGTTTCTTAACTTGATCAGTCGCACCCCTTGTGTGGCTCTCCCCATTACACGCAATCCGTTCACGGCTAGCCTAATGGCTATTCCTGAGCGATTGATAATCATCAAATCATGTTCATCTGTTACACTCTTGATGGACACCAGGCTTCCGGTTTTATCGGTGATGTTCAAGGTTTTCACCCCTTTACCACCCCTGCCGGTTACGCGGTAATCTTCCAATGGACTGCGTTTACCATAACCGTGTTCCGAAACAACCAGGATGCTCACCTCTTCTGCCGGATCTACGCAAACCATGCCGATTACTTCATCCGAATCGGACTCCAATGTTACCCCTTTCACACCCGAGGCTGTTCTACCCATTGGGCGCACAGTGGTCTCACTGAAGCGAATGGCCTTACCGGATTTCTTTGCCAGCAGTATTTCGTTATTACCATTGGTCAACCTGGCTTCGAGCAGCTCATCTCCTTCACGGATGGTAATGGCGTTGATTCCATTTGCCCGAGGACGAGAATAGGCCTCCAGGGTTGTCTTTTTCAGAATACCATTCTTGGTACACATGACAATGAAATTCTGCTCCAAATAGTCAGGATCCTTAAGGTTATCTACCGTGATGTAGGCTTTTATACGATCCTCTTTGGGAATATTCATGAGGTTTTGTACGGCGCGCCCCTTCGCTGTTTTGGCTCCTTCTGGAATTTCATACACCTTCATCCAGAAACACCTGCCCTGCTCCGTAAAGAACAAGAGGTAGTTGTGCGTATTGGCCACGAAAATATGCTCCACAAAATCTTCATCCCTGTGCGATACTCCTCTATTGCCGACTCCTCCTCTGGTTTGGGTTCTGTATTCGGTGAGCGGAGTTCTTTTGATGTAACCCATATGTGAGATGCTCACCACCACTGCTTCATTTGGAATGAGATCTTCTATTGATATTTCATCGCCGCTGAGTTCAATTTCTGTTCGGCGCGCATCTCCGTACTTCTCTTTTACCTCGGTCAGTTCATCTTTGATGATTTGCATTCGCAGACCTTCATCCGACAAGATTTTATTCAAGTAATCAATCAAGTCCAGCACTTCTTTGTGCTCCTGGCGTATTTTATCTTGCTCAAGTCCAGTTAGACGCTGCAAACGCATGTCAAGAATAGCTTTGGCCTGTATTTCTGAGAGCCCAAATTGCTGCATTAATCCATTTCGAGCTTCTTCTGCCGATTTGCTCTCGCGAATGAGTTGTATCACTGCATCGAGGTTATCGAGAGCAATGATCAATCCCTCTAAAATGTGCGCTCTTTTTTCCGCTTCACGCAGTTCATATTGCGTTCTTCGCACCACCACTTCATGGCGGTGATCCACATAATGCAAGATGAGCTGCTTCAAATTAAGCATCTCAGGTCTGCCTTTTACGAGGGCAATATTATTAACTGAAAATGAGCTTTGTAGGGCGGTGTACTTATACAATTGATTGAGGACAATGCCTGGAATGGCATCCCGTTTCAAGTCAAATACAATTCTCAAACCTTCCCTACCCGATTCATCGCGAATTTCACTGATTCCATCGATCACTTTCTCATTCACAAGATCCACAGCTTTGAGGATGATTTGTGACGGACTGACCTGATAGGGAACTTCTGTGATCACTATTTGCTCCCTTCCACTTGGCAAGGTGTCGAAATGGGCTTTTCCTCTTACTACGACCCTTCCTCGGCCTGTTTCAAAGGCATTGCGAACGCCTTCAACCCCATAAATAATACCTCCTGTTGGGAAATCCGGGCCCTTGATGTATTGCATCAAGCCCTCGATTGTTATATCACGGTCATCGATGTAGGCAATGATTCCTTCGATAACTTCGGTGAGGTTATGCGGCGCCATATTAGTGGCCATTCCTACAGCAATACCCGCCGCTCCATTCACCAGCAGATTTGGAATTTTAGCCGGTAGAACTGATGGCTCTTTGAGCGAATCATCGAAGTTGTTAGTAAAATCAACGGTTTCTTTGTCAATGTCCGTCATCATCTCCTCGGCAGTTTTCCTTAACCTTGCCTCGGTGTAACGCATTGCAGCTGGTGGGTCTCCATCGATGCTTCCGAAGTTCCCTTGTCCGTCTACCATCATGTATCGCACGCTCCAGGGTTGTGCCAGACGAACCATCGCCTCGTACACAGAACTATCGCCATGTGGGTGGTATTTACCCAGCACCTCTCCTACAATCCTCGCTGATTTTTTATAAGGACGGTTCGACGCCAGTCCCAGATCTGTCATCCCGTATAATACCCTGCGGTGCACCGGCTTCAGTCCGTCCCTTACGTCTGGGAGTGCCCTTGATACAATAACCGACATCGAATAATCGATGTAGGCTGACTTCATTTCTTCCTCAATATTGATTGGAATGATTCTCTCGTTTCTCGAATCCATGTATTTCTGTTCGTTCTATTAAAAGGGTAAAACTACTGGACACCCACAATTTACGCCCCTTTTCAGCAGCTGAAGATACCCACAATTTTTGTACAAAATCCACAGTGACTGTTCAATTTTGTCATATTTCAAAACTTTGCATCCGTTCGGGGATGAATGGTTGGTATCCCAGGTCTGTTAAGCGCTCGTTGAATGCCTGCATATTTTGTTCATCGCCATGCACCAAAAACAGGTGTTTGAGTGCAGGGCTGTTTCGGAAAACTTCCTGCACATATGCGCTCAGCTCTCCCGCATCGGGATGTGCGCTAAAGGCATCCATTGATTCGATGGTGGCATAAACTTCGCGCTCGCGTCCCTTCACATAGACCCGCTTCTTGCCGTTGATCAACTCCGCCCCCAATGTACCGGGTGTGCAAAAGCCGGCAGCCAAAATGGTACAAAAAGGATTCTGCAAATTGTTGGAAACGTGCTCCTGTATCCTCCCTCCTTCCATCATCCCGGCAGATGAAACAATGACGCAAGGTTTGTTGTAAAACTCCATCATCATTTTATCTTCTTCATCTTCAACAATGTACAGATTCTTGAAAGAGAAAAGATCTTCGTACTTCTCTAAAAATGATCTGGATTCCTCGTTGAGGTAAGCAGCATACCTTTCATGCACCTGTGTACTAAAAATCCCCAATGGACTATCGGCAAAAACCCGGATATCATCCAATTTCCCGTCCAAATATAATTGGTGCAGGGTGTATAGAATTGCCTGCGTTCTCCCCACACTAAAAGCAGGAATGAGCAACTTTCCTTTTCCTTTGATACAGGCCTGATCGATATGCTGGTAAAGCACCGCTTTAGGATCAGTGTTTGCACTATGCTTTCTTCCGCCATAGGTGCTTTCACAGATCAATGCATGTAAACCTTCCATGGGTTGTGGCGGAACAATCAATGGGTTTTTATTTTTACCTAGATCGCCGGTAAAACCAATGATGCGTGTTTCTCCAGCTTCTTGGTAGGCTATTTCTATGCTTGCAGCTCCTAGTATGTGACCTGCTGGCACGAAGCGAAAACGAATTTGATCGTTTAAATCGAACCAGCGCCCGAATGAAATGGTGATTACTTGTTCCAGCGCGTCTACAACTTGTTTGTGTCCGTAGAGCCTTGGAGCCGATTTGCTTTTATGGCGCTTTCCGTGGCTTTTCTTCGCCTTATTCTGCTGTATATTGGCGGAATCAGCCAACAAACCCGCCATGAGTTCTGCAGTAGGATCGGTACAGAAAAAATGCCCCTGAAATCCTTGATTTACAAGGGTAGGAATATTTCCGCTGTGATCCATATGCGCATGGGTGATCAAAACCACATCGATTTCTTTCGGAGAAAATGGGAACTGCGCATTTGCTTCCCATTCATCTGACTTTTCATAACTCAGACCGCAGTCAACAAGTATTTTATACCCGCTGCGGTGCTCGAGAAGGTACATGCTTCCCGTTACTTGTCTGGCTGCTCCACAAAACTGAATCCTCATGCAAAAAAAGAAGGCGCAAAGAAAAGAAATAATCCTCCGTTCAGCGCACTTTGAGGATGGCATTTTGAAACCATTCTCCACCCTTGTGCTGCATGCGTAAAATATAGCACCCTGCCTTTAGATCTTTAAGGTCTACTTTGAGACTATTGCCCGTTTGCATCTCTTTAAGCAACCTGCCTTCACGATCAAATAAGCACCAATATTCAGTTTCCAGGGGTAAGATTAGGTGGTCTTTGGTCGGGTTTGGATAAGCAGCTGCGAGATGTTTTCCAAAAAAATGGCTTTCGGTGCTTAGGGTGTACTTATCTTCAGCAGCCAGGTAAAGCACATAAGCAAGTGCAACGCGGATTACTTCTTGCAATGCCTCTGTATCCATATTGATCAACAAATCATTTTCGGTGTGATAAAACGGATAACTGCTAAACTGATACAATCCATTGATCGTATAACCAGCCTGTTGAAAAGGAATGTAGTCTGAAGCAAATGCTTTGGATTTCACCGCTTCCAATGAACTGTACTCCCTCACAATCGTTCCCAAAATATCTGTGAGGCTATCTGACAACTGATTATTCCCGAGGGGTAGGTCTTCATCTCGCTCCGTGTAAATTTTATGGTTATCAGTAGCTCCGAGTGTCCCGCCTAATTGATCTAGATTGAACACCAATAAAACCTCATCCGGTTTTTCGGCAAGCACTTCGTTTACATAGTGCCGACTGCCTGTCAAATTGAATTCTTCACTGGAAAAATGGATGATACGAACATTTCGGCGCAACGGGATGTCCGAAAGTGCTCGTGCAATTTCCATACAGGCCACCAGGCCGCTTCCGTTGTCATTCACACCGGCTCCGTTCTTGCTGTCGTAATGCGCACTGATGAACAGCCAACCAGCATTGGGGCCATTACTGCGTTTTTCAAAAATCAGGTTGTACAAAGAATGACCTAGATGAGAAAATGAATCGCGCCTTGCCTCCCAACCCTCTTGTGCATACCATTTTTCCAACCAGATGGCCACCGAATCGAGTGCAGGATCCCCAATTTCTCTCCTACCCTTTTGTTCAAGCTCTTGCAACAATGAGAGCGGACTGGAAACGGAAGCCAGTTTTTCCTGAATGTAACGATTGTTGAATTGAGCTCTTGCAGGCAGGGTAATTGCTAAAACACCCCAACAAAGCAAGCTGTGAATTAGAACTCGCTGTAACACTGCAGTTGAACCTTTCTTTCCGATGCTGAAATATACTCGATTTCAACCAATCCGTGAGGGAGGTAATTGAAATATGACATGCCTATTTCAGGCCATTCAATGAACATCCATGGATTTTCACTGAGATAATCATCAATGCCAATATCTTCCAATTCCTTTTCGTCTTTTAGTCGGTATAAATCCAGATGATACACTTTTCCAAAAAAAGTATTGTATTCGTTCACCAAACTAAAACTAGGGCTGCTAACCAGCTCCTCCCCCCCCAGTTGATTAACAAAACCTTTGATAAGGGAGGTTTTTCCGGCGCCCAACTCCCCTTTGAATAAAAACAAGCGGGTATTGCGGCAAAGGTCTAAAATGTTTTCCGCAAGAGCCATGTGTTCTTCGGTATTTCGGCTAATCCATTGCATCTCACTTGCTGTTTAAAACGGCAAATGGCACCAACATTTCTTCCATAGAAATGCCACCATGTTGCAGGGTGTCCTTGTAATACTTGGCGTAATGATTGAGATTGTTTGGGTAAACGAAAAAGTCGTTTTCCCGGCAAAAGGCAAAACTGCTGGTAAGGTGCTGTCGTGGCAAGAAAATCTTCTCAGGATCTCTTATTTCAAATACTTCCTTGGCGTTCACATTTAGGTTTCTACCCGTTTTATAGCGCAAATTGGCGGTGGTTTTTTTGTCGCCAATAATTTTAATTGGATTATTCACCCTTACAGATCCATGATCGGTGGTAATGATTATTTTTACTTTATGCTCTGCAAGTCTCCGGAATGCATCTAGCAAGGGTGAGTGTTCAAACCAACTCAAGGTTAACGATCGATAGGCTGCCTCATCTTCAGCCAGTTCGCGCATAATTTTATAATCGGTACGGGCGTGGGATAAATTGTCTACAAAATTGTAAACCACCACATTGAAGTCATTCTGCATCAGATTTGGCACCTGTTGAACCAAGTCTTTCCCCTGTTCAAGGTTCAGGACCTTGGTGTAACTCCATTTGATTCCGGCTTCACTCCGGTTAATCAAGTGTTCCAAGAAGTCTTCTTCATGCAGGTTCTTTCCTCCTTCATCTTCGTCATTGCTCCACCACTTTGGGAAATGTCTTTCAATATCGAGCGGCATCATACCGGCAAACAAGGCGTTTCGGCAATATTGTGTGGTGGTTGGAAGAATGCTGAGGTACATATCTTCTAATTGAATACGATAAGATTCCTGAAGCACTTGTGATATCATTTTCCATTGATCCCACCTGAGGTTGTCCAACAAGAAGAAAAAAACGGGCTCCGATTCTATTTGAGGAAACACCCACTCTTCCATGAGTTCGTGAGACATCAGGGGTGCATCATCGCTTTCAGAACGCACAAACTTTACATACTGTTGTTCGATGTATTTTGAAAATTCGCGATTGGCTTCATCTTTTTGGGTCTGCAAAACTTCTTCCATGCCTGTCTCCTCTCCTGACTGCATTTCCAGCTCCCAATAAACCAACTTTTTATACAAGTCTTTCCATTGATCAAAATCGGGAGATTCCATCAATGCCATGGTGATTTCTCTAAAATCCTGCTGATAGTCCTTTGTGACCTTTTCTTTAATTAAACGCTTATTGTCAACAATCTTCTTGACCGACAAAAGAATCTGGTGTGGATTAACCGGTTTTATCAGGTAATCTTCAATCTTGCCACCGATGGCATCTTCCATGATGTGTTCAGCCTCATTTTTGGTGATCATGACTACGGGCAGTTCAGACTTCAGGGTTTTGATTTTCCGCAGTGCTTCCAAGCCTGAAATGCCTGGCATGTTTTCGTCTAAAAAAACCAGATCATAGTCGTGTCGGCCTATTTGCTCTATGGCATCTACGCCATTGGTTACGGTGTCCACTTCGTATCCCTTGTTTTTTAAAAAAAGTATATGGGGTTTGAGTAATTCCACCTCATCATCAGCCCATAGAATTCTAATTGAAGCCATTTAAGTAATTTTGGTTCCACAAAACTGAAGATAAAAACTCTTCCGCCCTATCATTTATTGTCACCAGTCTGTTGAAGAACAAGAAAAAAATCATTAACGACCCCGTATATGGGTTCATTCAAATTCCATCGGAACGGGTATACGACCTCATTGAGCATCCCTATTTTCAGCGTTTGCGTAGAATCCGTCAGTTGGGACTGAGTTATTTGGTCTACCCTGGAGCACATCACACGCGCTTTCATCATGCTTTAGGAGCCATGCACTTGATGAATAAAGCCCTTGAGGTACTTCAGTACAAAGACATCATATTGAGTGAAGAAGAGAAAGAAGCTGCTTTGGTTGCGATTTTATTGCACGACATCGGTCACGGTCCGTTTTCGCATGTGCTCGAGAACAGCATTCTCGAAGGCATTCATCATGAGAAAGTTTCATTAAGCTTCATGCAGCACCTCAACAAACAATTTGATGGTGCTTTGGATCAAGCCATTGAGGTATTCGTGGGGAATTACCCCAGAAAATTTCTGCACGAATTGGTGAGCAGTCAGTTGGATATGGATCGTTTAGACTACCTCAGCAGAGATAGCTTTTACACTGGGGTATCTGAGGGGATCATTGGCACCGAACGCATCATACAAATGTTGAATGTGGCGGACGATAGCCTTGTAATTGATGAAAAAGGCGTGTATTCAGTGGAAAAATTCATTGTGGCCAGGCGACTGATGTATTGGCAGGTATATTTACATAAAACCACCTTAGCGGCTGATGAAGTCTTGCTCGGTATCTTGCGCCGGGCAAAATGGCTCAGTCAACAAGGAGAACACCTATTTGCCACCCCTTCCCTATCCTTTTTTCTAAAAAATCAAGTAAACGCCCTTTCCGATGAGGTTTTAGAGCACTACAACCGCATAGATGACAACGATATCATCACATCGATCAAAGTTTGGATCAATCACCCCGACTTAATTCTCTCAATGCTTTGTAAATCGCTCATTCATCGTAAACTACCTTCAATCCAAGTTAGCCGAAAGGCGTTCAGTGAAGAAAAGGTCTTGGAATTGCGCCATGAGGCCATGCGGCGCTATGGAATCAGTGAAGAAGAATCTACTTACTTCGTTCGTTCAGCATCTGTGAGGAACGAAGCCTATCGCGAACATGTTGAACGAATCAATATTCGTACAAAATCAGGCGCATTGGTTGATATAGCCGAGTTCAGCGATAATTATAACATATCAGCACTGAAGGAGGTGGTAACTCGTTATTACATGGTTTATCCTCGCTGAAGTTTAATCTCAGCTGAACAGCAGTAGTATGGGGCGCAACGAAACTGCTCCCAGTATCATCAATATTAATAAGTACAGATGTTGCCTCAGATGGGGCCCTTTAACGCGCAATTCTTTAATTAAAAACCACAGTGGTGGCATGAGCCAAAGGGTATAAAATAACGGGCCGCTGCCAACTAGTAAAAATCCACTCAAGCGGGCA
>CAZYJD010000077.1:0-9574 GCA_964647785.1 uncultured Chitinophagaceae bacterium
CTGGCGCTTTACAGAATTGGAAACCTCATCGATTATTCAACAGCCAGCAAAATTATAGGGGAGCATTTTTCGGAAGTGGGCGACAAACTGTTGAACACCTTGCAGATGAAAGAGATGTTGGAAAAAGACCAACAGGCAAACGGTCTTTTACAAGCAAGCATCGAACAGCGCATGGCACAATTGCGACCCGTACCTTTTTCGAATGCAGTTAATCTACGAGAGAATTTAAGCTATTTAAAATTCGCCATCGTACCAGTGCTGCTATTCATTGGCGTATTGGTGCTGGCACCGGGTTTTACCAACAGCAGCAAGCGCTTGGTGAACTACAACACCTTTTATGAAAAAAAGGCCCCCTTCTACTTCGAGTTACAAAATAGCGATTTAAGAAGCGGTCAAAATGAAGATTTCGAGCTTAAAATGATTATGAAAGGCAGTGTGGTTCCGGCAGAAGCTTTTGTGCTCATCAACGGCAATCGCTTTCGGATGAAAAGCGGCACGGACACTTTCAGTTATTTGTTGCGAAATCTTCAGAAAAATGCGCAGCTTCAGTTTTGGGCAGATGGATTTTACTCAGAAGAATACGAACTGAAGGTTTTACCCAAACCACTTTTGGTTCGTATGCAAGCTTATCTCGATTATCCAGCTTACACCGGTTTAAAAAAAGAAACCATTCAAAATTCGGGCGACTTAAGCGTGCCAGTGGGTACGAAAATCAGTTGGGAAATCGACTCAAGAAATACCGATGAGATTGGCATTTCTGCAAATGACGGCCGAGGAAAAGCCGAAAAAAATGAGAAGGGATTGTTCGTTTTCAGCAAGCGATTTCTGCAATCGTCCCCCCTGCGATTGTATACCCAGAACAACAAATCAGGCTTCAGTGATTCCATTGCTTATCAAATACAGGTTATTCCTGATGCCTATCCTGAAATAGAAATTGAGCGTGAAACAGATAGCATGAGCTCCCGTTTAATTTATTTGTACGGATCGGTGAAAGACGATTACGGCTTTACAAGGCTTGCCTTCCGTTACCGCTTCATTTCATCGCCAGATTCATCAAAGCGAACAATTGGGCTGCAAACCGTGCCCATAGACATTCAAAAATCTCGTTTAAACCAAGCATTCTATTACATCTGGGACCTGCAGAAATTGAACATTCAACCTGAGGATCAACTGGAGTATTATTTTGAAGTATGGGACAATGATGGTGTTCATGGTGCCAAGAGCAGCAGAACGGGTTTGATGTCTTTTTCTGCCCCGAGCAAAGCTGAGATATCCAAACAAAGCGAGCAAAAAGCGGAAGAAGTGAAGAGGCAATTGGATAATGCCGAGAAGCAGGGGTCTGAAATGGAAAAAGACCTGAAAGAACTGGAAAAGAGATTGGCAGAAAAGAAATCACTCAACTGGGAGGATAAAAAGAAGATTGAAGACGCCATCGATAAGCAGAAAGAACTCATTGATGATGTAAAGAAAGCCATTGAGAAAAATGAGGAACGCATGCAGCTCAATCAAGAGTTTAACCAGGAAAATGAGCGTTTGCAAGAAAAAGAGCAGGCCGTGCAAGAAATGATGGAAGAAATGCTCAATGAAGAACAGGAAGAGCTGATGGAAAAGATCATGGAGATGATGGAGCAGAACAAAAAAGATGAATTGAGAGAAGCGCTGAAGAATATGAAAACAAATGAAAAGGACATGCGTAAACAGTTGGAGCGTATGCAAGAGCTTTATAAAGAGCTGGAATTGGAGCAGAAAGTACAGGAAACTCGCAATAAACTTGAAGACTTGGCCAAAGAACAAAAAGAACTCGCCGAGGAAACAGCCAAAAGCGATAAGAAAGACCAGGCGCAGCAAGAGCAACTCAAAAAAGAACAAGAGCAACTGAACAAGAAGTTTGACGATATCAAGAAAGACCTCAAAGACATCGACCAAAAAAATCAAGCATTGGAAAAGCCGAAAGATCTTGACAGTCAAAAAGAGAAAGAGCAAGAGGTAGAGAAGGAGATGAAGGACAGCAAAGAGCAGTTGGATCAAGGACAAAATCAGAAAGCCTCACAGAAGCAAAAGAATGCCGCCAAGAAGATGGAAGAAATGAGCAATGAGCTCGAACAGATGATGATGGCAGCCCAAATGAAGCAGCAGATGGAAGATTACAACACCTTGCGCGGAATCTTGGAGAATCTTGTTCAACTGAGTTTTGATCAGGAAGAACTCATCAAGCGGTTGAAACAAATCAGGCAGTACAACCCCACATTTGTTGAGGTTGCGCAGGAACAGAAAAATGTGAAGGATGATGCGCGAATCATTGAAGATAGCCTCTTCGCATTGAGCAAAAGGGTGGTTCAGATAAAAACTTTCATCAACAAAGAAATGGGGCGCGTAAATGATAATCTTGAGCTGACCCTAAATGATTTGGACGAACGCCGAATACCTCCGGCTCTGACCCATCAGCAAGTGGTGATGACCGGATTGAATAACCTTGCAGTGATGCTGAGCGATGTACTCAAAAACATGCAGGAACAGATGAAGTCAGCCATGCCAATGCCAGGTTGCAGCAATCCCAATCAGAGTCAGAACAAACCCATGAACATGCAACAAATGCGTGAAATGCAGGAACAATTGGGCAATCAGATGAAGGAGATGCAGAAAAAATCACAGCAAAACGGAGGGAAGCAACCCGGTTCAAAAGAATTGGCTGAAACTGCAGCTCAGCAAGCTGCCATCAGAAGAAAACTGGAGCAAATGCGACAGCAATTGGAAAAGGAAGGCAAAGCCAAGCAATTAGGGGATTTGAAAAAAACCTCTGACATCATGGATGATTTGGAGAAAGACTTGGTCAACAAAAGGCTCAGTGCCCAAACCATTCAGCGTTTAAAAGAGCTGGAAATTCGTCTGCTACAACATGAAAAAGCAGAACAGGAACAGGAAAAAGAGCAAAAAAGGAAATCAAACGAGGGACGTGACCTGCGTCGAGAAATGCCTCCGGCACTGGAAGAATATCTGAAACAAAAGAAAAAAGAAGAAGAGTTACTCAGAACCCTTCCTCCCAACCTGAATCCGTATTACCAAAACAAAGCCCGAGAATATTTCCGGCGATTGGATTAAACATACATTCCTGCTTCATTTTCGCATGGAGACGGATGTGCTAGGTCAGAAATTACCCCATAAAATATGACCACCACAAGCCGATGTGGTTTGTGGTGGAAGGAATGTTTTGAATGATCCCGCAAGGGGCCATTGCTCAGCTAGGTTGTGGTGAGAATTCAGGCGGTTTTACAGGTACTCATCCCGAGCAGGCTGTAAATCGGACAAAAACTAATGAGTGATGTTGCTAGAAAAATTCCACCCAGAACAAGCAGCACCATTCCAAAGGTTCCTTCAACCATTTGGGTGAGGTAAAGTCCTGCAAATACGATGGCCAGAACAACTCTGATGATGCGGTCGGTGTTTCCTACATTTTTTTTCATAAAGGGTCTTTTTATAGTGATTCAATGACACGGGCAATTAGCAAGGCCATACTGATGCATGCCAAACAGGCGATCAATAATTTCCACCAGTTCTTTTTAAAGCCCGATTGCACAATCAAATGTACATCCGATGGCTTGTAAATTCAACTGACATTTATTCCTCGCCGCCGAATGATTGCGTCTTGAGTTGAATCGTAGAATCTGCAAGCTCATGGCCATGCGGTAAAATGGCGTATTGATTTCTGTAGCCTGCGGGCAACATACCCACCAACTGCCACGAACCATTCACCAATCGTTCTGCCCATAGACCTGCGCCCTCATCACTTTCACCTAAAACGGTTACCGGCACTGCCCAAGCTGAATTTTGCTTGGTTACAATGCGCGCCTGTACAAACATGCCTGGTCGCATATCCGGGCTTCTTTCATCTTCTTCCATCAGATGTGCGTGAACTTGCACGGTATTGGTATTTTCACGCACTACCGGGTTGATCAGGTAGATTTCTGCTTGGTAGGTTTTACCCTCTTTACCCGCCTGAAAATACACTTGCATTCCCTTTTCCAGCTTGTTAATGTCATTGCCATAAACTTCGAGTTCGAGATGAAGGTGCTCCCGATCGATGAGTTCAATCATTAAATCATCCGGATTCACAAGTTTACCCTTATTGATCATCAAGCTACTGATGAATCCGCTCACCGGGGCGCGCAGCTCAAGCACCCTTTCAGGCATACCCGTATTGGCAATCTGCTCCGAATGGAAACCCATCATATCCAATTCAGCAGCCCAAGTTTTGATTTGGGCTTCATTCATTTCAAAATCGGCCGAGGCCTGTTGCATGGCTTTGTCAGAAACTGCCGAGGCTTGGTGCAATGCCTTCATGCGACTGAGTTCGCTTTTGAGAAAGTTTCTTTTTGCCAGAGCCTCCAGATAATTGCGTTGTGGATCTATGAAGGAAGGGTGCTCCAGCCTGGCCAGAACTTCGCCTCTTTTCACGGCGCTTCCGTTATAGTGATAAACCGCTTTCACGAAAGCTGTGACCGATGAGTGAATGCTGATTCTATTTTGCGGAGGAACTTCTATTCGTCCCTGACAACTTAAAGTGTCGGTCCATTTTAAAAGAAAAGGATGAACAAGACTTTCTTCATTCATCGCTTCCTCCGTTTCGTCGGCATATTGTTGATTTCCGCAGGAAGAAAGAAAGACGATTGCGATGGCTAAAAAGCCGGTATAAAGTGGATTATTTCGTTTGAACATGGTATTCGAGTTGTATGAGGTTTTGGTTGTGCATAAAAATTAATTCGAGATGATCGAGTTGGTTGTTGGCATGTTGTGCGAGCAAAACAGACGCCTCTGTTGTGCTGATCAGCCCTTCCTGCAATTGCAACAAGAGGAAACCGGCCATTCGATCGTTATTTGATGTTGTAAGAAAAGGAATGAGTTGTGCAATGCGCTGCTTAAGTTGGTCTATTTGCAACTGCGACTCCAACAATTCCTGCTCTTTTTGAAGTGAAAACTGTTCCGCCTGTAGCTGAACCACTTTAATTTGTTTGTAGTTGGCTCTTTGCAAGATGGGGATTTCTAAGCCTGCGAACCACCCGCTAAAACCGGGACTAAGGTTCAACGACTGCTGAAAATATCCCAGCTGAAAATCGGGCAGCAAGTTGCTGCGTTCCTTTTCCAACTGTTTTTCAAACAATAAAGTTCCCTCCTGATAGAAGGATTGAATGGCATTGGAAATGCTATCCCCCAAAATGGAAGCCGCTTCAAGCACTTTAAAATGATCGTTGGTACTGATCGGGGCAGAGACAGCCAGCATCAACTTCAATGTAAGTTCAGCTTCATACCATTTCTGTTGCATGGCCATACGTCTTTGCAAATAGGTGGTTTGAAGTGATTTAAGCGGCAACAACTCGGTCGGGTTGAGCAATCCTTCTTCACGCATCAGTTCGCCGTGCTTAACGGCCTTATCAATCCAAAAGAGACTGCTGTCGAGCACCCGTATATTTTCGAAGTAAAACAACCAGGCATCGTATTGCAATCGCAAATCACGTAGCAGTTGTCGTTTGTAGAGGTGGTTTCCTGCTTTTGTATACTGCAATTCTGCCTGCAGGGCATTGCTTCCCTTTTTCATTTTTAAAGGGTTAGGGATGCTCTGTGAAAGTGAAAGGTACTGGTCTTTTCCCTCAAAATTGATTTGGCCGTATTGGTATTCAAACTGCGTTGACCCCAAAGACCATTGCGCCTTTTGCTGTTGTTGAATGATATTCATCTCCAAGGCACGGCTTTTAATCATGAGGTTGTTCTCCAACATTTGTTCTGCTTTTTCACGGGTCAGCTTTATGCTTTCCTGTGCATTGGCATCGGGTACAAACAAGGCCAGGAGTAAAACAATCATTGCTGCTGCCTTGAAGCTTTTCTTCTCAAAGCGATAATAAATGGCCGGCAATACCAGCAATGTAAGAAGGGTGCTGGTTATCAAGCCCCCGATAACCACCGTTGCCAATGGCTTTTGCACTTCAGCACCGCTCCCCGTGCTGAGGGCCATGGGTAAAAAACCTAAAGAAGCCACCGCAGCGGTGATCAATACCGGTCGTAGTCGGCTGAGTGCACCTTTTACCACCAGTTCTCCGAAGCTCGTGTACTCCTTTTGTTTCAGTTCATTGAGTTGATTTACCAGAACGATCCCATTCAGCACAGCCACGCCAAAAAGTGCAATAAAACCTATGCCCGCTGAAATGCTAAAAGGCATCCCTCTGAGGTACAAAGCCAGAATACCACCAATGGCAGAAAGCGGAACCGCACTGAAAACCATCACGGCTTGTTTCATAGACCCAAAGGCTGAATACAGCAACAATAGAATTAGGATAAGCGCGATGGGCACAGCGATAGCCAAACGGCGTCGCGCGTTTTCAAGACTCTCGAACTGCCCCCCATAAACCACATAATAACCCGGAGGCAAGTTCAGCTTTTCGGACAAAAGCGAACGGCTGTCATTGACGAAACTGGCAATGTCACGTTCACGCACATTCACCCCAATGCCAATTCTTCTTTTTGCATCTTCGCGTGAAATTTGAGATGGGCCTGTTTGTTGTTCAATGGAGGCCAATTCCGATAGGGGTATCAGTTGGCCATTGGCTGCTCTTACGTGAAGCATTCTCAAATCAGGGCGGGTTTGCCAAGAAGGTGCAAAGCGCATGACCAGATCAAACTTTCTTTCATCTTCGAATATCTGACCGAGTTCCATGCCCGCATAAGCCGTTCGAACCACTTCGTTGGCCGCCTGTATGCTCACTCCATACCGCTTCATTCGCTGCCGATCATAAACCACCTGCCATTGTTGTAAGCCATCCGTTGTTTCCACCTTCACATCAGCCGCACCTTCAATGCTTTTTAGCAAGGCTGCAGCCTTGACCGCATAGGTTCTGAGGAGCTTCGGATTTTCACCAAATATCTTCACTGCCAAGTCTGTTTTTGCCCCGGAAATCAATTCATTGAATCGCAATTGAATGGGTTGGGTAAACTCTATGCTCGCATCTAAATGGGCAAGCGAATTTTTCATCTTTTCCACCAGATCTTCGCGATTATCCGCACTCACCCATTCATCTTTTTCCTTCAGAATAATCATCACATCGGCATCTTCAATGCTCATCGGATCCGTTGGCACTTCAGCGGTACCAATTTTCGACACCACATGCTTCACCTCAGGAAATTCTCTGAGCAAGATTCGCTCGGCTTCGCCACAGGTTGAAAGACTTTGTGCCAAGGAGCTTCCAGGACGTACTGAAAGTTGCATGGCCAAATCTCCTTCCTCCAGGGTGGGGATGAATTCAGATCCCATGCGCAGAAAAACGCCTATGGAACCAATGAACAGGGTAAATGCCAACATCATGGTGAGCAGTGGTCGCTGAAGTGCTCTGCCCAATGCCGGCTTATACCATGCTTGTAAACGGCCAATAAGCCGATTGGAAAAAGCAGAGCTGCCTCTTCCGGTTCTCAACAACCAGCTGGAAACCACCGGCACATAAGTCAGTGACAATAGGAGTGCTCCGGTAATGGCAAAGCCAACTGTTTGCGCCATGGGGCGAAACATTTTGCCTTCAATGCCACTCAGCGTTAATACGGGAACAAACACCACCAGAATAATCAGCACGCCAAAGGCTGCCGAACGAATGATACCCGAGCTGGATTGAACAATGAGCTCATCCATTTTTGCCGCGGCAATTTTTTGGCCCGCATAGCCCGCCACCAGCACATGCAACATGCCTTCTACCATGATTACCGCTCCATCGACAACAATACCAAAATCAATGGCACCCAATGACATCAAGTTTGCACTTACACCAAACAAATTCATTAGAATCAGGGCAAAAAGCATGCTTAAAGGAATGATAGAAGCCACAATCAATCCAGCTCTGAGGTTGCCTAAAAGCGCTATGAGCACAAGGATTACAATGATTCCACCTTCAGCCAGGTTTTTAATGACCGTTTTAATGGTTTTACCCACAAGTACACTTCTATCCAGGTAGGGATAAATTTCGATCCCCGGAGGCAAAGACTGTTGCACGCGCTCCATGCGTTTTTTAACCTCTTCGAGTGTTTTCATCGAGTTGGCGTCTTTAAGCATGAGGGTTATCCCTCCCACCACATCACCATTTCCATCCATGCTCATGGCGCCATACCGACGTGGATGGCCCATTCGCACCTTCCCTAATAAGCCAAGGGTTACTGGAACTTCATCGCGCACCAAGATCAGCGTATTTTCTATATCTGATGCATTTTGCATCATGCCGCGGGTTCTGATGTAGAAGGCCATTCCGTCTTTTTCTACATAACTCCCTCCTGAGTTTTCATTATTTTGTTCAAGGGCTCTTCCTACTTCATCTACGGTGATATTCATGGCTTGAAGTTTCTGCGGGTCAAGTGCCAGTTCATATTGTTTTAAGAACCCTCCAAAACTGCTCACCTCAATGATTCCTTCTAAGCCCGAAAGTTGTCTTTTCACCACCCAATCCTGAAGGGTTCGCAGTTCCATTGGACCATACGCCTGCTCATAGCCGGGTTTGAGTTGAAGCACATATTGATATATTTCTCCCAGCCCGGTGGTAATGGGCATAAGTTCTGGGATGCCCATGCCCTCAGGAATATCTCCGCTTGCCATATCCGACTGTTCTTTAACCAATTGTCGAGCATCGAGAATGGGTATATCTTCATCAAATACCACCGTAATAACGGATAATCCGTAGCGCGAAATGGAGCGAATTTCCTGCACCCCCGGCAAGTTGTTTAAAGAAATTTCCAGGGGATAGGTTACGTATTGTTCGACCTCCTGGGGTGCAAGTTGCGGACTTCTTGTTACCAATTGCACCTGATTATTTGTTATATCCGGAACGGCATCTACAGAGATATTTCGGACCGAATATATACCGGCCCCTATGAGCAGACCTACTGCTGCCATTACGAGCCATTTATTGTGAATACTAAATTGAATGATTTTGTTAAACATATGATCTGTTTTAAGCCAAGTAAGAAAATGCGACTCCCGTTTATTGGGAATACGCCGAATGGTAAAAGGGGCAAAAATCAGATTAAAGGCGGAGCCCGGCCTGCAGACTTTCGCACCCAAGCAGAAGGACTATGGGTGATTACAATGGGAGCATGCTGAAAGATGCGACCACATAAAATTTCAAGCGAACCATTGAATGCATCGCTTTTCAGAAACTCCAGGGAAGTTTTGCAGACCCCTTGGGTGGGATAAAAATCCTCCAGATGGCCTTCCTGCATGTCATTGATTACAAGAAAGTGCCATAATTCTTCCATTTCCTGCGAGGAAAGGTCGATGCGCTCGTGCACTGAATCGGCAGCAAGGTGTTCGTGGCAATGAGGAAAGAGGTTGTGCAGGAGAAGAATTGCTCCAGCCAGCAATAATGTTATGCTTTTAAACCACCGCCACATGTGGCAAAGATAAGTGAAAAGCAATTGACCTCATGCAGCAGACCTGTGCAATGGAATTGCGTGCATGAGATTGTTCTCCGAATTAAGGCATTGGGTAAATTTTATGCAGCCGGCTCAGGGATGCCTCATTTTTCAAAAGAGCCGCAGAAGACTCGGGTATTAA
>CAZYJD010000078.1:0-9573 GCA_964647785.1 uncultured Chitinophagaceae bacterium
TTGCCTAAATAACGTTGACCGTTATGTCTGAGCTCTGAGCTCTGCGCTCTGAGCTTCTGATCCCGATAGCTATCGGGACTGAGCCCTGCGCCCCATCCAGTCCAACGGAATGCCGGGCAGCGATCCGAGGATGGTGGAAATGGAGAACAAGATGGCTGTTTGCACCATCACCTGTTCATTCATGCCGAGCCAGAGTGCCATGCCCCCAAACACGGCTTCACGCGCGCCAATTCCGCCCAAAAAAACCGGAATGGCTGTAGCAACGGAAGAGCTGAAGAAAATCAACATCAAACTGGGATAATGCTCCGGAAAAGTGAGCAAGCCACCTTCCAAAGAGGAGGCAAACATTAAAATAGCGAGCGCTTGCAAAAATTGAACGGCAAGCGCAAGCAAGAGTGTGGCGCTGAAAAAAGACCGATACTGTTTGCTGATCCAGCGCAACAGCAGCCAGCTTATTAACACCCCCATAGCGCTCAGCAGGTAATACCAATGCCGGTAGGGCCAGCTTCCCGGTAAATCCACCACCGAGGCCAGAAACACAATCAGTACGGCAATGGCCAGCAATCCGCTTAGGCGATCGTACAACAAGGCGCGCAGCACTTTCTTCACCTTCACACCGAATTTCCCTGAAAATAAAATGGCTTTGTAAGCATCGCCGCCTACCCCGCCCGGCAGAAACAGGTTGTAAGCCATGCCCACAAAATACAAACGCAGGTTGTAGCCAAACGGGAGGTCCATTTCTTCTGCCCGACAGATGTAACCCAGCCGAACAACAGAAACCACCTGCGAAAGGATGAACAAACCGAAGCCACTCCAGAAATAAAGCGGATTCAGATTCCGTATGGACTCCATACTCTGTCTGAAATCAATTTTGGTGAACACAAAATAGAGCGCCAAGGCCGATACGGCAATCTTCAGCGCGTACTTCCCCAGCCGTTTGTAAGATTTTTTTGCCGGACTTTCCTGCTCGTTCATGATGCGCTTCCCGCCTGATGAACTTCCCGGATGCTGTAGGTTTTCTTGTTCTGCGATTCGTAGTAAGTGCGCATGAGTATTTCTGCAATGATGCCAATGGTGATGAGTTGTATGCCGCCCAGCAGCAACAAAATGCCCAGCAGCAACATCGGCTTGCCCCAAATGTCAGCACCCATCAGTTTGCGAACCAAGAAATAGAAGTTGATCATCACCCCAATGCCAAAGGTTACAAAGCCCAAGGTGCCGAAAAGGTGCATGGGCTTTTGCATGTATTTGCGCAGGAACACCATGAGCATAAGATCGCTGATGACTTTAAAGGTGCGGTTGAGGTTGTATTTAGAGGCGCCGTGAATACGCGGATGATGTTTCACCGCCACCTGGGTGATTCGCGCGCCCTGCAAGCTGGCCAGCACCGGAATGAAGCGGTGCAGTTCGCCATAGAGGCTTAAGCCTTTGGCAATGTCTTTCCTGAACACCTTCAGCGTGCAGCCGTAATCGCGTATGCGCACATTGGTGCTTCTTCTGATGATGGAATTGGCAATCTGACTGGGTATTTTCCGCAGAAACATGCCGTCTTTTCGGTTCACCCGCTCACCGGCCACCAGATCCCAATGCCCGTCTTTTAAAGTCTGCAACATCATGGGGATGTCGCCGGGGTCGTTCTGCAGGTCGCCATCCAGAGTTACCACATATTCGCCCTCTGTTTGGTCAATACCGGCCTGCATGGCCGTGCTCTGCCCGAAATTCTTCATCAGTTCCACCACCCTGATCCGCTCATTGGGGTAAGAACGAATGCGCTCAATGGTGCGGTCGGTAGATCCATCATCGACAAAAATAACTTCGTATGAAGGCTGCTCCTTCAGGGCTTCGGTAATGGCATCGCAAAGGGGATGAATGTTGTCTTCTTCATTCATCACCGCAATTACAAGTGAGAGTTCCGGTTTATTTTGATTCATGGGCTGCTTTTGGGTGTTCGGGCATTTTCGGGAAATACCGTTTAAACTTCAGCAATTTAAAAGGTTTATGCTCAAACCTCCGAACAAATTCGAAATGTACGTCTTCATTGGAGGGGTCGTGTAATACATCGGCGGGACAAAGATACCACTCCTGCAAATGGAAGTCGGAGGTCTTCATGGGCACCACCCTTTGTTTCTGAAGGCTCATGTACCAGGCCATGTTCAGGTGTACATTGCTGTGATACATGGCCAGGGACTCACCGGAAGTAATTTCCGCTATTTGCAAGGCTTCTTTTTTCTCACTGCTGTAATAGCTGTTTTGCTCCCGTTCGGGCAAAACACTGATGTTGAACAAGATGCGTGCGGAGAGAAGAATGAAAAGCAATTTGGCCCACCACAAATGGTGCTCTTGTTTGAAAACCACCTCAAAGAGAATGGGCAGGGCAATCAATATCCCGGCCACCACATAATCGTATTGGCCCATGGGCAGGTGGTGGGAGAGCACCAATAAAATGAGTGCAGATGCCACCGCAATGAGCCCGATGCCCGATTGAAGAGCGGTGTTGATGCGCTGCAATTGTTTTGCATTCAAGGCCTCCATGCGATCGAAAAAAGCGCCGATGAATGGAATGATGAACAGCGGCATGAGCATGAACAAATAGCGGGCACGGTTATCGGGCGAAAGCCAGTAAATGATGATGTTGGCACCCAAAATGATGAGGCAGAAGCGGTAGAAGTTATTTTGCCATAAACGCTTCCTGAATGTTGGCGTTATCAGCAGCACCAGCAGCAATCCCCAGGGCAGGGTGTCACGTACAAAATCGAGCGGAAATTGAAACAGGTGTTGAATGCTTTGCCAGAAGGATTTCTCGGCAATGGTGCGGCTGCTGGATTCACTCCAAAGATTTTGCAGATAGGCAAATGCATCGGCTTGCTGATGATAGCTCAGAAAATAGCTGCCCACCAGCAAAATGAACAATCCGGCTCCGGCAAAGGAGGCTGGGTGAAATAACTTTTTAAATGCCTTTTTATAAATGAACCAGGCCAGAAGCGTAAAGCCCTGAAAAACCAGACTGGGATATCCCTTGAGCATGAACCCGATGGCCGTGAGAAACCAGGAGTACATAAAGAGCCGCCACCATTTTTGTTGATTGAAAAAGCGGAAGATGACAAAAAAACCGGTCAAATGTACCAGGGAATAAAGGAGATCGATATGTCCCAACAGGCTGCTGTAAAACAGCAAATTGCCGGTGGTGGCAAAGGCAAAAGCCGATAAAAACGCAACTTCCCTCCGCAAGCCGTTCAACAGGCATTGTTTCCAAATGAGCCACATCATGGCGTAGAGTGAGAGAAGGCTTGGCAGGCGAATCAACCACTCGGAATGCGAGTGACTGAATTTGAAAATAGCCAGCAGAATCCAGTTGTAGAGGGGCGGTTTATTCAGGTAAAGCAAGCCATTCACATGTGGAACCAGGGCGTTGCCGCTCAATTCCATTTCCAGCGCCACCAGCGCGCGAATGGGCTCATCGGCCATCAGGGGCATCAGGCCCAAATGCAGCCAAAATGCCGGTATGCTAAGCAGCATCAACCACCAAAATGGATGATTTAGTTCCTTGCGGATGATTTGAAGATTGCCCCTGCCCATCGGGCTGCAAAAGTAGCCAATTCGCCATTTTTGAATCCGCAGGAAAGATTTAGAACGAAAGATGATAATTTTGGGGAATGCGATTGACGTTTTTAATCATATTAGGATGGGTCAGTGAGATGGGATTTGCCCAATTCGAGGCTAAAAAAAGTGAAATTCATGCGTTCCCTCTGATGCATACCGTCAGAATGGATACCTTATCGGCTCCTGCCATCTATGAGGTGTTGGAATCTCCTGCACATGACAGGAAGGGAGGCAATCTTAAAGAACGACTGGATGATCAGAAATTACAGACATCCCGGAGACTCAAGAAAACAGAAAACAATCGCTACCTCGAGCGATCCGAAGATTTAAGCCCTGAGGTCAAAGATGGGTATCTTGGTATTGCTATAGCAGCGGGAGTTCCAAACGACAACAGCATCGCCGTTTCAAACGATGGTAAGGTGATCAGCGCACTCAATACCTGGGTTGTTTTGCTTGAAGAGAACGGCCAAATACTTTCAACCCGAAGTTTAGGCGCATTTGCGAGAGGAGCGCTGGGCCGACTCGATCGTTTTTATGATCCCAAAGTGCTTTATGACCCCCAGAATGATCGGTTTATTTTGGTATTTCTAGAAGGAAACGCATCAGCAGATTCCCGCATAGTGGTAGGGTTTTCAAAAACCAGTGATCCTTCAGCGGAATGGAATTTTTATGCATTGAACGGCACGCCTTTCGGGGGAAAGTTCTGGTCTGATTATCCGATTGTTGGGATCAATGAACAGGATTTGTTCATTACGGTAAATATACTTCGCGACAGCGTGTCTTGGCAAGAAGGCTTTGAAGAATCGGTGATTTGGCAGGTCCACAAAGAGGATGGTTATCGCGGGGATTCGCTCAGAACCTCTTTGTGGAGTGATATTGCATTCAACAACAAGCCTGTTTGGAGCATATGCGCCGTACAACCTGCAGAGGGAGGGGTGAACAGCGATATGTATTTTTTATCTGTAAGACCGGCAGATGAAAAAAATGATACCGTATTCATGCACCACATCAGCGATCATTTGCTATCCGGCCGGGCGAAATTCAGCAGCCAAATACTGAAGAGTGAATTGGCCTATGGATTACCACCTTCGGCCATGCAGCCCACCCCTTTGGATACCCCCATGTTGCAAACCAATGATGCGAGGGTACTCAGTGCGGTGCTTCAAAATAATAAGATTCAGTATGTGCAAACCACTTCTTTGCCGGAGAGCATGCGTTCGGGAATCCTTCACAGTGTGATTGATGATGTTGAATCCAGGCCGGTGATTCGCTCACATTATATTCAAACCGACAGTCTGGAATTGGCCTATCCCAGTATTGCGTGGATAGGCGACACGGATAATCCTCAGGCAACAGCCATCACATTCAGCCACAGCAGTGAAGATGTGTTGCCCGGAACTTCGGTGATCATTCACAACAGAATGAATGAGGGGCCATCCCTTTACAGTCCGCTTTTTAGAACCAAAGAAGGAGATGGTTATATTGACCATCCAAATTTACATGGCAATGAACGTTGGGGAGACTATACGCAAGTACAAAAACGATACAACAAACCAGGAGAGTTTTGGCTGAGTGGTACTTTTGGAAACGATCTCAATTTATATGGCACTTGGGTCAGTGCTCTGGAGGTCAGTTTTGATTTAAATTTAGGGGGGGATGTATTGTTGAATAAAGCATACCCGATTCCCGCCGGTCGTTTTTTAACCCTCGAATTTGACCTAAAAGAAGGAGATGAAGATGTTCTAATTGATTTTGATCTCATTAACATGGAAGGGAAAGTAGTTGAACAATTTCGCCTTGGACCCTTGAATGGAGGCTACCATAAAAAAACGCTGAGTTTGCCAATATTACCTGCCGGGATGTACGTGATTCGCAATAATTATGGCCTGGCCAATCGGAAAATTATGATAGAGTAAGCGTTGTGTATATGGACATGCCTGTTCCATGAACGTCACCTTCAGATTGCTTTGACAGCTTGCTAAAAACGAAATTAGAAGTGCGTTATTTGACATTCAAGATTTGGAATTCTCATTTTTTTTTTTTTTGTTTCGATGGCGTCTTAATGAAAACAAAATGAAAAAAACATTATTTGTGTTGTTGGCTTTTCTAGGAATGGCCGCAATGGAAGTGAAGGCGCAGGCACCAAATGCCAGAGAGGGTGGGTGTCCTTCAAAAAGTATTGGAGGTTTTAATGTAAATCAAGGAATACTGCGGATTTGGTGTTTCTATTGTGAAGATATCAAAACATTTGATCAAAATGGAAATCTTGTAGCAAACCATACGTGCGACAGAACAGAGCCCAGGCATTATTCTCAAGGTCTTTGTTTGACTTGCATTACCGTGACACCCTATAATGGGCCACTTGGTGACCCAACGAGACCAAGGTTAACGGTTACATTTGTACCAACCGGCACTTCTTGGGTTGTATATGGAGATACTGCCAATAGTTGGGGGGATGTTGACGCAACTTATTGGGATCTTGAATTAATAGGAGGTTAGAATCATTCAATGATGAACAGTGCAAGAACTTGTCTTTTGTTTATTCTATTGCTACATCTCTCACATGTAGCACGCCCTCAGTGCGATGGCTCATTTGAGTTTGAGTCTTATCTGTACCCAAAGGGGAATAGCTTTTTTGGGAAAGTAATCTCGAATAATAACGATGGCCAAGTATTTGCACTGTTTTTTAATGATTCTCTTAAAAAGGAAGAGAAGGTTTTTATTGCTGAACAGGAAGGCCCATTCACCACCACGGGGCTATTGTTATACAAGGAGAAGAATGGGGAACTTTTGTGGGAACAACTTTATGAAATAACTGTATTTCATCAAGCTCAGTTCTTAGAGAGCAATCAAGTGCTCATTGAAAAGGATGGGGTCTTAAACCTCTTTGTACAGTTAGATAGTGGAAGTTACCAATTGAATGAAACCACTTTGATTAACATTGATAAAAGCCAACTACTTGCGTTGAGGTTCGATAGCAATGATGGAAGTTTTTTGGGCATAAAGCCAGTCTTATCTGACGGACAAAGATGGGGTGGCCTTAGTTTAGGGAAATGGCAAATGGCGGTAAAAAAGAATGCTTTACTTTTTTACTTTGTTCCTTACAGTGACTTGCTCATTAACGAAAATACCTGGATTCGTATTTCGGATGAATTTGATGAAGTTGTAGAATTGACCACCACTTTCGATGGAGATTATCTGAGGCACCGAACGATGCTTCGTTCAGATTATTGTCAATCTGATCGGGTTACTATTCGTGAAGGTAAGGTCTATTTAGTGGGGCGATTTACCGGTAGTATTTGGACCAATGACACGGCCAAGATTTACTCAAATTCAACAATTGGTGCATCGGATGTGTTTTTAGCCTCTTTTGATACATTGGGAGAGGATATACAATTATCAAACGTTACTGGTAGCGTTGGTGGTGAAGAATGTCTTGGTCTTCTTGCTCATGCTAAAGGTATAGGGGTTTTATTTGATTCAGAGAGCAGTGAGCTACAACTTCCAGACACATTGATCAATACGGGAGTCGATGAGTTTATTCTCCTAAATCTCGATACATCTCATCATTTTAAAGGAAATTGTAGAATAAAGGTTGTTAACACTTCCGGCTTCACTGAGGTTACTTTATTCAAATCTAATGAAGGGTTGCCAGCAATCAATGTTAGCTCCAATAGTGACTTCTTTGTAAATGGAGAATTGATCAATAGAAGAACACAATCATCCCAAGGTATTACCACAGCACATTTGTACTTAAATGAAGGCATGACGGTAGTGAAAAGGAATATGTTCTGGTCCGACAAGGTTTTCATCATAGAGCCTTTATGGGAAGAAGATGGTATTACTTTCTACAGAGGAATCCAATTTGAGGATATACAAGGTTCTCTGAATATTAATTGGGCTGAAAGAAAGAAAAGAGTTTTTGTAATGCAAAAATGCATTGACAATGTTATGGGTATTCAAGATCAAACCTTTGCCACATCAAAACTTTCGGCCTATCCCAATCCGTTTTCTGAGAGACTCTTTGCCAATAGCAGTCTACCCAAAGAGCTAATGATCCGAAATGCATGGGGTGTTCTCATGTTTCAAGGGGTTATCCCTGAAGGGGGGCTAAATACATCAAATTGGTCAGCCGGCTTGTATATTGTTCATGATGAATCTGGCAATACCCGGAAATTAATCAAGGCAGAGTGATGGCTGTTGTTGGAATTTTGGAGTTGGAGGTTTGAAGTTGGAGGTTTGAAGTTGGAGGTTTGAAGTTGGGAGTTTGAAATTAGAAATTAGGAATTAGGAATCCGGCCCGCCGCGGCGGGTGGAATCCGGAATCCGGTTTCCCTTGCATTTTGCGCTCCATTTTCTTAATTTTGCAGGCCCTAAAATAGACCCTTTTCTATGAAGCTTTCCCAGTTTAAGTTCGAACTTCCTGAAGATTTAATCGCTCAGGAACCAACCTATAATCGCGACGACAGCCGTTTGATGGTGGTAAACAAAAAAGAGAAAACCATCGAGCACAAAGTTTTCCGCGACATATTGGATATGTTCAACGAAGGGGATGTGATGTTGCTGAATGATGCACGCGTATTCCCTGCCCGTTTGTATGGCAACAAGGAAAAAACCGGCGCTCAAATTGAAGTGTTTTTGCTCCGAGAGCTGAACAAGGAACTTCGTCTTTGGGATGTGCTGGTGGATCCGGCTAGAAAAATTCGCGTAGGAAATAAATTGTTCTTTGGCGATGATGAATTGGTGGCAGAAGTGATCGACAACACCACTTCACGAGGCAGAACCATCCGCTTTTTATTCGATGGAACAGATGATGAGTTCAATCGCATCATTCACATGTTGGGTGAAACCCCTTTGCCCAAATACATTGATCGTGAAGTGAATGCAGATGATCGCGAACGTTATCAAACCATTTTTGCTTCTACCGATGGTGCCATTGCGCCCCCTTCTGCCGGTTTACATTTCACCCGTGAGCTGATGATGCGCCTGGAAATCAAGGGCGTTGATTTTGCCAAGTTGAACTTGAACATCGGCCATGGGGCTTCGCGCACAGTGGAAGTTGAAGACCTCACCAAGCACAAAATGGATTCTGAATCTTTTTACATCCCTGAAGAAACTGCTGAAAGGGTGAACCGTGCAAAAAGCGAAAAGAAAAAGGTGGTAGCCGTTGGCAGCAGCGTAATGCGCGCCATCGAGTCGAGTGTATCGGCCTTTGGAAAACTCAACGCCAATGAAGGCTGGACGGATAAGTTCATGTTTCCGCCTTATGATTTCAAGATTGCCAATGCGTTCATCACGAACTTTCACGCACCTGAAACCACTTTGAGCATGCTTACTGCCGCCTTCATCGATGATTACGACTTCGCCATGAAGGTGTACGACGAAGCCAAAAAAGAGAAATACCGCTGGCTTTGCTACGGCGACGCACTGCTGGTGATTTAAGCGCAGAGCTCAGAGCTCAGAGCTCAGTCCGGATAGCTATGGGGAGCAGGCCCGTCCAGCCCCAGCAGGCAAGCGCGGCGGGTGGAATCAGGAATTTCCCACCCCCATCAATGTCTCCCGCCGATAGAAGAGAACGTTGATGTACTGTTTGTACTGTGCATTATCTGATTAGATGCCTTTGAAAAGTTCTCATCAACGTCCCTTTCAGGAGACGTTGATGGGAATGAAAAAGCACAGTAGATAGCTTTTGGGAGCAGACTTAACAGTCAACGTTATTTAGGCATCAACATCTATCAACTAAAAACAATCAACTATTCACTCATCATTCCTATCAGGGTTGCGGAGGTTTAATGGGGTGTCAGTGTTCATCTATCAACTAAAAACAATCAACTATTCACTCTATAAAAAGCGCAGCTTTTTGTTTCTGTGTTTTCTGTCCTGCCTAGGCGGGTGCGAGAAAACAAGCCCTCGCCAGCAGAATCATCCGTGACATTAGTGCAATCTGTGAGAGCTCAGTCCCGATCCCATCGG
>CAZYJD010000079.1:0-8623 GCA_964647785.1 uncultured Chitinophagaceae bacterium
GCAACATTTTTATGATGACCGCGATTGTGTTCAACGAAAAAATGGCCGTAGCAAGAAGTGATTAAGAGCATTTTAGCCAGCAGCTGTTCTGAAACCTTTTGCCGATGCCCTAACTCATGCGCCACGTTGATGCCCAATACGCCACAAAGAACACCCATGCTGAATATTCGTCCTGCGAGTGTTGAACCACTGGCATCCATACTTTGATAAAGAAAGTAAAACAAACAAGCGTATTGCAACGGAACCATTGCATACAGCAACCAGTCATACTTCTTTTCCGTTTTTAACTGCTGAACTTCTTCTTTGCCAAGCAACCTCACAACAGGCCCCGTAAGCAGGTCTAGCAGTGGAACAACAATGAATGCAAATATCAACACGCTCCACGAAAGCAGGCCATTTTCATGGAATGCCAGGAAACCGAGTATGGCAAAAATGAATGCCCCCAAATATTTCCACCAACGCACGTTCAAAGGTAAAAATTTATAACAGGTTCAACTGATCTCCCGTATAATAGGTTTGTCCTCCTTCAGTTTTTTTCTCTTCTTCTTGTTTGTTGTTTCCGGTGCTTTCGTCATGGTTTGACTCAGATTCGGCATCTGCAGGGTCAGTGCTTTCATTCAATGCAACTTTCTCATTTGCATCCGCATCAGGTTCAATTTCAGCTGCAGTCAAAGTTTCTTCTTCCTCCGCAGACAAGGGGTCAAGCGCTTTAAGGCCTACAAAATCTTCATAGGTGATCTTGTTGCCTTGTGCGCGCCAGCCTTTAACATCGATGAAGGCATCGAGCTGGATTTCTTCCGTTTCTTTTTCGCCTTTCTTATTTTTCACATCCAGTTCCACCCTCGGATGCGCATCGGTGCTGGCAAACATCAAATAGTTCTTTTTTCCTTCGGGGATGAATAAGAAACGCTTGTCGCGTGTAGTGGTTTCGATTACAAACCGCTTCACATAAGGCAATTTCTGTGAGGCATCCCAGTAAACAGCACTGATGACCTTCCCAGGTTGATATTTCATGATTGAATAAATCTGGGCGTTTTGATAGTGGTTGGTGAGCTCATGATTGGTTAACTCGTATTCACCATTCTTGTAAACAACCAGAATTTCATCATCTGTTTGAAAACTTCCGAGATAAAATCCACGGCCATCAGTATTCAAGCGTCCAACGGTATCTTCATACCACAAATCACGTCCGCCAATGGTGCTCTTTCCTTTTTCTTTCAGTTCAATCTTGCGCAATCGGTATTTGGTGAGAATATTTCCACGTGCGCCTCTTCCTTTGATGGCCAGATCGGCAAAGTCGAAGTCAAATTGTTTGATTCTGGCCCTCGACAAACCGTGCAGGTGAACATGAATTTTTTCTGCCTCACCATTGGGATTCGCGGTGAAATATACAACGGTACTTCCTTTGGCGCCGGTGGTAAGATCATATTCCTTATCGCGTGTTACGGAGGGCACTGCGAAACGTTTAATGTACACCACTCCACTATCGCCATCTTTGTAGGCAGCATTGTAAACCATGCGGTCATCGCCCTTGCGATAGATGCCAATGTGGATGATATCCTTGCCAAAGAAGGCCTTTTCGCTGATTTTACTTACGTTGTATTTACCATCCGAACGGAAAACGATGATATCGTCAATATCTGAACACTCGCAAACATATTCGTCTTTCTTGAGGCCATAGCCTGCAAAACCTTCTTCTCGGTTTACATACAATTTTTGGTTGGCCACCGCTACCACATTGGCCTTGATGTCACCAAAAGTGGCAATTTCTGTGCGGCGTTCTTTGCCCTTGCTATACTTTTTCAAAAGGTTCTGGAAATATTCAATCGTATAGTCGACCAAATGATCCAAATGATGTTTCACTTGTGCAATTTCCTCTTCCAGTTTGAGCATGAGCTCGTCGGCTTTGAATGCATCGAATCGGGAAATACGCTTGATTCGTATTTCTGTTAGTCGGGTGATGTCATCCGTAGTTACTTCGCGCTGCAACTGCTTCTTGAAAGGATCTAAACCCTGGTCAATGGTTGCAAGAATGTCTTCCCAAGTTTCACATTCTTCTATATCTCGGTAAATACGCTCTTCAATGAATATTTTCTCCAGAGAGCTGAAATGCCATTTTTCCATCAGCTCACCCAAGCGGATGTTCAGTTCCGTTTTTAGCAATTGCATGGTTTGCTCGGTGCTGATCTCTAAAATTTCATTCACCGTAATAAAGCGTGGCTTATCATCGATGATGATGCAAGCATTCGGAGAGATGGAGACTTCGCAATCGGTGAATGCATAGAGGGCATCGATGGTTTTATCAGGAGAAGTATTGGGCGGCAATTGGATCTCAATCTCCAGATCTCGGGCGGTGTTGTCCACCACTTTTTTAACCTTAATTTTCCCCTTGTCATTTGCTTTTAAAATGCTATCGATTACCGAACTGGTGGTGGTGCCATAAGGGATTTCCGTAATGATTAAGGTCTTTTTATCACGTTCTTCAATTTTTGCACGCACTTTCACCCGGCCACCGCGTTCGCCACCATTGTAATCACTTACATCAATTTGTCCTCCGGTTAAAAAGTCGGGGTAAACTTCTACCTTTTTTCCTTTCAGGATATCAATTGAACCTTTGATGAGTTCGATGAAATTGTGGGGGAGGATGCGCGTACTCAAACCCACGGCAATTCCTTCAACACCATGAGCCAGCAATAGCGGAAATTTTACTGGTAGGGTAACCGGTTCTTTCTTTCTACCGTCGTATGAAAGCTGATATTCTGTGGTTTGGGGATTAAAAAGCACCTCCATTGCAAAGGGCGTAAGGCGCGCTTCAATGTATCGGGGGGCTGCTGCGCTATCTCCGGTTCGGATATCGCCCCAGTTCCCTTGCATATCAATGAGCAGCTCTTTTTGCCCAATGTTCACCATGGCATCGCGTATGGCGGCATCGCCATGTGGGTGATACTGCATGGTATGTCCGATGATGTTTGCTACTTTATGGTAGCGCCCATCATGCATTTCAAACATGCTGTATAAAATGCGTCGTTGAACAGGTTTTAGACCATCTTCTACGGCAGGAACCGCCCGTTCCAGTATCACATAACTGGCATATTCGAGAAACCACTTGCGGTACATACCGCTAACCGGCATTTCACCATCCTCTTCTGCGGGCATTTCACCTTCAAAAGATGCGGTGGACTCTTCTTCCTGTTCTTCAAATGGATCTTGTTCTTCGTTCATAGGTGTCAGGCTGCCAGATCTTGTTCTTCAATAGTGCTCTTTTCATCTTTATTTTCGGCATCATCGCGTTCAATCACCAGATTGTCAATGATGAACTCCTGGCGCTGCTGCGAGTTTTTGCCCATGTAGTAAGTCAATAACTGCTGTATGGAGGTGTTCTCCTTCAAAATAATGGGCTGCAGACGGATGTCTTCACCAATGAAACCTTCAAATTCTTGCGGACTTATTTCGCCCAGTCCTTTGAATCGGGTGATCTCTACTTTTCCCTTCTTACTCAAATCGCGAATAGCTGCTTCTTTTTCACTGTAGTCGTAGCAATAACGGGTTTCTTTTTTGTTCCGAACCCTGTAAAGAGGGGTCTCGAGGATGTAAACATGCCCTTCGCGCACCAAATCAGGAAAGAACTGCAAAAAGAAGGTCAGCATCAGCAGGCGTATGTGCATCCCATCCACATCGGCATCTGTTGCGATGACAATTTTATTGTAGCGAAGGTTTTCCAGATCGTTTTCAATGTCAAGAGCGTGTTGCAAGAGGTTAAATTCTTCATTCTCGTACACCACTTTTTTCTTCATGCCAAAGGTGTTCAAAGGCTTGCCTCGCAAACTAAATACTGCCTGGCTATCTACATTTCTCGATTTGGTGATTGATCCGCTGGCAGAATCTCCCTCAGTGATAAAGAGGGTGCTTTCAAAATGTTCTTCTTTTCCTTGGTCGGTATAGTGTATGCGACAGTCGCGTAATTTCTTATTGTGCAAATTGGCTTTCTTGGCGCGTTCTTTGGCCAACTTGCGCACCCCTGCCATGTCTTTGCGCTCTTTTTCGCTTTGTTGAATGCGCTTGAGCAGGGCTTCTGCAACATCGGTATTTCGGTGCAGGTAATTGTCGAGTTCTTTTTTGATGAAATCACTCACATAGGAGCGAATGCTCGGCCCATCAGGCCCCATATCATTAGACCCCAATTTGGTTTTGGTCTGGCTTTCAAAAACGGGTTCTTGTACCCTTAAACTCACTGCTGCAACAATGGATGAACGCACATCGCTCGCATCGAAATCTTTTTTGTAGAACTCTCGCACGGTTTTAACAATGGCTTCCTTAAAAGCTGATAAATGCGTTCCACCTTGAGAGGTGTATTGCCCATTCACAAAGGAGTAATATTCTTCGCCATATTGTTCGTCGTGTGAAAAGGCCAGCTCAATGTCTTCTCCTTTCAGATGGATGATGGGGTATCGAAGCGCTTCTTGCTTGGATTTGCGCATCAATAAATCGAGCAGTCCGTTTTCAGAATGGAAGCGCTTTCCGTTGAACCAGATGTTAAGTCCCGCATTCAAATAGGCGTAATTCCACAGTTGATTTTCAACAAATTCAGGAATGTAGCGGTAGTTTTTAAAAATCCCCTCATCTGCAACATATTCCACCTGCGTTCCGTTTTTATCTTCCGCTGTGAGATCCAGCTCTTCAATGAGCTCACCATACTCAAATACGGCTTTCTTACTTTGTCCGTCGCGAAACGATTGCACCACAAAATGGCTACTCAATGCATTCACCGCTTTCGTTCCAACCCCGTTCAAACCCACCGATTTCTGAAAGGCTTTGGAGTCATATTTTCCTCCGGTGTTGATTTTTGAAACACAATCCACCACTTTTCCAAGAGGAATGCCACGGCCGTAGTCCCTGATTTTTACGCTTTTTTGGTCAATGTCAATCTCGATCTTTTTACCGAAGCCCATCACGTGCTCATCGATGCTGTTATCAATGATTTCTTTCAGTAGTACATAAACGCCATCATCGGCCGATGAGCCATTGCCCAATTTGCCGATATACATACCGGGGCGCAAGCGGATGTGCTCTTTCCAATCGAGGGAGCGAATATTTTCTTCCGTGTACTTCGACATAGGCTAAAATGTTTTAACGCTCGAAGATAAAACAGACACGCGGGCCGAATTGGCATTCTTATCCCTAACTTATGAACAAGCTGTGGAGAGCTCATTATCATAGCCATGGGCTTTGGGTTTTCTTGCACCAAACACATTCGAACTTTGTCATCTCTCACTGGCTTTCTATCTCGAAAAAAACTATCCTACATTTGTAATTGCAAATGAAAAGAGACCAGTATTATTTCCTGGAAGTTACTTCTGAATTGGGGGCCGGCAAAAGAGGTGCCGGTATGGGGCCGGCTGCATTGCGCATGGCCGATGCAGAGTCAGGAGGGGCATTGTTCCGTAAAATTCCCCATCGCAACTTGGGCAATCGCAATGAGGCCCTTTTCACCGATACTCCTTTTCCCCATGCGCGATACATCGATGAAATTGTAGAGGTTAACCGGCATACGCTCAGTGAAGTGCAGGATTTACTTGAAAGGGGGCATTTCCCGCTCATCATCTCCGGCGATCATAGCAATGCCATTGGAGGGATATCCGCCATCAAAGATTATTATCCTGAAAAACGACTTGGGGTCATTTGGGTCGATGCGCATGGCGATTTACATTCGCCCTACACCACGCCCACAGGAAACGTTCACGGCATGCCTCTGGCAGCTGCATTGGGTGATGATTACCTCAGTGAAGCAGTGAATGAGGTGGATGAGAACACCCTTGCACACTGGGGCAATTTATTGCAGTTGGGGCACCACAGACTACACCCGAAAATAGCCCCATCAGATTTAGTATTGGTTTACATACGGGATCTTGAAGAACAAGAATGGCGCGACATTGAAGAGAATCGCATCAAGAACTATGTTCCTGCGCGTTTGCTCCACAAGGAAATGTCGGTTTGTGCGCAGGAGTGCCTTGAATACCTAAAAAGTTGCGATCTGATATACGTTTCTTTCGATGTTGATAGCCTAGACCCTTCAGTTTCAGCTGGCACAGGCACCTCGGTCGATAACGGTTTGGAACTGGATGAAGCCATCGAATTTCTTGATGTCATCCTGAAAGATGAGCGTGTCTGTGCCTTGGAAATTACCGAAATCAACCCTTTGCTTGATAAGGAAAACAAAATGGCCCAATCGGTTTTACATTTGCTTAAATCTGTACTTTAGCTTTTCGTCTTTTTTCGATAATTTTGAGTTTTACCTTCAACGGTCTACTACAACTACTACTTCACTTGAATGCTAAAGCAGAAAAAACAAAGCACTTCATCCATTAATCATGCGCGCACTTGGGGAGTGTTGATGCTTCATTTTGACGATTCATGGAACTTACAGCCCGAAAGTAATCAAACACTCAAAAACAGTGACCTGGAATGGAGCGCTGCTCTGAAAAACTTTATTGTCGCAGATTTTAAAGCCTCTTCTGAATTTTTGGAACGCAATGGTCATTTACAGAAATGGCTCTCTGAGAATGATTCACAAAAATTTCTATTGAATCTTACCACGGTTGAGAGCAACAATGAAGGCTGGACACTCATCGTGAATGAAGTGAATCACAAGCAGTTGTTCAATGAATTTACAGAACAGATTTATTCGGATTCAAAAATTCTCGACAAAAAAGAATGGAACAGCAATGCCGTTGATGACATTTCAGCACAAAGCTTGCTGCAAATGCAAGCCATCATCAACATGGCCTCAGAAGCCATCCTGTTGTTTGATTTCGATAAGAAGCAGTGCATCACTTCAAACAAGCGAGCCCAAAAACTATTCGGTCTTTCTGAGGAAGAAATTATTCAAAAATCATTGGGGGACTTAAGCCCCAAATGGCAAGCAGACGGGCGGAATGCTTTGCAAGTGATAGAAGACCATCTCGCCAAAGCAGCAAATGGCCATGAAGTGTCGTTGGAGTGCAGCGTGTACAGGTCTGATGGAAAACTCATTCCCGTTGAAATTCGCAGTGTTCGCATACCGTTTTCGGAGAACGTTCTATTAAGCATCAGTATCATCGATATCTCGGAGCGAAAACAATACGAATCAAGGATTAAGAGCACTGAATCATTGTATCGTCAGCTCTTCGAGTCGCATCGCACAGCCCTGGTCTATGAGGATGGTTTCACACAAAAGCTATCTGTCAATCAGGCTTTTCGATCTTTATTCAATCTGAGCACTGAAAATGTAGAAGTTGAAGATTTTACGCAGTGGATTCATCCGGATGATTTGAGCGCTTACCGCGCAGAGGATGAAAGTCTAAAGAAGAGTGAGTCAGACCGATACGAATTGAAAATTCGCTGCATGAACAAGGCAGGAAGAGTTTTTTTTACACGCTTATCGGTTTGTGCCATTCGCAACGACCAAGGCGAGGTAATCGCCTCATTGAGAATGATTGAAGACGAAACCAGTGAAAGAGAAATGGATCGCGAATTACGCGAAGTGCGCATGAGAAATGAAGAACTGATCAAAACCAATAGCGAATTGGATGGCTTTGTTTATACGGTTTCGCATGATATTAGAGCGCCGCTTTCAAGTTTAAAAGGCTTGATAGCGTTGTTGAAAGAAGAGGAGGATGCTGACACCATTTCGCACTACATTCAATTACAGGAAGAGTCTGTCGTAAGGCTTGATACATTCATCAAAGAAATTAGTGAATACAGCCGGAATCGAAAAAGCAAACTCAAGAAAGAGGTTGTGAATATTGATCAATTGGTGCAGGAGGTTATTGAACAACATCGCTACATGCCCGATTACCATCGACAAGTGGATTTTCGAATGGAATCTGAGGGCGTTCATCACATCACTTCCGATCGCAGTCGAATAAATTTAATTCTTAACAACCTCATTTCCAATGGAATAAAGTACGCTGATTTGAATAAAAAAAGGTCTTATGTAGCCATTCGAATCAAGGAAGGGGATGCCCAAGAACTCATCATCGAAGTGGAAGACAATGGCATAGGGATCAAGAATGAATACCAATCGCGCATTTTTGATATGTTCTACCGCATCAATTCAAAGATTGAAGGAACAGGTATTGGGTTGCACATTGTAAAGGAAGCCATGGAAAGAATAGGTGCGAAAATAGAGGTGCAATCAGTCGAAGGGGAAGGAACAACTTTCCGTCTCATACTGCCCAGTTTAAATAAATGAACCAAAAACGAAAACGAATGATCCTGCTCATAGATGACGACGAAATACAAAACTTCATAACGCAACGGATGATCCAACGGGTAAAGGAGAATGTTCAACTTGAAGTTTGTACGAATGGTCAAATGGGCTTGGATGCACTTTATGTAAAAGGATTGGAACCCGAGTTAATTCTCCTGGATATCAACATGCCGGTTAAAAATGGTTGGGACTTCATCGATGAATACATGAAACATGAACATCCGAAAATGCCCATCTACATTTTAACTTCTTCCATACACGATGGCGATCGGAAAAAGGCAGCGAAGTACGATTGTGTGAAAGACTTTCTGGTGAAACCATTAAGCGCTCACGTCATTGAAGATCTTCTGCTGCGTCATGGAATTACATCTTAAC
>CAZYJD010000080.1:0-8609 GCA_964647785.1 uncultured Chitinophagaceae bacterium
GAAAAATTTAGGTTCCAAGAAGATATTTCACCAAAATTTTTAGGATGATAGATGATCGGGAATTCTCCGTAGGTTTGCGTTACAGGTGAGGTATAGGTTTCGTTGTAATTATATCGTGAGCTGACCTCATTTCGGTTATAGCTTAATTGTAAGATTAATTTGTTATTTATAATAAATTCAAACCCAATTCCCAATTGCAAGAGACCAGAGCGGTAGTTGGGGTAATTGCTTTTATGCACATAGTCATCAAAGCTGGCACCAAAAAAATAATTATGTGTGCTTATATTGGTAACACCCCTGCTAAAAGAGGTGCTAGCAAAGATCTTGCTTTTAATATCCGGCGATTTTTGCTTTGAAAAGAGTCGCAATTTATATGTAATGCCCGCTCCGTACCAATGGCCGGGTGCCATGAACAAATCGTTACTGGCAAAGTTATTTTGTTCCAGGGTGCTTCGACCAATCTCGGCATTCCATTCAAAATGGTCATTTTTAAGATACTTGAGTTGCAAGGCAGAGGTGCCAATGCTTCGGTTTTGTTGAATGGATTGATTTAGGCCAATATAGAGCTTATTCTTATCGAAGATTTTTCTCTCCGGAAAAGGGGCAACTTCAGTTTTTTGTGACCATGCATACAATGGCAGGCCTAAAAGAATCATTGAAAGGTGGATGATTGTTTTCATTGGATGTAGATTAATGGAAAGTTTAGGTGTTGTTCTTCTTCTTGTCTCATTTTATGCAATACGGCGCCGTCGTTGTGTTGATGGAATACGTTCTGCTGCAATTCGTAATCATAACTCAGTTTTTTGAAGGTGCTCAGCTGATGGTCGGGTCGTAGGCTTTTGAATTGCAAGTGATAATTATCGTGATCATCGCAATAGATGGCTTCAAAGGTGTATCTGATTGCCAGGGTGCCTTGCTCGTTTCCTCTTTGAATGTGAATCTTCATCAAGTTCTTGTTCATGTCAAAGGGGATACGCACGCTTCTAAATTCTGGTAGCACCAATGGGTCCAGTTGCCGTTGATCCGATTCAACTGTGAGCATCGCGGTGTTTGGGTTTGCGTTGCTTATAAAAATGTATGGTTCAGCCTGAAAACCATCACACCACGAGTCTTCAAAACATGCCGTGCATGTAAAGAGCAGCAGTGTGAGGCCGCATATGAAGCCAATAAATTTGTTGATTGTGATATTCATAGTAGTTACTTTTTAAGGTCAAATCTTCCATGGGTTATTTTTACTTGATCGCCGTATTTGTTCTGGAAATGGCATTCAAAGGTTCCGGCGATCACTTCTTCATCGTTACGTAAGATGGTGATGGTTCCAGGAAAACGCTGATCGAGCCAATAGATTCCCTCAATTTCATGATCATCGTACGAGCTGTACATCTCATAGGGAGGTCCAGGATGGTAATCGATGATTTCGTAGTCTTCGCTGCCTTCAATGGGTTGGGCCAATAAAATCACATTTCTGCGAACCCCTTTAAACTCTTGACTGCTCAAAAATTGAATCATCCCATTTGGGTGTTCAAAAAAGATTTTAGGCAAGGTGTTTTCGTTATACCAAGCGGTGAAGAATTCATCTCCGATAAAGAGCTCTCCATTCACAAGGCATGCCAGGTATTGTTTCCCTTCCTGGCTCAAAGCGGGCAGTTTGAGTTCATTGTTTTCGGGCAATTCTTCACCCTCGCTGCAGGCGCCTAACAGTGCAAAGAGCAGAGATAATATGATTGTTTGTCGAAACATGGCATTTGATTTTTTAGGTTAACAATAGCCCCCGGTTGAATATGCCGGGGGAATGGCTTTTAGAGTCCTTTTTTTAGATCGAAACGGCCATCGGTGATGCGCACCGTATCTCCCAATTCACTGACGGCAGAGAAAAAGAAGGTGCCGGCAATGATGTTCTCATCCTCATAATGGATTTCCATTTGATGGGGCTCGCTTTCAAGCAATTTGTATTGATTGCCGCCTAAAGGGGAGTTGTCATGGTAAAAGGTGAAATAACTTGCATATGAGTGCCTTAAATCATACACCTTATTACCTTTTTCATAAATATTTGATAAGCCGAGGTATGCTCCTTCCAAAAATTCGCAATCCAGTCCATCAATGAAAAGGATAGAATCCTCGTAAATTGCTGCAACCGGCTTACTCCCACTGGCTAGTAAGTAATCAAAAGGCCTTGAAATAAATATTTGATTATTGACCTTGCATGCCAGGTATTGCTTGCCTTCCTGGCTCAAAGCGGGCAGTTTGAGTTCGTTGTTTTCGGGCAGGCTTTCGCCCTCGCTGCAGGCTCCTAGCAGTGCAAAGAGCAGCGTTAGTATGATTGTTTGTCGAAACATGGCATTTGATTTTTTAGGTTAACAATAGCCCCCGGTTGAATATGCCGGGGGAATGGCTTTTAGAGTCCTTTTTTTAGATCGAAACGGCCATCGGTGATGCGCACCGTATCTCCCAATTCACTGACGGCAGAGAAAAAGAAGGTGCCGGCAATGATGTTCTCATCCTCATAATGGATTTCCATTTGATGGGGCTCGCTTTCAAGCAATTTGTATTGATTGCCGCCTAAAGGGGAGTTGTCATGGTAAAAGGTGAAATAACTTGCATATGAGTGCCTTAAATCATACACCTTATTACCTTTTTCATAAATATTTGATAAGCCGAGGTATGCTCCTTCCAAAAATTCGCAATCCAGTCCATCAATGAAAAGGATAGAATCCTCGTAAATTGCTGCAACCGGCTTACTCCCACTGGCTAGTAAGTAATCAAAAGGCCTTGAAATAAATATTTGATTATTGACCTTGCATGCCAGGTATTGCTTGCCTTCCTGGCTCAAAGCGGGCAGTTTGAGTTCGTTGTTTTCGGGCAATTCTTCGCCCTCGCTGCAGGCCCCCCATGCAAAGAGCAGGGGGAGCATGAGCATGATCCAAATTAATTTAGTCTTCATGATTTTAGTATTTGATGAGTTTTTTCTGAAGGAATGTTCCATTAGAGAGTTGAATCTGCAGGAGGTACTGTCCGTTGGAGAGGCGTTCTCCGGGCACTTCAACGAATGCCTTTTTCGGCTGTTCGTTTACGAGCAATCGTCCGGTTTGATCATACAAACGGTAGCTGGTAACAGTGAGCGCGGCACTTGGTGGCAATTGAAGGGTCCAGGCACTCCGGCTTGGGTTGGGGTAGAGGTAGAGCAACTCGGCTTCACTTACATCATTTTTGAGCTTATTGCAATGGCTCCTCGGCAATACGCTCAACTGCTTGCTGGCTGTAATGCGCTCTTGGCATTGATTGTAAGCTTCTCCATACAAGGTGTAGATACCACTGCGTTCTCCTCCAAATGTACCCGTGTTTTTATGGGTTGTTGCACGGCCGCTGTTTTTGGGTGCCGGCATGTTGTGGTAAGGGGATCCATTTTGGTAAATACCATTGGCATCGCCGAAATACCAGCGGAAGTTGAAGGCGGTCGTTTCGGTATTCATTTCAAATTTGGATAAAGTCCCTTGACACATTTGATCCACGCCTTTGATCTCTGCCTTGGTGCTGGGTACGATTACTTCCCTTTCAAATACCTTGTTGGGGGCACAGGGAAGAAGAACCGTGGCACGAACAAAACCGCTGTATTGATTGCTTTTATTATTGGCTTCGACCACTGCTTTGGCATCGGTTCTGGACCCCACAAAGCTGAAGAGTTTGGTGTCGGCCGTCCAATGAATGCCGTAGGTTTTGTTCTTCGGCAGATTGCCCAACTCAAACGCAGCCCTGCTTCCATTACAGATGGCGTTGTTCCAAGTTTTGACCTCCGGACAGATGCCCTCACAACCGGGACGCCCCTTGCTGATTTCAGCCAAAGCCCATTCTACATTGTCTTCATCGAGGTAGATGTGGGGCTGATTTTTATTTGGGACATAATAGGCGTCAAAAGGCGTACTTCCCTCGCAAACAAGATCAGTATTTTGCAAATTGGCATTGATATTCAGGTACTTATTTTTGTCAATATCAAGTGCACTGAAGCTGGTGATGAAGGTGAAGTCTAGATTGTCGTAGTATACTTTGATGTTGTTAACACCTTCATCCTTTAATGTTTTATTCACCAGTTCAGATAATTTCTTTGTTTGCTGATAGTAGCTTCCTTGATCACTATCCTGAAAGAGCTCAGGTCTGTTATTGGTTAGTGTTAATTCGCTTGCTATTGATCCTCCCGGTAATTTGATCTTTTTTGATATTTTGATTGCATGCCTCTGAAAATATTCAAAGATTATGGCATCCTTACCATTGTCTGGGGCCGTTCGGGTAATAAACTTGAATACCTGTAGACCAGCTTTTTTTGCTTCAATAAAAACATCGAACTGAGCAGGTTTAAAATCGCGTGTTCCGTTCAAAGTGCCATTCAGTAAGCTCACATTTCTTGTTTTGTCCGGATAGCCAGAGGAGTTAGTAAGACCGTTTGTGGTTAATGCATTTTTGAATTCTTTTTTAAACAAAGTACTTCTGAAATTCATTGTGCCATAATAAGATGGTGTAGAGAGCACCAACATTTGTCTGGCGGCCACAGAACGCAGGGTTTTGTGATAAAGGTCTTGTTGTTCAACTTTCTTGAGATTTTCTGAAAAAAATTCAGTTGAGTATTGGGTACCTGCACTGATATTAGCCCCTTGATGCGGGGAGTCGAAACTCATCCAAAGGCGGCAGTTGTGCTCCATATTGGGCTTGCCTTCGTCATCACGGGCTTCCATATAGGCGAGGGCGTAACGGCTGATGAGTCCGCCCATGCTGGGACCCACAACCACCAGTTTTTCATGGCTGCCATTGGCCTTGAGTTTTGCATTCACTTCCTGAATGAGTTTCACCAGCAAAAAGGCATTGCGTTCGATGTAGTCCGCCCCTCCATCGCGTCCCTTGCGGTCCACTTTTTTTAGGAAGGTTCCATTGGGGTCGAAGAGTTTGACATCCGATCTGCCGTTGAGCGCTTCCTTATCCCCCAGCACAGGGAAGTTTAGGACAATAACATCATAGCCTTCAAGCCTTAAATCAGTTCCCAAGTTTTGGATTCTACTATTCTTATTATAATTCAAGTTATTTGTGTAAATCTTGTCGAAAGACCTCTTATCCTCTGGGTCAAACCCATCGAGGATGATCACCGGTTTCATGATTTTGCATTGATTGCCCGGGGTGAGGTGATAATACACATGTGCGTTTGCGAGGCTGGTCGTATAGTCGCTTTCGAGGTAGCCTCTGAAAGGGATGTCTGATTCGATGATCCATTTTTCACCTTCGGTACAATTTCCAATGGCCTGTGGGTAATAGGGGCCGATAGGGTTCATGATGATGGTGTTGCAGATGTCGGTGGGGTCATCGTCAGATTCGAGGGTGAGGGTCCATTCACCTTCAAGCAGTTTGGTGAGTTCGAAGGTGTATTCTTCATTGGGGGTAAGCACCACCACTTCTCCATTGGGTAATTTAATTTTAAGGCGGTCGGCCTTTGTTTCGTTATTGCTGAGGATAAAGGTGTGATCGAATACAATGGTGTACCGTATGTCGGTATAGAGTTCTGTTTTTGAAAGGCCCACTCTTTGTGCGCGGAAGCTTGTGTAAGGAGATTCTTTTCCAGCGTCGATGACAAAGCTATCCGGCGTTATGATCAGGCGACCATCATTGAAGGCATTGGTATCGATGGTGGCCATGTTCACATCCACTGCAATGGCTGCAATTCTATTTTGCAAGTGCAGCATGTCCGTTTGATGGCGCATCTCGCTGTAGGCAATGCCCGTGATGGGTGTGTAAGCACTGCGTTCAGCTTCCGACCAAGCTTGAAAGATGTCGTATGCATCCTTTAAGGTATCGCAGGGCTCGTTTTTATCGAGGGCTGCAAAAGGATATACGCGGTCGTAAAGGATTCCATGTGGAATTCGATCGCGATTGCCTCGGAATAGGGTGTCGAACCGCTCGGTATAGGTGGGTAATTTGAACCCGGGTGTCGGATCTTGTTGTTCTTCATACTCATCTTGGGCTTGAGCAACAGAGGAAATAAATGTGAGGATAAGAAGGCAGGCCAGGTGAAATCTTTTGACCAGGGCCTGCCAGAAAACAGGGTTTTGATGAATTGAGTTCATAGCGTTTACTTTTAGTGTTTTAGTTTATGTTTAAAGAATTACAGCATTGGGCCCGGCTGAAATCTGAGATCAAAGTTGGCGGATGGATGAAGTCGAAGCTCAGCTCAGAAAGCAACGAAATAATTTTTTTCAAAAATTTATTTGCGTCAAATTATGTTAGAGCAGCATGCATGGGCTCATTTATGCCGATCTAAGATGAAATTTTGCAAATAATGAGCAATAACATGGGTAGGGGGTAGAAAGTATTGTGCATAGAGTAAAAGATGCTCCCTGCATGAATGGTTGAGCACTTTGTTCCATCTGAGCTGAACTATTTTGTATCAAGTTTTAAAGGGTGCCGAATGATTTTTTAACTTGCAGACCCATGCGCATCCCCATTGTCATAGCAGCACACGATCGACCGAAAAGTTTGGAGCGTTTGCTCAAGTCGTTGCAGCCCACGGCAAATGGGCTGGACACGGATTTAATCATATCCATAGATGGAAGTCATCCGGAGGTGATCAAAGTAGCGCAGGAATATGTTTGGCAATACGGGAAGAAGGATCTGAAAATACACGATCCAAAACTCGGACTGAAACAACACATCCTCCATTGCATACAAATAGGTAAGAATTACGATGGCATCATTCTTTTGGAAGATGACTTATGGGTGTCGCCTGTGTTTACAGAATACACGGAGCTTTTGATGAATCACATGGAGAAGCTCAGGCATTATTCGAGTTTTGCTTTTTACCACCAGCATTTCTACCCATCCAATGGGATTTATCGTTTCTATCAGGAACCGTTTTGCTACAGCACGCCATTTCCTTGTTCCTCAGGATTTTTAATGTTAAAAAATGAGGTTGAATCTTTTGATGGTTGGCTGAAACTCGATAAAGATGAAGATGCGATTGTGCCTGCATTCATCAGTTCGTGGACGAACTCATGGAAAAAGAGTTATGCGGCCTATTTATTGGATCAAGGCAAGGAAGTACTCTATCCTCCGGCATCTGTGGTTACCAATTTTGGAGATGCAGGAGAGCACCACAAAACCGCATCCTCTTTTTTTCAATCACCCTTGATGGGGAGGGGAGGGCTTAATGCTTGTCTAACTTTCATTCGCAGCTATGATGTGTACCTGAATCCTAACATTGCGATGGTGAAAGTGTGGCTTCCCCAGCTTTCAAAATTGGACCTGGATATTGATTTGACTGCTTCCAAGCCTTTAGAAGAGGTGAGAGCAGAATATTATATTTCAACAAGAGGCTGTTCAAATCCCATACAAACATGGTCATCTAACTTAAAGCCAATAGAAAAAAGTTTGGAATACGACTATTCAAATGGAGGTATTATGTTGGGTTATACGAGGAGTTTTAGCTTTAATTCTTCCATGCCAGCGTTGAAGTCATTGGATACTTTTTTTCCACCGAGAAGTATTCGTTTGGTATACAAATACCTTTGGTATTTAGTGAGGCAACGATTTTAATCATAAGGTGAAAAGGGTATTGATTGTAGGAGCGGGATTATCAGGCAGCACTGTTGCCAGGGTTCTTGCTGATCATGATTTTCAAGTGGACATACTCGAGAAAAGAGGGCATATAGGAGGGAATGTATATGACTTAAAGAGTGAGGATGGAATAAGATATCATTTTTATGGGCCTCATTTATTTCATACCAATAACAAGAAAGTTGTGGATTTTCTGAGTCGTTTTACAGGATGGTCTCCTTACAGGCACAAGGTGATGGCTTTAAATCCTCAGGGGGAATTAATCGTATTTCCATTAACCGAAAGCGAGAAAAAGAAATACAGAACCAAAGAGGAGATTCTGAACATTTACTATCGCCCCTATTCGAAGAAAATGTGGGGAAGAGAACTTGAAGAATTGCATCCATCTGTTTTGAATAGAATCAGAGATAGAGTGGATGATTCTGAGTATTACTTCTTAAATGATTCGTTTCAAGCTATACCCGATGAAGGTTATACCTCTATGGTTGATAATATGCTCATGCATCCTAAAATTTTTGTACACCTGAACACCCCCTTTCATCATGATTATGAGAAAGGGTATGAGCACATTTTCTATTCGGGATCAATTGATGAGTACTTCCATTTTAAGTTGGGGGTCCTGCCCTATAGATCGATTAAATTCAGACATGTAACTTATCCCATTTCTCAGTTACTTCCTGTCATGCAAGTGAATTATACCGTACAAAGTATCTATACCAGAATGACGGATTGGGCTCATCTGCCAGAGAATGCTGATATTTCATTGAAAAATACGATTTTAACCAGTGAAGAGCCTTGCAACTTCATTGATAAAGAAATGGAAAGATATTACCCCATTGAAGACGTAAAGAGTAAGAATCGTGCATTGTATCAAAAATATGTGAATATGGTTCCTGAAAATTTAACGCTGATAGGACGTTTGGGGCATTATGCATATTTAGATATGGATCAGGCCGTTTCGTCTGCTTTGCAAGCAGCATATAAATTTCTAAAGAATAGAAATGAATAATGCCGTAAAAAAA
>CAZYJD010000081.1:0-8597 GCA_964647785.1 uncultured Chitinophagaceae bacterium
GAAGAAGAATCGCCTGGTAAGAATTGATGAAACTGGCACTGAACGTGAGAAGGCAGAAGGTGATCAGTTCAATGCCCTATCGAGAATTGACCTAACTGCCATTCATGAAATCATAGCGGAAATGGATGAAACCTGCCGTAAACTGTTGTCCTACTTTTATTTTGACGGCTTTTCCAATAAAGTAATCGCCGAAAAACTCGGGTTTGCCAACACCGATACTGTAAAGAGCAAGAAATACCAATGTTACAAGAAACTTGAAGGCATGGTGAAAGATGCCTACCGGAAAGAGGATTTTTTTGACTGATGAAACCGGAAGATACATACCAACTAATTGATCGTTACCTGAACAACGAGTTGTTTGGGGAAGAATTGGATGTGTTCCGAATTCGGATGAAAAACGACCCGGACTTTGCCTATGACGTATATGTGCAAAGGCTTATTCAAACACAGATGGTCGAGGCAAGAAAAAAGGAACTCAAATCATTATTAAAAGAAAAAGCTGAAGTTAAATATTACGGCAATAGTTGGGGGCAGCGTTGGATGTATGCCAGTGCCGCCATCATGGTATTGTTTGTCTCGGCCTTTTTTGTGATTGAATATTATGTGAAGCCTACTTCCGATCCGAAAGAAATTAAACCCGGTCTGGTGAAGCCCGCGCCAAGCATTCAGGAACCGAAGACCACCGGAAACCCGCCCTCTGACAGCATACAAAACACCTTTGACAGTGCGGTTTTTGAGGAGCCTCTTCTGGCCATGGAAGACAATGAAGAACCTATTGAAGAACCATTGATCATGGAAGTTGAGGATGAAAGCGGTGACGAACTTGATGTACTTTTTGATGCGCCCAAAGCTGAATCTGTTGAGCTTGCTGAAGAGGTGGTGGTAAAAAAAGATGAATTGATAGCACAAGCGACCTTCAATGTGCGTGTATTGACGCTGGTGGAACAGGCGGTGAGCACATCAGAGGAAAACAAAAGCCTCTTCGGCAGAAAAAAGGCAGGTAAAGAAAAAGCCGACAGCGCACCCGGAGCTGAAACCACTGCGGAGATTAAAACAACGGGTACAGAGGTCTTGAAAGTTGAGTATTGGAAATCGCCGGTGAATTACATCGGCTATAAATACAATGAAACCAACTTGATTCTTTATGGCGTTGGTGAAAAAGAGCAACTGAGCTTTAATAAACTGGCTTCAAATCTTTACATGCTCAGAAATGAAAAATGGTACATGCTGAGCAGAAATGACAGCGGGATGCGATTTAAAGCCCTTACAGACCCGACACTTTTAGAGCAATTGCAGCAATGAAGTTCTTCAAATATCAAGGCACCGGAAACGATTTCATTCTCATCAATAACATGAAAGGGAAACTAGAGCTGAGCACTTCTGATGTGCAATGGCTCTGCGACCGGAAATTTGGTATTGGAAGTGATGGGTTGATCCTATTGGAGCAACATCCGGAGATGGACTTTGATATGTTGTTTTACAATCCCGATGGTTCTAAAAGCTTTTGTGGAAACGGCAGTCGTTGTGCGGTGGCTTTTGCCCGAGACCAGGGAATTCTTGGCGAAAAGACTTCCTGCAGCTTTATGGCCATTGATGGCGCACACCGGGCATGGATAAAACCGAATAGCATTCGTATAGAAATGCGCAAGTTGCAGCAATTGAAGCAACTCAAGGATGGAGCCTTATTTATCCATACGGGATCTCCGCATTATGTTGCACAGAAGGCTGATTTAGACATGGCCGATTTTCAGGCGATCGCCTCTGCCATACGATATGATGAAGCATTTGAACCCGCTGGCACCAATGTTAATTTCATTTGGCCTACCTCAGAAAACAGCCTTAAAATGAGGACCTATGAGCGTGGGGTAGAAGCCGAAACACTCAGTTGTGGTACGGGGGTAACGGCCGCTGCCATTGCCTTACACCAATTCAGACAACTTGCCCAAGGCAACCATCTCATCATGGTGGAGACTCGAGGAGGAACATTGCAAGTAGGATTCAACTACTCCGATCAGAGCTTCGAGAACATCTTTCTTGAAGGACCTGCCGAAATGGTTTATTCAGGTGAAGTAGAAATTGGTTGATTCACAGTTTCACATCCAGTGCGTTGCGCAATCCATTTCCAATAAAATTAATGCTCATCACGGTTAGCATGATGCACAATCCGGGAAAAATGGCCAAATGTGCTGCATCAAACACAATGTAGTAGTAATGCTCTTTGATCATCATCCCCCAACTTGGTGCAGGAGGTTGCACCCCCATCCCCAAAAAGCTTAAACCGGCTTCCAGCAAAATTGCAGAAGCAAAATTGGCAGCTGACAAGACTATTACCGGCGCCCATATATTGGGTAATATATGTCGGAACATTATTCGGAAATTAGAAAACCCGAGCACCTTTGCTGCCTGGATATACTCCTGTTCTCTGATGGATTTCACCTGCCCTCTGACAACCCTGGCCAGATCTACCCACATGGTCAGTCCTACCGCAATGAAAACCTGCCAAAAGCCTTTGCCCAATGCCAGGGAGATAGCAATCACAAGCAATAGTGTTGGCAAGGACCACACCACATTGATCAACCACATGATCATCCGGTCAATCAGTCCACCGAAGAAACCGCTCAACAAACCCATGATCAATCCAATTCCCAAAGCTATGATTACTGCCAGTAAACCTACGGATAGCGAAACCCTTGCCCCTAAAATCAATCTACTTAATAGATCCCTTCCAAAACGATCCGCTCCTAAGTGATAAACACCCGTTTTTAATTGCATGCTATCGGAAACGCTTTGCCAATTGGGCTTATCCTTTAACAAAACCTCGGTCATATGATTGGCCTTTCTACTGCTGTCTACCGCCACCACATCTGCAGAACCGGAGCCGTTGAGCCAGTCTCTTTCAGCACGACCAACTTTTTCGAGATACTGATAGGTGGATCCCGGAGTGGCAAGCGCATTGGGCAAAAGCATTCGATTGGCATTGGTGCTGGGGTCTGGCGCCCAGTGGTATGCGAACACCGCAACCAGAAATATGAACAACATGAAAACACTTCCTGCCAAAGCCAGTGGATCACTAAAGAACCTGCGCAAAGCTTGACGCGATGGATTGTTCATGCCTTTTCTTTCTTTATTTTGAGATTTAACACCAAAATGGCAGCAATCATCCCCCAATAAGGTGCGGCAATTTTATCGTAATCGAGATAGTTGTTCACCAAACCATGAAACAGGTAGGTACTGAAGCCAGCGATGATGGCCAAAAGTAAAAACCGATGCTCAGGATTCTTGCTTCGCTCATAGCTTTTCCACGCAATTGAAAAAGCAAAAAGGGCGATGGCAAAGAAAAAAATGGCCCCCATCAATCCCGATTCTGCCAGGGGTCTCAGGAATTCGCTATGCACGTTTCCGACATCTCCGGCATGGGTGCTGATGAGGGTGAGGCGATATGATTTCTGAAAAGGGGCATATTGAAAAGTGTAAGTTCCCGGGCCCCAGCCCAACAATGGTCGTTCATCATACATATCCAATGCGCAGTCCCATCGGTTCAAGCGCTCCAGATTAGAGGGGTCGGTAGAAATGTTGTAAACGGATGACAAATGCTTGGCAAAGTCATCATCCGAGCCTTGGGTATTTCGACTCAACTCATTGGTGATATCCGCCCAAAAAAACAACACCAGCCCTAAGAAAATCGCAAGGGCTGAAACAAACATCCAGAGACGAACCCGAAAAACGAGCAAGGCCGTTACCAAAGCAGCCACCGCTAAACTAATCCAGGAAGCGCGGGTGAATGAAAAAACAACGCCCAATAATAGGACGAATGCAGCCGCACCGAGCATGCTTCTCTTCAGCCATCCCATGCCGAAAAACGAACCTTTAACAAATGCCATGGCACCATAGGGAATGAGCATGGCCAACAAAGCCGCGTACACCCCGTGGTCCGGCAAAAACGGTCGCATTGCTGTATGGGCATAGGGTCTGCTGAACCCACCACCGGCATGTTTCACAAGCGTGTAAGCCACGAGAATAACAGTGCCCCACAGTAGCCATTGAAAATAGGTGTGGATGAAGGCTATTTTCTTCTGAAATAAATAGACCGGTAAAACCATAAAAACTGCCAGAAACCACAGGGTGGATAAGCTGTACTTCACTGAAACCAGGGGCATGGAAGAAACCAAGGTACTCGCCAATGTCCATATCATATAGAGGAGCACGCAAATGGTGATGGGGTGCTTTATGACATCTGCATCCACTCGGGCGCCCGAAAAAAAGTGCAAAACAAGTCCAACAAATAGCAGCCATATGAAAGGTTCAGCCGGCAAGCTCATGCCGAGCCCTCCACCCACATCTGTAACCGGGATGCTTAAGGGGATTAAAAACAACAGTAACTGATACGCCTGATAGGTTTTAAAAAAAACCAAGTAAATGGCAATCAAAGCGGGCGCAATCAATATGGGATACCAACTATCCAGGCCCAACGAAAGCAGTGAAAGAGCCACGAATGAAAGAACGGGCAGCCATACCGCGAGCAACCATTGCTTGCCGATGAGCTCCTTCAAACTGGTCATGCCACTTCTTTCAGTTGATTTCTGATCAACATAAATATCAGTGCTAAAAAGACTGAAAGCGCTGTGATGCCTAAAGTTAAAAGTGAGCGCACGGGCCAAGCTTTTATTTCAGGGACATCAGCCGAGGTGAGCATGAATTTATGGGTGATGGTTTTCTCCACATCTACCTTGGCTTTTTCATAGCGTTTTCTCAATTTACTCAGCTCTTCCAGTTCCAGTTGCAGGGTTTCATCGTAATAGGTGAATTCACCGGCATATTTGGCAAGTATTTGCTGCTGGTTCTCCAGTTCTTTGAGCATGCTTTGGTTGCCTCCTTTTGATTTCAATTTGTAGATTTCTTCACTGATGGCCCTACTTTGTTCATCGTAATTGGTGATTCCCATATCGGCTAGTTCTTTCAACTTCATACGGATTTCCCAAACCTGTTGTTCTTTTTTCTTGAACTCATCTCCTACCACTGCCAAAGCCTCCCGGGCCACTTGTTGTTGCACTTCCGTTTTAACCGTATCGTAAATCAATGCAATGCCATTGGCCAGTTTTGCCGCCATCTCAGGGTCTTCATCCATCACCACAATCTTAACCGAAAGACCTCGTGTTCTTTTGAACTTGATATTCTTCTGAATTTTTCTGTTCAAATCGGTCTTGGGCTGCCTGCCTTCTGCAGAAATACCATAATGCTCCATGAGGTTGAAATTACGTATAACCCTGCCTAGGAGGGCTGAAGACTGCAAAAGCTGGAGGGCATATTCGGCCTGTTCTTCTTCTCCAAATGCAAGCACATCTTGCTCGCGTTGGGTGAGATCAGTAAAAAAAGCATTTCCGATGCTATTGATGGTGGTGGGATAGAATTCTGCTTCAGCTTTGTATTTGGGCGCAATGAAAGCAGGGCCACTAAAAATGGCTGCTGCCAAACCGGCCACCAGGCCCACAATTAGAAGAATCCATTTGTTCTTCCAGATAAACCCAATGATGTGTATGAAGCTAAAAGTGTCCTGTCGAGATGTCATAATCCTTTTTCCAAATGCCTGCAAAAATAGCAAACTGTGTCTTTACCCCTTATTTCTTAAAGCGGATATCATACCGGCGTGCTTCGACCATTGGTAAAGTGTGCCGATCAACGCTATGGCAGCAGTTAAAGAAAAAGCCTGTATTGCAGACAACCACAAAGGAGAAAATAGCACCACTGCAACGAAAAGCAGCAACAATAACCAATGCGCCCTTAGCCACTGAAGAAAGAGGGATCCAAGGCCTAAATCACGCACAAAAAACATGCACCCCAAAGCAAAAAACGCCTGGGTTCCGAGTGTGGAAAAGGCCGCACCTGAAGCCCCATGGTTTGGGATCAGTAAGAGGTTGAGTAAAATGTTGAGTACAAGCGTACAGGCACCCAATAGATTTAGCATCTTTAATTGGGTGCGAGCCGTGAGAAGGGTTCCGAAAATGTAGATGAGTGATGACGGCAAAAAAGCAATGAGCAAGCACGACATAGAAAGCGCTGCTTGTTCATTAAATTTATCGGGATACAACCAGCCTCCGAGCAGACCACTGTGCAGAAATACCAGCGTGGCCAGTGCAATGGCCGGGAAAAGTAAAATGGCCAAAGCTGATGATACATGCCCTCTGATTTGAGATCGACTGCGGGCAGCGGCTGAGAAGATGGGGAGCAACATGCCCGCGAGCAGGGCAGGCACCATAATGGCGGCATCGAGCAATCTAAAACCCATGGCATACACATCCACCTCCAGCAATCCTCTGGGATGAAGAGAGCGCAACATGACGGCATCCGTTCGGGTGTAGGCCATCATCAGGATGCCCAATAATGCGTAAGGCCAAGTTTTTGACAGCATTTGACGCAAATTCTGTTGATGGGTGCTCATGCGATTTTCTCTTCCTGCTTTTTTAAGCAGCAGCACAAGCAATGCAACCAGCACCACCAACATGGCCAGGGCCTGAATCAGAACAAAGGCTACAATGGTGACGCCTGAACCGGGCAATGCAAACAAAATAACCGACAGCGCGATTCCTGCAATTAATTTATCGGAGGCTGCCACCAGGCCATCTGTACGAAAGAGCTGCAATGCCGATAAAAAACTTCTGAGATGCAGAATCCATGCAGACAATATTTGTAAGCCCAACACCCCCAAAAACAGCTGGAAACTACTTCCTTGAATACCGGTTATGATGGCAGCAGTAACAACCAAGGCCACAAATATCAAACTCAACCATGCTTTTGATTTCATGCTGCTGATCAGGCCTGCGTACCATTCTTCAGGATACTTGGCATAATGGCTCGCCTGAAAGTTATTCAAGCCCGGATCCAGCACCACGGAAAACAAAAGGGTGAGCGACAATAAACTAAAGTAATCGCCATACATCCCTTCAGGGAGTTGATTTTGTACCTCGCGATCAATAACGAGCAGCCACAGCGGCTTAACCAAAAAATTGAGCAGCTGAACAACAAAAAAGTCACCGACAAGGCGGGAGCGCTTCATCAGCTAGAGGCGAAAGATCGATTGGTTTCAAAAAACGAAAGCATGAACGCACGATCGCTCAACCGATTTTCAAGCCCTTCGGCAATCAGTTTCTTAACCAATTCGGAGTTTTGAGCCCCTCTTTTCTGGGCAAAACTGTAAGGTTCATTGGTGAAGGTTACCAATTCGTATTGCGACCTGAAGAATTCTGGGTACAGTTCACACAGATCGTGTTCAACCTTTTTAAAGTGCAAGAATTCCGGGTCTCCTACCAAATCGCGCATTTCTATGAAATTTTGAAGCGCTAGATCTGCGATGGCATTGGCATTATCAATCCTTTCATTTTCATAGGCCGCAAGCGCCTGCTCCCAATCGGGCAAATATTTTTCGAGGCATTGGTCCAACACCAAACAATCTTCAAAGGCGCAATTCATGCCTTGTCCGTAAAATGGCACCACCGCGTGGCAGGCATCACCCAGCAACGTGGCTTTGCCTCTCACCCAGGGGTTGCAGCGCACAGTAACCAGACTTCCTGTTGGGTTTTCAAAGAAATCTTCTATCAGCCTGGGCATGAGCGGAACTGCATCCGGAAATTCTTCCTTGAAAAAATTCATGACATCTTCCGGTGTTTGGATGCTATTGAAGCTGTTCTTGCCCTCAAAAGGATAGAACAACGTACAGGTGAATGACTTATCTGGATTGGGCAGAGCGATCATCATATACTCCCCTCTGGGCCAAATATGAAGTGAGTCGGGATCCATGGCAAATGTTCCATCTGCAGTTGGAGGGATGGTTAATTCTTTGTAGCCATGATTGAGATAATCCTGCGAGTAATTGAAGCGTCCGGTGGTTTGCATTTCCATGCGAATGGCGGAATAGGCCCCATCTGCACCAATGATGCGGTCGGCCTGAAAGTTCAGCTTTTCTCCTTGTGCATTTTCAAACTGAATATGGCCGGTATCGAGGTTCACTCCAGTGCAGCGGTGATTGAAGTACAAATTCACCTTGTCGTTTTCGTCGGCCAACTCGAGGAGTCGCATATTTAAATGACCCCGGGACACAGAATTGATGCATTGTCCCTCCGTTCCATAAGGTTGATAAGCCAAATTCCCCTCGCGGTCGTGCATCATTCTTCCATACATTGGAATGGCAGAAGAAAGCACATCGGTATCCAGTCCAACCTTTTTTAAGGCCGTAATCCCTCTGACACTCAAGGCCAAGTTAATGGACCTCCCGGCTGGGATATCGACATTTCGCATATCCGGTCTGCGTTCAAATACATGCACTTCAAATCCGCGTTTAGCGAAATAAACTGCCATTAATGAGCCTGCGAGGCCTCCTCCTACAATTGCTATTCTTTCCATACTGACGTCCGTCAAAAATAAAAAATCCCCTTTTGCCCTCTAATGATTTTTTAACTGCCCGCGAAAATTGCAACTAATAATATAAACTTCGACGAAAAAATACTGTAAACCATTATTTTGCCGTCCTAGTCTATTTTTATCCTTTTAAATGCAAAATCGTTTGCTTGTTATCTACAACCCCAAAGCGGGTAGTGGTCGTTCAA
>CAZYJD010000082.1:0-74 GCA_964647785.1 uncultured Chitinophagaceae bacterium
CGGTAGCTCAGTTGGTAGAGCAATGGACTGAAAATCCATGTGTCGGCGGTTCGATCCCGCCCCACACCACCAGA
>CAZYJD010000082.1:174-8349 GCA_964647785.1 uncultured Chitinophagaceae bacterium
GGGAGTCAAAAGCTCCCTTTTTTATTTTGTCAGCTATGGATGAGTTCTTCGTTTACATCCTTTATTCTGAAAAAAACAACAAATCTTATGTTGGATTCACCGCTGATTTGTTCAAGCGTATGAAGCAGCATAACTTCTCTGTTGAGAATAAAAGAGCTTTTACTTATCGGTTCAGGCCTTGGCTGCTTATTCACTTTGAGACCTTCTCTTCTAAAAGCCAGGCTTTGATGCGTGAAAAATGGTTCAAATCTGGTATTGGTCGGGAGCATAGAGATCGCATCATCTCAGAGTTCTTCCAGAAGTTGAGTCAGGTTTAGTCGGCGGTTCCCCGCCGCGGCGGGCCGCCCCACACCACCAGAGGGAGTCAAAAGCTCCCTTTTTTATTTTGTCAGCTATGGATGAGTTCTTCGTTTAGAGGTTCTTTTCCAAAAAAACAAGTACCCGGGATAAAAAAAGGAGGCCCTTAAGCCTCCTTTTTTATGTTGGGTAGACGTACAACGCCTTACATTTTTCCTTTTAGCATTCGGTTCCAGTAAAGGTAAGGAAGACCGTACTTTTTAAGCAACCACATGCTGTATTGCTCTTTGGTGGTATCAACCATTTTGCTGAGCAATGGGTCTGAATCTCTTACATTGTCATATTTGAATTCTGCCAGCACCATTTTGCCATAGCCTGTAACCAGTGGACAACTTGAATAGCCTTCATACTTTTTGCCATTGAGTTTATGCTTTTCGATTAGGTTGATCAAATTAGAAACCACCACAGGAGCTTGTTTTCTTACCGCTGCGCCTGTTTTCGCTGTGGGCAGTGCCGCCACGTCACCAAGTCCGAACACATTGGGGTACACCTTGCTCTGAAGGGTGTTTACATCCACATCCATCCAGCCTTTTGAGCCCCCTTCTTGGTGGGCCAAGGCAGAATTGGAAATGAAGTCAGGAGCTTTCTGGGGTGGTGCCAAATGCAACATGTCATATGGCATCACTATGGTTGAGTTGCCTTCGATATACTCGTTTAGTTTGTTGTCTTCTGTAACCACACAGGCATTTTCTCCTGGCTTTGAATATTTGAAATGAATCTCCTTTTTTTCGCCATCTATTTTAACCGGCGCATAGAATGTTTTCAAAAGAATGCCATAGCGATGAATCACATTCATCAATGCCGGTGCAAAATCTTTCACTCCGAAAATCACAGATCCGGGTGTTGCAAAAACCAAATTTATGTCTGTACTGCGGCCCTCTTTTCTAAAGTAATCTGCAGCTAAATAAGCAGCCTTTTGAGGAGCTCCACCACACTTAATGGGCGTGGTTGGTTGTGTGTACACGGCATTGCCTTTTTTGAAGTTTTTAACAATGTTCCACGTTTTTTCTGGATCGATGTAATTGCTGCAAACACTATCGGTTTCCATGGCGTCGCGCAGCCCTTCTATTCCATCCAAATCCATCACCAAACCAGGCGCAACCACCAAATAATCATAGCTGATGTTTCCTGAAGATTGGGTGACCACCACATTATTGGCAGGATCTAATTTATCTGCGTAGTCTTTGATCCAATCGGCGCCAGAAGGTATGTAATCTTTTTCATCCCTAATGGTCTTGTCGTAGTCAAACGTTCCGGCACCAACGAGGGTCCATGCTGGTTGATAAACATGTTTTTCGGAAGGCTCAAGTATGCCAACATCTATGTTTGGTTTTTGCCTCTTTAGCTGGGCTGCCACCATTAAACCGGCCGTTCCACCTCCAATAATTAAAACTTGATAGTGATTTTTCATGATATTTTAATGACTTGCCAAGTGAGTCCATTTTACGCACCCCTTTGGTGACAAAAATCACACTGATGGGTGAGATGTGTCAGCCCGAGGTTGTGTGAGGTGTGGTGTTTTTCCAACGAACCAAGGTTTCATGAGGGGGTTAAGGTTACACTTTTACAAAGTAGTTACATGTACTGAGTCCTCTACACTTACAACTATTTGATTTTTTGTACCCCATACGGTCCCCAAAAACACGAAAAGCAAACCATAAAAAAAGGGCCCATGTGTACAGGCCCTACTTACTTTAGTAGCGGGAGCAGGACTCGAACCTGCGACCTTCGGGTTATGAGCCCGACGAGCTACCACTGCTCCATCCCGCGATTTTGTACTGCAAATATAGTTGATTTTATGGTCATTTCAAGCCCTCGAAGGACACTTTGTGGCTTTTAAAACTTGGCCATTATTGCCTCATCCTCACGGAACAAGGGCAAATTGCCCCTGATCAGCTCGGCTCTATCTGCAAAAGCCGCTCTTTTCTCTGCCGACTGCTTCTCATATAGACGGCACATCATACTCATTCTGGGGTTCTTCTTAAACGACTCAAGGTTCCTCCCAATGAAACTCCAATACAAGGCATCCCAGTCGTTCGACCAATTGCCTTTCTTGTAGTCAGACATTTTTAAAATGTAGTTCGAGCCTGAAACATATGGCTTGGTGGTCACCAAACCTCCATCGGCATATTGACTCATTCCATAAACATTTGGAACCATCACCCAATCCCATGCATCGATGTACATTTCCATGAACCACCGATACGCAGCATGTGGATGTACACCTGCCAACAACATCCAGTTGCCCGCAACCATCAAGCGTTCAATATGGTGGTTATAGGCTGAATGATGCAATCGATCTACCATTAAATCCAAAGGCAAAATGCCTGATTTTCCAATATAAAACCGCTCATCTAGATCGCGATCATTGCCGAAGAAATTGCTGTTCCTCTGTTTTGACCCAAACAAGTGGTACACCCCCCTCATGAACTCGCGCCAACCTATTATCTGGCGCACAAAGCCCTCGGTGTTATTGATGGCTATGTCGTTTTCAACAGCATATTGCAACAAGCGGTTAACCACCCAATTGGGGTTCAACAAGCCCACATTTAGCAATGGTGATATCAAAGAGTGGTACAAGCTGTTGTGGTTTGAAACCATGGCATCTTCATAGGTTCCAAAATGTCGGAAACGTTCTTCCAAGAATGTATCAAACCACCGGCGGGCCTGATCGTGTGTTACCGGATAAAGAAAGTTACTAAAGCTGCCTGGGTGATCATCAAAATGTTGCGTTACATACTTTTTTGCTTCCTCCACCGCCAAAGTGCTGTTTTCCGGCATAGGCGATGGAAGCACCATGCCCGCAGGGATTTTTTTTCTATTCTCTCCGTCAAAACTCCATTTTCCTCCAAGCGGTTTTCCGCCAACATCCATTAGCACACCGGTTTTTTTTCGCTGTTCGTTGTAAAAGGTGGCCATCAAGGGCTTGTTATTCCGGCTCAACAAAGCAATGGTTTCCCCCAAAGGTGAAATGAATAGCGGACTTTCTTTCATGGACACCCTGAAGCCCATTTCTTTGGATGCGGCATGTATTCTTTTTTCCAACAGATAGTCGTCAGTGAACCAATAGCTCCATGCTTGCACAACATGCGTTTGAAAGAACTTTTTCCAGCCTGAAAATTCATGGAATGGGATGTACTTGAGATCGTAACCCAAGCGCCTTAAATTGGACTCGTAAGATTTGAAAGCAGCCCTTAAGAACACCAGTTTTTGTTTGTGAAACTTGACGTGATTGAAAAAGAGTGGTTCTTCCACTAAAAAAAGTACGGTGTCCCTTGGTGGCAGGTGCTCTGCTTCAAACAATTGGTTCGGAAATACGAGTAAGGCCTTGTTCATATCACAGATAAATGATTCCTTCTTTGGTCAAACCTATAGGCATTGCCAGGCCTGAAAGGTATCTCGCTGCTGAATGCCAGCACAGCAATGCATCCAAATCGTGTTTTCTTACTTTTTTGATTTCAATGGCATGAAAAGCCCTTGTTTGCAGCTTCATGCGTTCTATGCTTTCTTCAAAGTGCTCTTTTTCTTCCCGGTTTAGGTCGGGGTACACTTTTTTTGCAATGGCGCTCGGATATGTCTCGATGAATTCAAAAGCAGACAGCTTCGCTCTGAGGCGCATCGCCCTTGCTGTTAGACCTCCAAGGAACATCGGTGACATCGCACCCAAGTCTCGATCGCATTTTCTATAGAAATAATCTTCACTGGCTGAAATGCCGGTGTATGTGCCGGGTAAACTCAATGGGGCGTCAATTGCAATCAGTCGGGGTTGAAGCTGCATCAACAGTTCCTCCAACCAAAGATCGGTATCCCGGCCTTTTTCAATCGTGTGACAGCTCAATGTGCCTCCTACGGCCCCAGAAACCACACTTGTCAATCCTGAGCGCTTGGCTCCAAAATCGATTCCGACTAAGATTTCAGCCATTTATTTCGATAATTAGCACCCGAATCATATTGTTCTGCCTGTTTTTGCAGGTTGAACTTTCTTCCCACCCGGGGGTCATTTCCGATACCAGCGATGTACTGCCAGTTTCCATAATTGCTACAAGGGTCGAAGTCGAGAAGCTGGCTCTCAAACCACCATGCACCCGCCAACCAGTGGGTTTTCAAATCATGACATAAGAAACTTGCTGCGTTTTGCCTTCCTCTGTTCGACAAAAAACCTGTGGACGAGAGTTCTTTCATACATGCATCTGCGAAGGCATTTCCGGTTGCTCCGCTGGTCCATCGTTCGAAAAGTTCGGTTTGTTGCCTGTTTAACTTGGGTGTAACGGGACCTGTTTCTTTAATGCCCTTGGACAAAAACAGCTTTTTTCCATGTTTTAACCAGACAAACTTGAAGTAATCCCTCCAAAGCAACTCAAAAAGCACCCAATAGGTGCTTTCGTTGGCCCCAAAAGTCTGTTCGAAGTTTCGAAGTGAGAAATAAACCTGCCTTGCTGAGAGGTTGCCATTGGCCAACCAGAGCGAAAACCGTGTTGAATAATCAATGCCCAACAAGCCGTTTCTTGTTTCCTTATAAGTCAAAACCTTTTGGGTTTCTTCGAAGTAGTAGTTTACTCGACTCCTTGCAGCTTCTTCACCCGCAGCAAAAGAAAACTCCAAAACACCCTCTTCATTGAACGAGAATGGCTCCTCCGGGTTTGGGGGCAAGGATGTTGGTTTTTCTGTCAACGCTCTAATGTTTAGATCCCGTTCAACCCCTTTTCTAAACTGGGTAAAAACTTCTGGCAGCATGTTCAGCTCGAAAGGAAGATCGTCCGGATGAATAAGGGTTTGCCCTTCATATAAATGAAGTATTCCCCCCGTCTTGGATTGAAGAACTTCTTCTTGTCTTCTCTCTTCTTCGCCGTAATCCCTTTGGGCTAAAATGCTGTTGACGTTAAATTTTTGTACCAGATTCAACAAAGTGTCGGTGGTATCAGCGCGTTTAACGGTTAAATGAGACCCCAGCTTTCTAAGTTCACGATCAAGCATAGCCAAGGAGTCCATCAACCAATGGGTTCTGCGCTCACTTCTCCTTTTGAAGCCAAACGGAGTAACAGCCGAAGCGACAGGATCATCGATGTAAATGGGAATTAAACGGTCGAATTTGCTTGCTTCTGCCAACAGGGGTTGATCTGCCAGGCGTTGATCATTGCGTATCCACCAAATGGCTGTTTTCATTTGTCTTTCTTTGCTTTTGACCTGAACACTTTTTGCTGCAATACACCACGCTATGCCAGTTTTTCTCCCATTTTTTTCTCCAACCAAAAGGCCTTCCACAAGTGGGGCACTGTTTCTGTGGCAGATCTTCTTTCTTTACCCTTTTCATATCTTTATTGCAGACATTCCTCCGTCTACATGAAAAACTTGACCGGTAATCCAAGATGATTGTTCTTCTATTAAAAAAACAGCTGCATTCGCTACATCTTCGGGGGTTCCTATTCTTTTGAGCGGATGACGTTCTTCACTGGCACTTCTTTGTTTTTCATTCCGGAGCAACCTGGCTGCCATCGGGGTGTCGGTTAGTGATGGGGCAATTGCGTTGAGCCGAACGCTTGGTGCCCATTCTGCAGCCAAACTTTTAACGAAACCCTCCAGTGCCCCTTTTGCCATGGCAACACTGCTGTGAAAAGGCATGCCCTGCGATACCGCAACGGTGCTGAAAGCCACCACCGAGGCATTCCCCTCTTTTAATTCTTTTTCATAATGCTGCAATGCCTTCACAAGTCCGAGGGTGTTGATCTCTAGGTCCGACCTGAAAGTATCTAAAGCCAATTGTTTAAAGGGTTTGAGTTGGATGCTTCCTGGACAATAAATCAAAGCGCTTAAGGGCCCCTCTATTGAGGGGAAGTCTGGGCTTTCTTCCAAGATGTCTAGATCATGATGGTTCGGTGCGCCACCTGTATCATTTCTGCTTGCAGTTATGATATGATAAGAACCTTTGGCCTCTAGCAATTCCACGATGCTTTTTCCAATTCCACTATTTCCCCCAATGATGAGAACTTTATTATTCATATTCATTGAACAAGCCTGCTCGGCGTTGGTTTTGAGATTTCCATAGGCTTTTTATGGCGTACTTTGCAGAATGAATGAACAGAAGAACGATCATCGGTCTGCCTTTGTGAGTATCATAGGAAAACCCAACGCAGGCAAATCAACTCTTCTCAATACCCTTTTGGGAGAAAAGTTTGCCATCGTAAGCCCCAAAGCACAAACAACCCGTCATCGAATCAAAGGAATCTATAATACCGAGGACTTACAATTGGTTTTTTCTGATACCCCTGGGTTTCTAAATCCTGAGTATCTTTTGCAAGAAAGCATGATTACGGCAGTAAAAGAGTCTCTTGAAGATGCCGACGTTATTCTAGTGGTGGTGGATGGAGGAGAGAAATCTCCGGATACCGGTATCTCAGAATTGCTCAAACACCATCAAACCACTGCGCTGCTGCTGATCAACAAATCTGATATCCATGAAGATTCTTGGAATGAACAAAGGCTCGCTGAGTGGAGTCAGGCTTACAATTGTTCAGAATCTTATTTGGTTTCAGCACTTCATGGCATTGGATTAAAGGCAGTATTGTCCAGCCTGATTGAAAAGGCCCCCATCCATCCTCCCTTTTTTGATAAAGAAGATTTAACTGATCGAAGTGAACGCTTTGTGGTGGAAGAACTCATTAGAGAAAAAATTCTGATGAATTACTCGAAGGAAATTCCATACTCGGTAGAGGTAAAGGTAGAGTCATTCAGAGAAGAACACGACATCATACGCATAGAGGCCCTGATTTTTGTTGAACGCAGTTCACAAAAAAGAATCATCATAGGCAAAGGGGGGGAAATGCTCAAAAAAGTTGGCTCAGAAGCTCGGATCGATCTCGAAAGATTTTTTGGTAAACAAATCTATCTGAGCACCTTTGTGAAAGTTCGCGAGAATTGGAGAAAAGACGAGCGAATGCTTAAAAAATTTGGATATCAATGAGTGGGATAGTAGCAATAGTAGGTAGGCCCAATGTGGGTAAATCCACCCTGTTTAACCGTTTAACCGGACAAAGAAGCGCCATTGTTGACGATGTAAGTGGTGTTACACGCGACAGGCACTATGGAAAAGCCGAATGGGGCAAAACCGAATATACCCTCATCGATACGGGGGGGTATGTTGTTAACAGCGAAGACATCTTCGAAAGTTCTATTAGAAAACAGGTGGAACTGGCATTAGAAGAGGCTGATGTACTCCTGTTTGTGGTTGATGTAACCACCGAAATTACTGATTTGGATGACGAGTTTCTGCGGGTGATTAGAAGATCCAGCAAACCGGTTTTATGCGTGGTAAATAAATGCGACAATGCCGATCGTATCATGGAATCATCTTTATTCTACGGCCTCGGGTTTGATGAAGTTTTTCCTGTTGCTGCCACCAGCGGCAGTGGCACCGGAGAGCTGCTTGATAAATTGGTTGAATTGTTACCCAGCGGCAATGAATCTATTGAAGACGATGGATTGCCAAAAATTGCCCTTGTTGGTAGACCTAACGTAGGAAAATCCTCCCTATGCAATGCGCTTCTGGGAGAAGAGAGAAACATTGTAACAGACATTGCAGGTACCACGAGGGATACCATTCACACCAGATACAACGCCTATGGTAAAGAATTTATCATTCTCGATACGGCTGGCGTGCGAAAAAAATCTAAGGTTTCTGAAAATATTGAGTTCTATTCTGTCATGAGATCCATCCGAGCCATAGAGGATTGTGATGTAATGCTACTGGTTCTCGATGCACAACTCGGATTTGAATCACAAGACATGAACCTCTTTGCACTGGCACAACGCAACGGCAAAGGA
>CAZYJD010000083.1:0-1580 GCA_964647785.1 uncultured Chitinophagaceae bacterium
GGGAATTGCACGCTTTTGGGCACAGCGCGTAAATTGGAGCAAACCAAAGCAGCGCTATGTCATTTTAGGGGTAACCGGTCCAAATGAGTTTGAGAACAACGTAAATAATAACTGGTACACCAATTACTTGGCAGCTTGGTGCCTGAAATACGCCGCCGAGCAATGGGAAAACATTGAATTGAACCACAAAGAAGCATTTCTGCAGCTGCTGGAAAAAACACATTGCTCAAAAGAAGAATGGAAAATATGGCAAGAAATAGCCGAACAGATGTACTATCCGTATGATGAAAAGCATAAAATTTTCTTGCAACAAGATGGGTTTCTTGATAAAGAAATTACTACCGTAAGTGAAATTCCCGATTCACAACTTCCAATTGTAGAGCACTGGAGTTGGGACCGCATACTTCGATCGTGCTATATCAAACAGGCGGATACCTTACAAGGAATGTATTTCTTCGAAGATGAATTCGATTTTGAAACCCTCAAAAGGCATTTTGACTTTTATGAGCCCTTAACCGTGCATGAATCAAGTTTATCTCCTTGTGTTCATAGCATTTTAGCTTCTCGCTTAGGGGATGAGGAAAGAGCATATCGTTTTTATTTGAGAACATCCCGATTGGATTTGGACGACTACAACAATGATACCCGAGATGGATGTCATATAACCAGTATGGCAGGAACTTGGATGAGCATCACCCAAGGCTTTGCCGGGATGAAAGTAGTGGAGAACAAATTGAGTTTTTCAACTTTTTTGCCATCACAATGGGAATCGTTTTCCTTCAAAATTCGCTTTAGAGAGAACTTGTTGGAGCTGACCATTTCAAAAGCAGGAACAGCGGTCAAAAACATTGAAGGTCCGGAAATTGAACTGCATATTAATAAACAATTAATCCGCATCAAATCGAACACAAAATGGCTATCAACCGATCAAAAAAGCGTCGCATAAGGGGCCAACTGGCACTGATCGTCGCCTCAACGATATGCTTGCTTTCCGCTTGCAATACGAAGCGTGTCGCTGAATTTTCAATCCCTCAGGTTTCAGCGATTTATGGTCTTGCAACACCAATAAGGCTTGACACAGGCTTTACCTTACTGCCCTTGCAGGATTATTTCCCTGAAAAGCCCAGGATTGACTCATTTGATGCGCCGGGTTTACAGATTGAATACTTGGACAGTCTTTACGCCCTCAGGTTGTCTCAAGAATCTGATTCTCATCACTTGTTCAACTTGAATTGCTACATAGGAAGAAATTACTACTCCATACCCACATACGCCACCAACAGAAAAAAAGTTCCTTTTGAATGCATCCTCGATCAAAGTGGAATTGATAGTGCTTTCATTGCAGGTGATTTTAACAATTGGACCGCCCAGCAAAGCCCATTGCAAAAGGCAGGAACAGCATGGAACACCGATCTCTGGTTGAAACCTGGAGAATACGCCTATCAGATTAAATGGTTCATAGGCAATGATGAACAACAAGAACCCGATCCCGGAAATCCAATAAGCAGAGAGAATGGTATGGGCGGAACCAACAGCATTCTCAAATTTGATGCACCACCCGAAAGCAAGTTGCCCCGCAT
>CAZYJD010000083.1:1590-8244 GCA_964647785.1 uncultured Chitinophagaceae bacterium
AGGTAAAATTTATTTCGAGTCAAGTTTACCCCTAACAAAAGTTTACGCCTATTGGGAAAATCATCTGATTCCTGCGGTTAGCATAAATGATCAGGAGTTTTTTCTAAACATTCCCGAAATAAGTATCAAAAAAGATCGCAGCTTCATACGGGTATTTGCTTCGGGTATTTGGGGCAGATCCAATCAACTTCTATTGCCATTAGCCGCTGGAAAGCTCATCACTGATGCGGCCTCCATCCAAAGAGAAGACTGGGAGGCAGCAGTATTGTACTTCCCGCTAATTGATCGTTTCTACAATGGCTTTGAGGAAAATGACTTTGAAATAAAGGATCCACAAGTATTGCCAAAAGCAGATTACAAGGGAGGAGATTTACAGGGAATACTTAAAAAAATAAAAGAAGGCTTCTTCAGTGATTTAGGAATTAATACCATATGGCTATCTCCCATCACCCAAAATCCAACCTCTGCCTGGGGGCATTTCAAAGATCCGGACACCCGTTTTTCGGGCTACCACGGATACTGGCCAGTTACCTCCACCACCATTGACTGGCGATTTGGCGATTCTGCGACCCTTGCTCAATTGATCGAGGAAGCCCATCGAAGAAACATCAATGTAATTCTCGACTATGTGGCCAATCATGTTCATCTTGAACACAACATATATAGCCAACACCCCAATTGGGCCACATCACTCTATTTGCCCGATGGAAGTATGAATACCCAAAAATGGGACGAACACCGCCTTACCACTTGGTTTGATACCTTTTTACCAACACTTGACCTCGAAAACCAAAAAGTAACCGAATTCATGGTTGACTCAGCAGTCTATTGGCTCAGCAATTTCGAACTGGATGGCTTCAGACACGATGCAACCAAGCACATTCCTCTGAATTTTTGGAGAACCCTCAATAAAAGACTTAAAACGAGGGTTGGAATGCCACAAGAAAAAAGGCTTTATCAAATAGGCGAAACTTATGGCAGTCATGAGCTGATAGGCAGTTATTTGGGTTCAGGACTCATCGATGCACAATTCGACTTTAATATGTATGATCAGTGTCTGCCAGTTTTTTCAGGAAATGATCCGGATATGTTGCGTTTGTCCAATGCCCTCAAAGCCAGTATTGCAGAATATGGCAACCACCATTTGATGGGGAACATCAGTGGCAATCAAGATAAGCCCAGATTCATTTCATACGCTGATGGAAATTTAAAGGCTAACATTCACTGGGAAGAATACAAACGCATTGGATGGAAAGAGGATATTGGCATCAAAGACAGTTCAGCGCTGAATAAATTGGCCATGTTGCACGCTTGGAACTGCGCTATACCAGGAGTCCCCGTAATCTATTACGGCGATGAAATAGGAATGCCCGGAGCCGGAGATCCCGACAACCGGCGAATGATGAACTTTTCAGGTCTTTCAGCAGTGCAGCAATCTTTGCAAAATGAGGTGAAAAGCCTTATTCAATTTAGAAGGAATAAACTTCCCTTGATATACGGCGAAACCCGAATTCTTTTTGAAGACAAGCATTATTTACTCTTGGAAAGGGAGTATCTGAACGAAAAAGTATTGATCCTTTTTGTACTTGATGGCAGTGTCGATTTGAACCTGCCGAATCCTGAAGGCTATCACCTGATAGAAACCATCGGAAGCCCTACCGCTAAGATTCAAATTGACAAACGAATTTTTATTGAACAAAATCAGTCATGGAGCTACAATTATTTTTATCTCCAAAAAAATACGCCCAAATGAAAATCAACTCAATCATTTCAATCTTGGCACTTCTTGCAATGGCCGCCTCTTGTCAATCCGGAAAGCATGTGGATGCAAAAGATAACATTACCAAAGAAGGTGCCCTCGATTTCATGAGAAATGCCATCATGTATGAAGTAAATCTAAGACAACACACCCCAAAGGGAACCATTCAGGCTTTTAGCAAACAGTTGGATAGTTTGAAACTTCTTGGTGTTGATGTGCTTTGGTTCATGCCTGTACAACCAATCGGCGTATTGAATCGCAAGGGCAATCTGGGAAGCTATTACTCCATTAAGGATTATACTGCTGTAAACCCTGAATTCGGTACTTCAAAAGATTTCAAAGCACTCGTTGCACTTTGTCATGAAAAAGGGTTTAAGGTATTGCTCGACTGGGTGGCCAATCATTCCGCATTTGACAATCCATGGGCAATCAACCATCCGGACTGGTACATCCGAGATTCAAATGGGAACATCCTCCCCCCCATAGCAGATTGGAGCGATGTTGCAGATTTAAACTACGAATCAGAAGAAATGCGGTGGGCAATGATCAATGCCATGAAATACTGGGTGCAAGAGTTCGATATTGATGGCTTCCGTTGTGATGTGGCATCAATGGTGCCGACAGATTTCTGGAAACAAGCTCGCACTTCTCTCGATTCAATTAAGCCGTTATTCATGTTGGCAGAGGCAGAAGAGCACGACATGGGCATATATGAAGGATGCTTTAATGCCTATTATGGCTGGGAGTTGCATCACATCATGAATCAGGTTGCTGCTGGCAAGAAGAATCCAACTGCATTTGATACGGTTTATCATAAAAAGAAAAAGGCCTTCCAAGACAGTATTTTAAGCATGAATTTCATTACCAACCATGATGAAAACAGCTGGAATGGAACCATTTTCGAAAGAATGCCCGAAGCATGGAAGGCCATGGCCGCACTATCTTACACATGGCCCGGTATCCCTCTAATGTATAGCGGACAGGAAAAGGGCCTCAATAAACGTCTTCGCTTTTTCGATAAAGACACCATTCACACCAACAACGAATCTGCTTCGATATTCAGCTTCTACCAATCACTGAATGCACTCAAGAAGCAGCCTGCACTAGGAATAGATGAGGGTTCAAATAACCTACACAATATCAATGCAACATCAGCGGTATTAACCTTTGAAAGGCACTCAGATGAACAGAAAATTAAAATCACGATCAATATGTCTGATGAACCCCATCATCTGGAAGTAACCCCTCCCAAAAAAGCCGTGCTGCTTTCTTCCGGATTAAATAACAATCAATTGGCTCCATGGGGATTTGTTATTCACGAATTTCATTGAGCTCCCCCCTCATACTACAGGAGGTAAACAAAGGATATACACATTGGTAAAAGACCAATATCATGCAGGCATTGTTCGCATTCATTTATTTTTGAGTGCAATAGAACAAAACCTCTATGAAAAAAAACCTACTCATCGCGCTAGCTCTATGCGCCGGATTTACGGCCCAAGCGCAGTCGGTGGCCGACTACACCGCCACACCGGTTTGTCAGGGAGATACGCTCGTCTTAACAGACAATAGCGTTTCAACCGGCAACATTCTCAAAGTTTACTGGGATTTAGATGGAGACAATGTCTTCACTGATGATTCCCTTTCAACCGTAAAACTGTCCAATCTGCCAGCAGGAACCTACAACATTGGAATCAGGGTAATCTCAGATATACCCGACACCAATACGGTGTACAAATCTGTGGACATTTATCCAGTTCCTTTGGCTGATTTCTCTCTCAATAACTCTGTTTATTGTTTGGGAGACAGTGTTAATGTAAGTTTAAACACCGCTGCAAATGCCGGCATTACCACCAGTTACTTCTGGACTGATGGAAGAAATGACACTTTTCATTTCAGTTCCGATACGACCCTCATGTATAATAGTGTAGGTCCTGTTATCTTAAAACTGCTGGCTACTTCAGATAAGGGATGTAAAGATAGTACAGTGCAGCTGGCTAACATCAGAGGATCAGTGCCAGAAATTTTCGCCAGCGTTTCCAATGTTTGTGTGGATGAAGTCATTAACCTCAGTAACATTTCCGACACTTGCGGAAATATCCTTGATGTACAATGGGATCTGAATGGCGACAATGATTACACCGACAACTTCGGAAATAACATAACTTTCAGCAGTGCTGTTGCGGGTAACTTCCCGATTAGCATGCGATTGTTAACCGATCGCGACACCACCACCACCACCATTTTTGTGGGAGTGGAAGCAAGACCTATTGTTTCATTTAGTGTAAATGATAGCTCTCAAGTGCAACCAGGTAATCAATTCGATTTCCTCAACTTAAGCAGCGGATCAACCGGTGTCATCAACTACCAATGGCAATTTGGTGATGGCAACTCATCCATTGCTGTAAGTCCTTCACACACATACAATGCCAGTGGAGACTTTACTGTGAAACTGATTGCAACCGCTTTAGGGGCAGTTAGTTGCACCGACAGTGCTACGCTTGACGTAAATGTTTACCCAACAGAAGCATATCTTACCGTTGACACTGTATGCTTTGGTGATGCAACCACTTTAAGTAACAACTCTATATCAAGTGAAACAGCTTCCAGCATCGAATGGGATTTGGATGGTGACGGACAATTTGATGATGGAACTGGAAATAACCTTACATACGTATTCAATCGCTTTGGATCAATCCCTGTTCGCATGAGACTCACGGTGCCTTCAGGGACCTATATTGCCAGTGGAATTGCTGAGGTACTTCCTAAAGCATTCGCAGGATTCATCAGCAACGAAGTTTGCGAAGGCAACGCCACTGGATTTACATCACTAGTGAATGCAGCACCTGGGGTTGCAATTGCTCAGGTAACATGGGATTTTGATGGTGACGGAACCACCGATGCCACCGGAGAAAACGATCAAAACTTCACCTACACTTCAGGAGGAACTTATACTGCCATACAAATTGTTAGCAGCACTGCAGGTTGCATTGATTCTGCAGTTAGAACAGTGGTGGTTTACGATGCCCCTGTAGCTGATTTTAGTGCAACGGATGTTTGTCTGAACACAGCCACAGACTTCACCAATAATAGCAGCTCTGCCGGAGATAGCATTACCTTATACCTATGGTCACTTGGTGATGGAAACAGCCGCAAAGACACCGGAGATTTTAGTTACACCTATCAAACAGATGGAATCTTCAACGTAGAGCTTTATGTGCAAACCATTCGCGGTTGCAATGCCAGCATCTCAAAAAATGTTGAAATATTCCCGCTTCCACAGGTTTCTATTGAAACGTTAGATTTGGATGGTTTACCCGCATCGCCAGAAATAATTCCGGGTGACAGCTTGGAATTGCGCATCAATGGTAATTACGCAGCCATCAGCTGGGTGGGACAATCCAGCAGTTCAAATGCCATCCGTATCGGAGATGCCGGAACCTATCAGGTATTGGTAACCAGTGCAGAAGGATGTTCTGTCAATGATGAAATCACCATCACCGAGTTGAGCATTCCAGAATTAGTTATCCGCGACGTAATAACCCCTAATGGAGATTTAGTGAATGATGAGTTGTTTATAGAAAACTTGAACTATTACGCTCCATTGAAAATTAAATTCTACCACAGTAGTGGTGCTGAGATATACAGCTCAGAAGATTATAAAAACGACTGGCGCCCAGAATACAATAGCACCTTACTTACAGAAGGAGTGTACTTCTATTACGCCGAAGATAAACTAGGAAACATTTATAAAGGAACCATCAGCATTGTTAAATAACATGAAAAAGCATTTAATCATCACCGCCATAAGCGCACTCGCAACCTTAGGTTCATGGGCGCAACAACCTCTTCAGGAAAGCAATACTTACTTCCTGATGCCTTTTGGCCTCTCTCCTGCCTACTCTGGTTTGGATGGAGATATTTCATTGGGAATCTCATACAGAAACCACTGGGCTTCTGTTGCAGGCGCTCCTTCAAGAACCGGAATTCTGTTAGGAGCAGCAGTTAGTGAAAAAGTTGGGCTTGGTTTAACTGCCACCAATCATACTGGTGGAATCTTTAACCAAAACAACATCAATTTCAATTACACCTATCATATTCCTTTTTCAGATGAGAATAAACTGAGCCTCTCGATGCAGGCAGGATATGTTGAAAGTAGCATAAACAGCGGTAGAAGTAATACCGACTTCAGCACTGATCCATTACTAGCTCAAAGAGCTGGTTTGCGTCAATCACTTTTCAATGCAGGTGCTGCTGCCATGTTCTCTTCAAAAATGTTCGACATTGGTGTTTACAGCCCAAATTTATTTGGCAACCAATCTCGTTATGAAGAAACCTATGCAAATAATATTGATCAAACCATCTATGGAACCAGTGCACTTATGCACGCCAGCTTTAAGGCCGAAATGGCCGATGGTAGCATGTTGAGAGTTACAGGAATTGGACGTACGCAAATGGCCGTTCCTTTTAATTATGAGTTCTCTGCTGCTTACCATATCCGCCAGTTGATTCTTTTGGGTGCAAGTGTAAGACAGCAAGGTGTGGTAGGTATCCATGGTGGGTACACCGCACAAAACCTCAAATTCATGTACTCTTATGAGTTCCCCGGTGGGAATATCAGCGGACAAATGGCCAACACCCATGAGGTAAATTTGATCATCAGCCTCCCTGATAAGAACCTCAGTGAAGGAAGTAAGAAAGCGAAGAAAGAGCAATCCAAAATTGAAGACAATACGGAAAGAATTGAAAAACTCAATAACAACGTAAAGTATCAAGGAGAAAAAATCAAGAAGAACGAAGAGCGCATCGATGCCCTCGAAAAGAGAGCTGATGAACAAGACAAGAAAATTGAAGATCTTGAAAAGGAAGTAGTAAGAGAAAGACAAGAAAACCTA
>CAZYJD010000084.1:0-8207 GCA_964647785.1 uncultured Chitinophagaceae bacterium
GTAGGTGTTACCATGCTTTTTGCCGCTTTTACCAGTGCTTATATTGTAAGAAGAGCAGAGGGGAATTGGCTCGAATTTGCCCTTCCTTCTGAATTTATAATCAGCACGGTTATCGTATTGCTCAGTAGTTTGAGCATGTGGTGGTCGTTCAGAGCTGCGAAAAAGGATGAGCTGAGCCAAACCAAACTTGGCCTTTGGATCACCCTTTTATTGGGCCTGACATTTGGAGTACTTCAATACCTGGCATGGACAGATATGGTGCAGCAAGAACTTTTCTTCAGCAATCTGGAGGGAAACAAGATTTCTGCAAGCTTTGTCTACGTTATTTCAGGGATGCACCTTCTGCATATTCTAGGTGGATTGGTATATCTGGGGGCTGTACTGTTCAAAACTTATGGTTTTCAGGTACATAAGAAAAATTTGTTGTCCATAGATTTGTGTAACACATACTGGCACTTCGTAGGCCTTCTATGGGTTTATTTGTATTTATTCCTTTATTTCGCACGTAATATCAGCTAATAATGTCACACGCAGTAAGCACGTCAACAAGCAACATGTGGTCGGGAGGTAAGTCTCCTTTCAAGGTAAGTTATGGGAAGCTCATGATGTGGATTTTCCTCCTTTCAGATGCTTTCACATTTTCATCCCTGCTCATCGCATACGGAGTATTGCGTTTCAGCTTTAGCGGAAATGTGGATACCCCCTGGCCTTTGCCGGATATGGTATTCAACCACTTTCCCTTTGCCGGACATACGCATCTTCCATTGTTCTTTGTGAGTTTGATGACTTTTATCCTCATTTTCAGTTCGGTGACCATGGTACTTGCCGTTGAAGCCGGCCATAGAAAATCCAAAGGAGAAGTTGCCAAATATATGCTTTACACCATCATTGGAGGATTTGCTTTTCTTGGATGCCAGGCTTGGGAATGGGCACAATTCATCGGAGATGGAGCACGCCTATTTAAGAATAACTTCGCACTCACAACTGAGGGAATGGAATATGCCATGTCTTTGAAGTTGTTTGATCACTATCATTGGGAGGAAGGTTTCCGCATGGCTGGTGCACCTCCATTTAGCGCCCTTTTCTTTATCGTTACAGGTTTCCATGGGTTTCACGTATTCAGTGGGGTGGTTCTAAATGTGGTTATTTACCTCAATGTGCTGAAAGGAACCTATGAAAAAAGAGGCCACTATGAAATGGTTGAAAAAGTTGGCTTGTATTGGCACTTTGTAGACCTGGTTTGGGTTTTTGTATTTACATTCTTCTATCTGATTTAAAAGTTTAATCGATCATGAATCACACCGTTAGCAACAGCACAGAAAATTACGATCCAACCACCTGGGTGCCAGAACCCGAAAATCATGGCACCAAGGATCTCTGGAAGGTATTCATCTACCTCTCAGTAATTACCGTGATCGATATCATCATTTATTTCGTTTGGCAGCCTGAACTGGGGTCACTGCTTCACTTGTTCAAGAACCTCACTTTTGTGATCCTTGGTTTGGTGAAGGCCTTTTATATCGTAGGAACCTTCATGCACTTGAAGTACGAAAAAATGAATTTGATACTCACCATCGTTCTGCCCATTTTCTTCATCATCTTTTTCATCATATGGATGTTGTATGAAGGAAATGCATGGGGAATGCTGAACTAATTAAAAGTAATTATTGTTTATAAAGACAGCCATCTTAATGAGATGGCTGTTTTTGTGATAGGCTTACGCAACAGTATAAATGAATAAGAAAAGAGGCATAGCAATACTGGTAATTTTACTGGTGATTCCGGTCTTGTGGGTTTTGATTTGGAAGAAGGGCACTTATACCTACGAGAAATTGCCGGTTTTGGGTGAAATAGGACTCACAGGAGATACCCTTCCTTTTGTTATTTCAGATTTTTCATTCATTGACCAAAATGGAGATACCATTTCTTATGAATCACTGGAGGATAAAGTATATGTGGCAAATTTCTTCTTTACCTCTTGCCCTGATGTTTGCCCCAAAATGAACACCAATCTTAGTATTGTGGTTGATAAGTTTCAGAGCAATCCTTCAGTGGTCTTTATTTCGCACACGGTAGATCCGGAAACAGATTCTGTGGCTGTTCTTCAGGATTATGCCAGAAGGTTCAAGGCAGATGCCACCAAGTGGCATTTCGTTACCGGTGAAAAGTCGGTCATTTATGATAAAGCACTGCACGACTATCGTGTGAATGCTGTAACAGGTGATGAGCCCGTTAATTTTATCCACTCTGAGAAATTGGTGCTGATTGATAAAGATAAGCGCATCAGAGGATATTATGACGGTTTGGATTTCAATGAGGTAAAGGAACTCATGGATGCCATTAAGATACTTTTAAAAGAATATGCAGATGAAGTGGATCAGTGATCTTAGTGTTAAGAAAGCAAAAAGAATAACCTACATTCTTTCGGTTGTTATTTTTCTAGCAGTGCTTGTACTCAACAGAAGGGTATTGCCCGGCCCGGAGGTATTGCCTTCATGGACGTATCAATTGCCGGCATTGAATGCCTTTTTAAATGGAAGTTGTTTTGTGTTGCTACTCATTTCACTTTACATGATAAAGAATGGCCGGATACAGCTGCACAAGAGGCTTAATCTCAGCGCACTGGCACTCTCAGCTTTATTTCTAGTTTCGTATGTCATTTTCCATTTTCTGGCCAATGAAACGCCTTATGGTGGAGAGGGAAGCCTCAAAATAGCTTATTACATTCTTTTGATTACGCACATTCTGGCGGCGGCAGTTGTTTTTCCAATGATTTTGTTGTCTTTCTTTTACGGCTTGCGAGATATGCGCGCTGAACATAGAAAGATGGTGCGATTTGCTTACCCACTTTGGCTATATGTTACCTTAACCGGCGTGCTGGTGTACCTCATGATTTCGCCCTATTATCCAGTATGAGTAAGTTGAAACTATTGGTGCAGCGTGTTTTGCAGTTATTGCTGGGCTACAGGTTGTACTTATTTGTGTTCAGCAACTTCAAAATACAGACCCTCAAGCTCGACCAGAACGAGAAAGACTTTTTTCATTTTTTGGATATTCTGCCTGCGGATGGGCATTTACTTGATGTGGGTGCCAATATTGGTATCATGACTTTTTACATGAGCCGTTTTACATCCGGTCAGGTTTTGTCGGTGGAGCCTGAGCCTACAAACCTCAAAGTACTTAAAAGCATTTGCACCTTCCATCGTTTAAACAACGTGGAAGTGGTCGGTCATGCAGTGGGAGCGGAAAATGGGGCCTTAAAAATGATTTTACCAGTGGTCGGAAAGGTTAGAAAACAAGGTCTTAGTCATGTGAAGGATGAACAGATTACTTCTTTTAATGAAGGAAATGAATTTGAAGTTGAAGTTCTTAAAATTGATGAATTACCATTCGTAACCAAACATACAATTGCAGGAATAAAGCTGGATGTTGAAAATTATGAATATCGCGCTTTGTTGGGGGCCAGAGCATTGATTCAAAGAGACCGCCCCATCGTTTATACTGAACTTTGGGATAATCAGAATCGTCGTGATTGTTTTGACTTAATGCGATCTATGGGCTATGATGTGAAGGTTTGGAATGGCACTGCCTTGTGTGCATTTGAAGCTGACCAACATCATACACAAAACTTTTTCTTCATGCCATCTTGATCCATAACTTTGTACCATGAAACGCATTTCAGCCATAGCCTTTCTCATTCTATTTCTGAGCACTGCACCAGTATCTAAGGCACAGTGCCCCATGTGCAGAAGCGCAGTAGAATCTGCCATGAAGGATGAAGGAAACTCCAAGGGACTCGGTCTCAACGATGGTATACTTTACCTTTTGGCGGTTCCTTATTTGGCGGCAGCAGTTGTGGGAAGTGTTTGGTGGGCCAAAAGAAGACGCCAATCTTGAGCATGGAACAATACCCCAACCGTTTTAATGCTTTTGTCCGTGCAAGATGTCCTCAATGCCATGAGGGGAAACTTTTTAGCCATGGTCCTTTTCATCCATTAAAGTTCAATGAAACGGTATCACACTGTCCTGTTTGTGGGGTGAAAATTGAACCGGAGCCCGGCTTTTTTTGGGGCGCCATGTATTTCAGTTATGCCCTGGTCGTAGGGCTGGTATTATTTCTCGGAATCGTGATGTTTTCCATTTACGATGACCCTCCTCTAGACATTTTGCTTGGAGTGGTTCTAGGAACACTCATATTATTGTTGCCCCTTATCTTCAGGCTTTCAAGGCTGTTGATGATCTATATCACAGCACCCTATCGCAGGTTCAATCCTGAGTTGTATCGCAGTCTATTGGCGGAAGGGAAAATTGAAAAAAAATAATTTTTTACTTGCTTTAGCGTATCAAAGTGAGTGAACCACTGAGGTGCGTTTCTCTCAGTTTGTGATCATACAGCGTAACCTGGTAGGCGTATAGGCCAGGTGGCACAGCCTTTCCTTTGTAGGTGCCATCCCAAAATGCTTGGCCAATCTCAGTATCAAATATCAATTCTCCCCAACGATTATAGATGCGCATGCGGTAACTATGGATACCTCGGCCCACTGGAGCAAAAAGATCATTCAGCCCATCGCCATTGGGTGAAAAGGCATCTGGCATGTAGCGGGTGTTGTAAAAATCAACCATCAAACTTCTTTGGGCCGTATCAAAGCAGCCAAATTCACTGCGTACTTGCTGCAAAATGAGATAGGTTCCACTGTCGGCATATTCATAATTGAATGATGCCTCATTGCTCAAACTGCCATCTCCCATAAAATACAACCAGTTGCTCGCACCTGTGCTTTCATCCCACAATTGTATGGCGGGATTCACAATATTTACGCGTTCGGGGTTTATTCTGAAACCGGCAATTGGCAAAGGATGCACTTGTATGGTGCTGTCATATAGATAGGTACAACCATCGGGGTAAGTCAGGCTCAGTTGAATGAGCATGCTTCCATAGTCATTAAAACTCAATCTGATTTTTTCTTGATCTTCAAATGTTTGTCCATCTCCAAGCGACCAATCAAAAAGGTGGTTGCCATTTCTGTAATAATCTGCCTTTGCAATTAATTCTGCTTCGGTTTTTTCACAAAAGGTATCCGATACAATGCGCAGTTTTGGTTTGGGAAAGGTTGAAATCTGCTTGGTCATACTGTCCCTGCATCCAAATGAGTTCTCAACCTGCAACACCAACTGATGTGAGCCGGTATTGTTAAAGCGAAGGGTGTCAGGAAATGGGAAACTCCATGTGCGCCCGTTTTCGTCCCGTAAAATATTGCTAACAATGCTTCCACTACCTGCAGTGCTTTGCTCGGTTAACAATACCACATGGTCGTCACAAGGATTGTTCAGATCAAAATCAGGTATCGGAAGTGCGTGAACTTCAACAGAAAAACTGTCTGCTGCTTCACAGCCATTCAAATCCAAATTAACAAGCTTGATGGTGATTTTTCCTGCGGTGGATGGCGCCAAGCTGTAATTAGAGTTATTACCCACACTATCACCTGCTAGCATCCATCTTCTAAATAGGGTGCCCGCAGGCTTGAATTGATCCGCGAATTGCACGGTTTCTCCCAAGCAGATGTCTGTTGCCGCAATTTTCGGAACCGGCAGCGGGTAAACCCTGTAGGTTTTCTCCATGCTATCCGAACAACTGTTCCCTGAACGGACCAATAATTTTACAACGTGCACACCTGAATCCGTTGGGATACTCCAGAAACTATCTGCCGCATTTGCTTGTCCATTCACAAGCCATGAAACATCTTGTATGCCCCCCATGGAAACGCTTGAGGTGCTCACCAAATGCACACTGTCGCCCAAACAAATATCATTCAGCTTGAATTGCGGAATGGGAAGGTCGTAAACCCGTATGAGTGCAGAATCTTTTCCAGAGCATCCTTTGTCATTCAATACTCCCAACTCCAACACATACTTTCCAGTGTCTGAATAGGTAACCGACCCGTGACGCCCGTAATAGCTTTGACCATTGCCCAATTTCCAATTGAAAGAAGTCAGGCCAAAACCAAATGAGTCAGCTGATGCGTTCAAAGCGATATCGGACCCCAGACAAATGCCTGTATCTCTTATTACGGGCATTGGGGGAGGATGGAATATCACCAAGGCTGTATCGGCATTGCTACAGCCTTTATCACTCATTCCTTTGACAACAATTTTCAGGCTGTCGCGATTCGGTTTGCTGATGGTGAGCGTTGGTGCCGAGTAATAGTTCATATCCATCAACCATTCATAATCACTTAACATATTTCCGCTCGAAACGGAAGCAGTAGGGATCATTTGAATGCTATCACCTGCACAAGCGAAGGTGTCCTTCAGCACCACTGTAGGTAGCCCGAATACCTGCATGGTGTCAATAAATACATCGGTGCAGTTGTTGGTGTCTCTAATGAAAAGTCGAACAGGATATTTTCCTTCAGCCAGATAAGAATGGCTTAAGCCAAAGCCATTGATTGAAAATGATCCATCGCCAAAATCCCAGTACAATGAATCCACATCTGCATCAAATTGGGTAATGCTGTCGCGTATGAGAAGCTCATCTTTCTCGCAGCCACTTGATTTAAAGAAATAGGCTTCTGGAGGGCGCACCACTTCCACCAGGGTGCTGGCGGTACTTGTACACCCGAGATAGTCCGTAACGCTCAGGGTATAAAGGGTCGTGGTGTCTGGCCATGCCTGTGATTTACTCAAATTGGGATATTTCAAACTATCCGTGGGACTCCACTGATAACGGAAGGAGCCTGATCCGCCCTGCGGAGGAGAGCCGATGACCACATAATTTCCTTTGCACAACTTCTCATAGTTGGGCATATTGAGTTCAATGCCCGGTTTCACACTGAGAACGATGGTGTCTTTTGAACTACAACCATTTCGATAAGAAGTGAGTATATAAGAGAAATCTTTGACTCCCTTCTCTGTATAGCGTATGGTCATTAAGCTGCTCGATTGATCTGGCTTGGCTATGCCGGTAGAGGGGCTCCAGCTATATCGATAGGCGGCACTTTGATTAATCCCTATCAGCACACTATCTCCTGAACACATGCTGGTGTCTTTTCCTGCATTCTTTAAGGAGATGTATGGAATATTGGCGATGAAGGGTTCGCAAACGCAGTTCAAACTGTCAATGATCAGTTTCAGGCGACAAATGGAGGTGTCAGGGGCAAAAAATGATAGATTCCGGTTGTAGGCAACCCCTTTTTGCATTTGAAACTTCAATGTATCTGTGCCATAATGAGGTTCGCCTGCATCCCAATGGCGGTTTTGATTCACATCATCAAATACTTTGACATAAAAGTAGTTGAGACTATCGTTTTCTGCGCCCGTATTGGTGAGTCTGTATTTCAGCATCACCTGTTCACCACCATTGGCAGGTAAGGAGGTGGCTGAAATGGCGCTGAAGTTAAACGCAGCTTTAGAAATGCTGTTCAGATTCAGATCTGTACCGGTTGCCACGTTGATGTTACACCAGGTATTCGAACTCACACACAGCGCAGGTTGTTTCACCACCGATTGTGAGAAGAATTGAACGGCACCGCAACTGCTCCTGCTGGGATCCGGCTCAATTTTAAAGGAAAAGAAACAACTATCACCCGGAGCAATGCCTTTCGGTAGGTTATAAGTTACCAATGTGTTTCCATTGATATTTTGCAATTGAGGGATGCGATTGGGTGCATTCCTGTAGCCGATGAACCAGCTCGTATCAATGAGTATTCCTTCTGGCAATGTGATTTGATAAGAATCGGAAGAGCCGGTAGAGTCAGGGCCCAAAATAAGGAGACGAACGGTGGTGTACCCACCATCACTGCAAGTTTGAAGGGTGTCGAGGTCAACTTTTAAGTCAGCGAAATACGGCCTTTTAACCCCATCGATATTCATGGGGTCACCAATGGATATGGGCGCAATAACTGATCTGCCGCATTTAATTTTGGCCACCGGCTGAACGTAAAAGAAACTTCCGGAACTGAAATTACAATCCGTATTGAGCTGGAAACGGATCACAAATGAGTTTTTGCTCGTATCAGAAATCCCGGGAAAGCCTTTGGCAAATTCAGATAAAGTACTCAGGTCCCAACGCCAGCGATTGCCACTGACTAAAACAGGATTATTAATGCTTTTAGGTGTGTTTCCCTGGGGATAAACAATCAATGAGCTGCCGGAGTCAATTGTGCTGCCATAAGGCAGACTGATATCGAGCCCTAGGCCATATGCTTTCA
>CAZYJD010000085.1:0-8166 GCA_964647785.1 uncultured Chitinophagaceae bacterium
TTTCTTGCTTTTGATAGGTATGTTTCACGCAGCCAGCGCCCAGCCACGCTTCAAGTATGCTGCTACAACCCAAAGTGTAAAAGGATTCATGCCAACCAATACTTTTTCTACCGGCACGGGCTATTTGGTAACCGGTAAAAAAGGGCTTTACAGCACTCCCTACATGGTTAGCATCGATGATGATATGAACATCATTGAGAAACGTAAAATTCCCAATAAGGTGGATGGTAAGAAAATGTATCCTTCGGTGATTCACCGCATGGGTAATAAATACGTGGTATTTTATCACTACTACAGCAAAAAGAAGCTGCACTTTGGTTATGATCTTTACAACCCTAGCGGCGGATATTTCGATGGCAATTACCGAGAACTCACTTCAACTGCTGTAAAAAGAAAGAAGCGAGACACCTATGAACCTTACATTTACGAAAATGAAGAGACTGGAAACAGCCTGCTGCTCCTTAACCACAAAAACATTAAGCTTAGATATTATGTAATTGCCTACAGTATTGAAACAAAGGATGTAAAGCAAGAAATGTTTCTGTTCGACAACCGCATGAAGGTGCTGCAGGAAGACCATAAATTCAAATTGCGTGGAAGCAGTGAAGATGGACTCAGCGGCACCTACGGACTGAGCAGTTTTGAAATTGACGAGGATGATAACATCTTCATTTTAGGTGCGAAAAAGCCTAAAGAAGCAAAAAGCAGGAAAGCCAGAAAAGCCAAGAAAAAGAATATCGAGAAAACAGAGCTGGCCATTTTTCACAGAAATACCGATGGCGATATGAACGGATATCCTGTTCCCCTGGATGTTGAAGTGAACAACATGCTGCTGAGCAAGAAAGATGAGCAGATTTCAGCAGTTGGAACTTACATTACAGAAGCAAAGAAAAGAGCTTCCGGTACTTCCGAAGGAATTTTCATCGTGCCACTTGAATACGATTCAGACCTAGAAGATCTCACCATCTCCGACCCCACCTATTTCGCCTTCACCGATGAATTTGCCAAAGAATACAACAAGAATCCAAATGCCAAAGAACGCAAAAGAAGCAAAAGAAGCAATCGCTCCAACAACAATCAAAAAAGCAAGCGCCTGGCAACTCTGGAAACGGAAAAATCTGAATCAGGAGAAGAAGCGTCAGGAGGCAATTTTATCAGAACAACACTTACCGATGTGCTTTACAAAGATGGCAATACCTATGCATTGATGGAAACCCAGTACACCGTTGAACATACAACAACATCCACCAATAGCAATGGTGTTACGACAACCTCAACCTATTATACTTACCATAACGATAATCTGGCCGTGATGAAAATAACAGCTGAGGGTGATATCTCATATGTGGTTCTGCCCAAGCGCACCTATATCACTGAGCGAAAAAGGGAAAAAGGGTATAATTTATTTGATTATGGTAGTAGTTTGGTGATCACCCAAGACGGGGAAATACACGAAATTGATTTGGATGATATGCGCGTAAAGAGCAAGGAAATCAAGCAGTGGAAAGCTCTGGGCAATAGTGGATACAACACCCAAAAAGACGGATATGAGTTTTTTGTGCTTCAAAGAAGAACACGTATCTTCCAGAAGGTGAAATTGTTGGAGGTATTCAAGCTTGACCCACCCAAATAGATGCGCATTGACATCATTACCGTACTGCCCGAACTGTTGGAAGGATTTGTACGAAATTCCATTTTAGCCCGTGCAACAAAAGCGAATTTAGCCGAAATCAACCTCATCAATCTGAGGGAATACGGCATGGGGAACAACCGCCAGGTTGATGATTATCCCTATGGCGGTGGAGCAGGTATGGTGATGCGCATAGAACCTGTTTTCAACTGCATTGAAAGATTGCAAAAGGAACGCCACTACGATGAAGTGATTTACACAGCACCGGATGGTGAGTTACTCGACCAGCCCATGGCCAATAAGCTATCACTTTCAAAAAACCTCATCATTCTCTGTGGTCACTACAAGGGCATTGATGAGCGAATCCGCGAGCATCTCGTAACCAAAGAAATTAGCATCGGCGATTACGTGCTTACCGGAGGCGAGCTGGCTGCTGCTGTGATTACCGATGCCGTGGTGCGATTGCTCCCTGGTGTTCTGGGAGATGAAGAATCTGCTCTTAGTGATAGTTTTCAAGACCAATTGGTGGCCCCGCCCATTTACACCCGCCCCCCCGAATTTAAAGGCTGGAAAGTACCCGACGTGCTTATGAATGGGAACTTCAAAGCCATTGACGAATGGCGCTTTGAACAAGCCGTTGATCGCACAGCCGATAGGCGACCGAGATTGTATCAGGCCTTCCTTAAACAGCAAGAAGAATGAAACTTGAATTAAAACGTCCCTTGGTCATTTTTGATCTTGAAACAACCGGAATCCAACTCACCCGAGATCGAATTGTTGAACTATACCTCATTAGAATTAAACCCGATGGAATCGAAAAGCACTTTCACGCGCGTTTCAATCCGGGCATTCCTATCCCCCCTGTTGCCACCGCCATCCACGGCATTCGAGATGAAGATGTGGCTGAAGAAGCCTCATTCTGTGATCGGGCAAGCGAAGTTTATCAACTCATGAATGACGCTGATCTCGGTGGGTTTAACAGCAATCGCTTTGACTTGCCCATGTTGATAGAAGAATTTAACCGCTGCGGACTTGATTTCGATACCCGAAACAGGCATTTTGTGGATGCACAGCGTATTTTTCATCAAATGGAACCCCGCAACCTATCCGCAGCCTACCGCTTTTATTGCGGGAAAGAACTCAACAATGCCCATAGCGCCGAAGCCGATACACGCGCCACTTGGGAAATCATCCAGGCACAAATTGATCGCTATGAGCAACTTGAGGGTTCCGTCCCATTCATCCATCGTTATACGGGTCTTGACCAGATGGTGGATCTGGCCAACCGCTTGGGCAGAGATACCGAAGGGTTTGAGATCTTTAACTTCGGTAAATACAGAGGTCAGCGCGTACTTGATGTTTTTCAAAAAGAACCTTCCTATTACGAATGGATGATGCAAGGTGACTTCCCTGCCGACACCAAAAAACAAATCACACGTCTCTGGCTCAGCCGCATGAATGCCAAATAAGCAGTAATTTAAACGCTGCATCATCTTTTATGTACTTTCGCGAAGCTAAAAAAGATGAACACACACCATCCTGTAAAATCTGCTTTAAGCATCCAATCCTTAAGGAATCTGCTGCGAACACCTCACCGCATTGAACTGCAAGGAGAAGTAAAGCAACGAATAAATCATTGCCATCAATGGATGATGGAGTACCTCCAAAATGCTAAAGATCCGGTTTACGGTATTAATACCGGCTTTGGGTCCCTCTGCAACGTTGAAATCAGTGCTGATAAACTGGACCAACTGCAACAAAACCTGTTGTTGAGTCATGCTTGCGGTACAGGACCTATGGTGCCGGAAAGCATCAGCCGCCTGATGTTATTGTTCAAAATTGAGGCACTCTCCAAAGCCTACTCAGGCGTGAGTTTGGAGCTCATTGAATCATTAATTCACTTATACAATGAAGGCTACATTCCAGTGGTATACGAACAAGGGTCACTGGGTGCCTCAGGAGACCTGGCCCCTTTGGCGCATTTGGCGTTGCCTTTGCTTGGTTGCGGAGAGGTTCGAAAAGAAGGAACAATCATCCCTGCTGAAAAAATAGGGTTACCACACCACCGCTTTGCTCCCAAAGAAGGATTGGCACTGATCAATGGCACGCAGTTCATGTCGGCTTATGGCATGTATATCTTATTGAAGGCCGAAAAGCTATTCGAATATGCCGATCGTATTGCAGCCTTGTCGCTCGAAGCTTTTGACGGACGTATGGAGCCATTCCTGCCATTTTCGCATGAAATCCGCCCCCACCGAGGTCAGCAAAAGAGTGCAGCAATCATCCTTGAAGCAATTCAAGACAGTGAATTGATACAACAACCAAAAGCGCATGTTCAAGACCCCTACTCTTTTCGCTGCATTCCACAGGTACATGGTGCCAGCAGAGATGTGTTTGAACATGCACAAAAAGTGTTTGAAACAGAGATCAATGCCGTTACCGATAACCCCAACGTTTTCATGGATGAAGGCAGAATTCTTTCAGCGGGTAATTTTCACGGACAGCCCCTTGCTTTACAACTCGATTTCATGGCCATTGCCCTGAGCGAGATGGGCAGCATCAGTGAAAGAAGAATCTATAAACTCATGGAAGGCCAACGAGGGCTTCCAGCATTTTTGGCAAAAGAAAGTGGACTGAATAGCGGATTCATGATTGCGCAATACACCGCCGCTTCCATTGCTAGCCAAAACAAGCAATACTGCAGCCCGGCATCAGCCGATAGCCTCGTGAGCAGCAACGGACAGGAAGACCATGTAAGCATGGGCGCCAATGCAGCCACCAAATGTTTGAAGGTGTTGGACAATGTGGTTCAAATTCTTGCCATTGAAGCCATGTCGGCTGCACAAGCATTGGATTTCAGGAGACCATTGCAGGCCGGACCCGCTTCCGAATCACTTTGGCAGGAAATACGCTCACAAGTGCCCTTCCTGGAAAAAGATGATTATATGCATCCTCATTTTATACGCCTAAAAGAATGGCTGAACAATCAATTGCTTTGATTATGAGTTGGGAAGAAGACCTGAAACTGAACCGCATTACCCGCCAGCGCTTTCTGGATTTATTGGATGGGTATGGCATTGAAGATATTTGCAGAATTCCCAAGGGCTTTAACAATAGCATGCTGTGGAATTTCGGGCATGCCATTGTTACGCGGCAACTCCTGATTTATGGCCTTTCAGGACTTCCCCTCGCTTTGGACGATGAGCTGCTTGCCGCATACCGGAAAGGAAGTAAACCATCGGAGATTCATAATGGTCAATCGGATTATATACGCCTAAAAAGTGTGGCGATGGATCTGCTCGACCAATTTGAACAAGGGATGCGTGAAGCCCGGTTTGTGCAATTCAGTCGGTATGTAACCAGCTATGGTTTTGAATTGAACAAGCTTACTGATGCCATTCGTTTCAACAACCTGCACGAAAGCCTTCACCTGGGTTACGCCATGGCTCAGCGTAAATTGCTATAAAAAAAAGCCCCGCTAATTGCGAGGCCTTCAATTCATTTCAGAGGAAATCAATATCTCCTTCTTTCCTGAGGTTTAGGGTCTGATCTTTTTACCACAATGCGCTTTCCATCGAGTTCAGAGTCGTTCAAAGCACCAATGGCACTCATTCCATCGTCGTTGTCGGCCATAGAAACGAAACCATAGCACTTTGATCTGCCTGTTTCGCGATCCATGATAATTTTACACTGGGTTACCTCTCCATAGGCGGAGAAAGCTTGCCTGAGGTCAACTTCTGAAGTGACCGGGCTTAATTTTGCTACAAAAATGTCCATAATAAATATTAAAAAAGCTTCCAACTAAGGAGGGAAAAAGGAGAAAGTAAATGGGTTTTGGCTTAGACCTTACTTCTGGCTACTTGATGGTTGCGTTGCACAAATGTAGAACATGTATGGCAATAATGTACATGAATGAAAAAAATCAACAAACCAAGTTCCCTGCAATCTGTTAAATTAGCAGCTATGAAATTGAAAATATTAAGCATTTTACCGGCCTTATTGTTGTGGGCTTCCTGCTCTAACCAGCAGCAGGGCGAACAAAGTGAAGAATCTTCAGCTTGTACTTACGAATATCAGAGTGCCTACACCACCGTGAAATGGACCGCTTACAAATTCACGGAAAAATTGGGCGTTGGGGGTGCTTTTGATGAATTTGAAGTAACACCCGGAGCAGAAAACTCAAGTATTTCTGGCCTTTTGGATGGCTTGTCTTTCAATATTCAAACTTCCAGCACCAATACGGCCAATCCTGAGCGTGATCAGAAAATCATGCAATACTTCTTCGGTGAATTGAACAACAACAATCAAATAGAAGGACGCATCACTGAACTGAGCATGAACGACAGCACCGGAGGTACCGCTCAAATTGAACTGAAAATGAACGATGCTACCAAAAGCATACCTGCCGAAGTATTGCTTGAAGGAAATGAGGTTGTTCTGAAGGCAGAAATCAATGTTGCTGACTGGAATGCACAACACGCCATCGACAGCCTGAATCAGGTGTGTTATGATTTGCACAAAGGGGCTGATGGCATTAGCAAGCTATGGCCCGATGTAAGCATAGAGGTGAGAAGCGCACTGAAAAAGAATTGCCCTGAGGAATCAGGATCGTAATACTTTCAGCTGAAATCTCAACTGTAGATTTGGTCTACGCCTTTTCCTTCTCGAATGATTTCGATATCGCCCTGGCTGCAGTCCAGAACCGTTGATCCTTCCAATCCGCCTGCACCACCGTTTACCACCATATCTACTTTATAACCCATAAGGCGATCGATGTCTTCGGGATCAGTGAGGTATTCAGAAATTTCATCTTCCGAGTGCACGGATGCACATACCAATGGGGTATCGAGCTCCTCCAGAATGGATTGCACCACCAGATTGTCGGGCACGCGTATCCCAATGGTTTTCTTGTTGTTTTTAAAAATCTTAGGCACCTTGCTGCTGGCCCTAAGAATGAAGGTATAGGGCCCGGGCAACACCCTGCGCATGAGTTTGTACAAACTGTTATCGATGGGCAGGCTGTATTCACTCAGATTGCTCAGATCGCGGCAAAGTATGGACAAATTGGCCTTTTCAGGCTTTTTACCAACGACTTTACAAAGGCGGTCTATGGATCGTTTATTATACAGATCGCATGCTACGGCATAAACTGTATCAGTAGGAATAATAATAAGTTCGCCGCGCTGAACAGCATCGGCTATCATGCGAATTTTTCGCTTTTCAGGCGTAACGGGGTGTAGGTCTAAGATCAATTGACAACTGCTTTCACAGCATCGGCGGCTTCCTGCAAGAGAATAGCCGACTGCACCTTCAGACCACTTTCGTCGATGATCTTCTTGGCTTCTTCTGCATTGGTTCCCTGCAAACGCACAATAATGGGAACATCAATGTTTCCGAGGTTCTTGTAGGCATCAACCACACCTTGTGCTACGCGATCGCATCGAACAATGCCTCCAAAAATATTGATCAGAATGGCCTTTACACTCGGGTCTTTCAAAATAATACGGAAACCTGCTTCAACGGTTTCAGCACTGGCTGTACCTCCTACATCCAGGAAGTTAGCCGGTTCACCACCTGAAAGCTTGATGATATCCATGGTGGCCATGGCCAGTCCGGCTCCGTTTACCATGCAACCAACATTGCCATCGAGTTTGATAAAATTGAGGTTGAACTTCTTGGCTTCCACTTCGGTGGGATCTTCTTCACTCTCATCGCGCATCTCTGCAATTTCTTTCTGGCGGTAAAGAGCATTGTCGTCAATATTCACCTTGGCATCTACCGCTAAAATCTTATCATCTGAAGTTTTCAATACCGGATTGATCTCCACAAGACTGGCATCCATGGCTTCATATGCTTTGTAAACCGCAGCCACAAAACGGGTCATTTCTTTATGCGCCTTTCCACTCAGTCCGAGGTTGAAGGCTATTTTTCTGGCCTGGAAAGGCAACAAACCGGTTGTAGGGTCAATCCACTCTTTGTGAAGCTTTTCAGGAGTGGCCTCTGCCACTTCTTCGATATCCATTCCGCCTTCAGTGGTGTAAATGATTACATTCTGTCCGGTTGCGCGATCCAACAGTACACTGAGATAAAACTCCGAAGGTTCTGATTCTCCCGGATAGTAAACATCTTCTGCGATGAGCACCTTATTTACTTTCTTACCTTCAGGACCTGTTTGAGGCGTTACCAGCTGCATTCCCAGTATCTGGTCAACGCGCTCCTGCAATTCCTGCTCGTTCTTGGCAAGCTTCACGCCTCCCCCTTTACCACGACCACCAGCGTGAATCTGAGCCTTAACCACCATCCAATCGGTTCCGGTTTTTTCCTTCAATTCACGCGCAGCATTGTGGGCTTCGCTTTTGATCTCAACCACCACACCGCGCTGGATGCTTACGCCGTAACTGTTCAGTATTTCTTTTGCCTGGTATTCGTGTATGTTCATGCCTTTTTTTTAGTTGGCGCAAAAATAAACTTTGAAGATGAATGACAAGAAATGGATTCCAGAATCCAGTTTCCTAATTCCTATCTCGTCCCGATTC
>CAZYJD010000086.1:0-8081 GCA_964647785.1 uncultured Chitinophagaceae bacterium
ATGCCAATGGTAAACCAGGCAGCCCCCCTCCCGTTCCTACATCCAGCACTCTTTGTCCGGGCCGAAAAGGGTGAATCTTTGCAATGCTTAGTGAGTGAAGCAAATGATGAACTTCAAATGCTTCCATATCTTTTCTAGAAACCACATTGATCTTGCTGTTCCATTCGCGATAAAGGGCCAACATTTGATCATATTGGCTGATCAAATCAGCAGAGAATTCAGGGAAATAATGCTTTAGCCGTTCCATGTTCGCGGTTTAGAGAAAAATCCGTCCAGCCCAACAGTGAGGTAATAGATCAGCAGCCCCAAATCCAGCAAGGGCATAAAAGGCAAGAGAAATAAAACCTGCAACCTCTTCATATTCAATCCATAAACCACGCTCTGAATCAATAATTTCGAACCGTAAATAATTACAGGAATGAGCCACAGGTGCGGAAATGCAATCAGGGAGATGGCAAGCAGGGCGTAAAACAAGAATTGCAGCACCGACCAGGAGCCAAGCACCCACTGATGGAGTAATTTATAGTATTTGGCCGTGCTTAGATGCCTGTTTTTCTGGCGAGTCCATTCTCCTAGGGTATTTTTAGGCACACTGTATATCCTGGCTTCGGCATTCAAGCAAACAGCAGTATTTTTTGCCGTAGCCGTTTCATTCACGAACAAATCATCGTCGCCGGATAAAATGTGTTGATGAGATGCAAATCCTTTATAGAGAAAGAACAGCTCTTTTTTATACATCAGGTTTCGGCCCACCCCCATATATGGCATGCCGGCAAGAGCTGAAGAGAGGTATTGCTGAGCTGTGAGAAAGGTTTCATATTGAATGAACAGGTTTATGAGGCTGTTCTTTCGCTGATAAGGAGAATACCCCAATACTATTTCCGTTTCAGCGGAACGGCATTGCATCATTCGGCGGATCCATTGGTCAGAAGATGGAATGCAATCCGTGTCGGTAAACAGCAACCAGTCGAAATCGGCGGCTTTAATGCCCATGGTTAGTGCAAACTTTTTCCCCTTGTGGTAGCGATCATCGATGTTGAGGGTCACCACTTTAAGCTTGCTGTTTTCAGCAGCCTTATCTTTTAAAATGTCAGCAGTTTCATCCCATGATCCGTCATTCACCACAATGACTTGAAATTTAGGATAATCCTGACTCAGCCATTGCGGCAGATGTTCTTCAAGCATGGCAGCCTGATTTCGGGTGGATATGATCAAAGACACTCCTTCTTCCGGGAGTGCCGATTCACTTTTTCGCTTACTGAATGACAAACGAAGAAAAAAGAAAAAGAAATAAAACAACTGCGGGAGCAACAATGCCACCAGTACCCAATCTGCAAACCTTAATTCTCCCAATTGCTCCATGCTGCGAAATTAGTAAGCTTGTGCAAAGGGATATGCACAAATTTACCACCGAAATGTTTCACAGCCGGCGATAGACGAAGGCCGGAGTCCCCGATTCGCCGCTGGCATTGTAAAAATCAACGAAATGCATCTTGTATAAGAAGCCCTTGCGATCGCGGATCAGGTATATCTGGCTGGAGGCAACGGTATATGTTCCGGTATTCAAGGTGAAATCTTTCCAGTCATAGCCTATCTGGTCGCGCCTGTTCGAGAAATTCAGCAAGGCCGCATCTTCGGCTTGATAGCTTTCATAATCCCCTGAATCTTTCGCGACTTCTATGCCGGGATTGGTAAACACGCCCGTAACCTGATAAGTGAGATTGTCAGGTGCGCCAAAATAGTGATGGAATTGCCTGAAAACCAGATCCCAGTCCTCTTTGGGTGGTTCTATTTCTACCTGAGAGGCATTTCTGAAACTGAAGAAGACTGAAAAATAAGTATCATCTTTTTCCAGTTCGGCTTCCGAGATATCGCTCTCCTCAATTGGAGCGAACCAAATGTGCAATTTGCGCTCGCTGATCAATTCAAAACGGGCCTTTATGAAACCGGTGTGCAAACCATTTACATCGTAGCCCATATCAAACACCCAAGAGCCACCTAAATTCTCCCAATTACTAAGGGCAAGGCTGTCAGGATGACCTCCACTCCAGTCGAAGTTAAAGTGGAGACCAGCAGTATCAGTAATTTTGTTTAACTCATTTTCATTGCTGTGTGCAGCCCACATACCGTGACCCGAATTGATCTCAATGGACTGTGAAGTGTCGGAACATGACCATGCTATATCCCAATTGCTTTTCAATTGCTTGTTCAGCCATTCACCCGTACTCAGGTTGAAATATGCCTGATAGCGGTAATCACTGCCAAGTTCAACTTCCGCTTCCATATTGTCCCCTCTGGGATAAGGATCAATGGGACTTTCCTTTTCAAAACAGGCACTCAAAATGAATGCAAATATTAGATATATGCTGTTATTTCTTACCATGAATGGTCCAGTCGATTTTAACAAAGGCAATGCGCCCCATGGCCACAGATTGCTGACCACTTGCGTTTCCTGAATGCGCACCTCCGCTGTTGATATTTGATTGAATATTGGTGACATTGAACAGGTTGCGCATGCCAACGCTCGCATTCAAATTCTGCTTTTTGAAGGCTTTTCTGAGTGTGCAGTCTGTAAGGCTGAAACCGTCAGAAGATTGCAGCTCAACCGTTTCTCCCGGCCCCGGTGCAAAGCGCTGCAGCTGACCGAATACGTTCACAAAAACTGCAAACTTCATATCCCAGGGCAATCGCAAGGACGCATTTGCATTCCACTGCGAATTCCAAAGGAACTTATTCTCCGACTCCAGTCTGGTGGCATTGGTTTTTATACCCGTTAAACCGTATTGCAGACTGCCTTCAAGCCCCTTGTATTTCCCCCTTAAACGCGCATTTACACCTTGTGATTGAAAATCAGATATATTGAAATAGGAGGCGGTTGCCTTCCTGGAAGTAGAAGTTGTTAAATCGAGCAGTTCAATTTTGTCGTTGATATGGTTGTAGAACAAGCTTAAAGAAGGTTTCAGGCTCGCTTTATTCAGACGGAAGTCTTTTTCGGCAGACAATTGGTAATTGATGGAACGCTCTGCCCGCAAATCAGGATTGCCATAAACATCGTGGGTGGCATCTATGAAATCGAGATACAATTCCTTGAGTCCGGGTGCTCTGAATCCGTTACCTGCTGAAAGTCTCAGATTCCAGCCGGTAGTACCTGTGTATTTCATTTGAAGGGAAGCAATAAGCGGCAAGCCGTAAATAGAATTGTATCCATAACGCAAACCAGGACGAAAAGTAATTTTCCTGATTGGACTCCATTCTACACTGGTAAAGAGTGCGGCATCGAGCATCCGGCTTCCTCCGTTTTCTATGCGCTCTCCCCTGCCCGATTCAAGATTGGCATCGAGGCCGAGCTGGTAATTGAGGCGTTCGCTGCTCTCTTTGGAGTATGTGGCTCTGATTGTGCTTGCGTTGAATGCAGTGGTATCCTGATCGGTTTTCCCTGTTGTTAGGGTTTCCTGCAGAGTGACCAGATTTTTTAGAAATTGATTTTTCACCCGTTTATAATGGTTGTTGGCCAGAATAAGATTGAAATAGCGGTTGTGCTTCCATTGGGTGTTCATGCTGAGGGCGTGATCCATGCGCCAGGTGGTATAAGTCAGGTCAAAGGCTTCTTCGCCGTAAGGTGCTCTGGGCACTCCCCTGTTAAGTATCAGTTCTCGCATGCCATCACTCCTCCATTGAAAGTCGGTGTTTCTAATTTTGCGGATGTACTGGTATCTGAGATAATATTGCTCTCTGGGAAGCCAGTCCCAGCTGCGGTCGACATCAACAGCAGACCAGCCACCAAAAAAGTTGCGCCCGCCGGTCAGGATGTGCTGGTGCTGTTTTTTTCGCCAGGCGAGATGGCCAAAAGTATTCACCTGCGAAGGCGCCTCTATTTGGGTGTTCATTTTAATTTCAAGGCTTTCATCCAGTTTCTTTTTGGTGATGATGTTGATGGCCCCTGCCAAGGCATTCGTCCCATAGCTAACTGACATGGGGCCCTGAATGATCTCAATCCGTTCGATGTTATTGAGATTGAGCTGGCTCAGGTCCAGTTGATCTGCAAGACGGCCAATCACCGGAACACCGTCAATAAGAATTTTGACGTTTTGCCCACCTATGCCCATCATTTGCATGCCGGTGGTACCAAGGGACTGATCCCTTCCCAGACGGACATTCATCTCATTGCTGAGCACATCACCCAGGTTGATGGCGGCCATATCGTCCATTTTGGCCGCATCGATCACTTCTACCTTTTGCACCACTCCGGCAAAATCGCGACCCTGGTACTGGTCAGTAATGACCGCTTCTTTCAGGTAATTGTGATCGCTCTGCAATTGCAAAACAATTTCCTGCCTGGGACTAATCAGGGTATCGATGGATGCAAATCCGAGGTAGGAAACATGAATTCTGATCTTGGTTTCTTCTGTTTTTGGTAATATAAAGCTTCCACTTTCATCGGAATACCCTTTTTCCAAGAGATCTCCATTGAGTTTCTCGATGGCTACGAAGGCATAGGGCAAAGCTTGCCGATCTGCATCAATGACTTGAACAGACTGTGCCTTCATTCCAGTGGAAAAAAGGCACAGCAAAGAAAAAAACGCTATGTAAAAAGTCCTTATCAAGGAGTGATAAGCAGTCTTTGTGTGCTTAGGCCGTGGATGGTTTCAAGAGAGATGAAATACAAACCCTCCGACCACGAACTCAGGGCAATTTGTTGATCCTCTCCTTGAATGATATCTGCTTTAAATACAAGCCGGCCTTGTGTGTCATAAATGCTGAGCAATCCGTTTTCTGAACTTTGTATGTTCACCATATCAGATGCCGGTGAAGGAAAAATACGCAGACTATTGTTTTTTTTAAGCTGTGAAATGGATGCCAGATCATTCATTTTCTTTTTTAAGAACTCGAATTTACCGGTCGTTCCGCCCACGTAATTGGTGAAATACAACTTGTAAACGGCCCCATTAGATGTTCTGACAAAGTAAACCAGACTATCTTCAAACTCATACTGGAAAGTGGTTCTGTTGAAGGATTTCCAGTCGCCTCCAATTTCCGTAAAATGGTCGTTCCAGTTCAGATTGAGGGTGTCGTCATTTTCAACTGCCAAACCACGTCGCTCGGCATTTTGAGCATTGGCATTCAATAAAGCCGCGGTCAACGGATAATAAACAATCCCTCCAGGGCCGGTATTGATGGGCGACATATACTTGGAGAACACCAGATCCCAGCTATCCCTGTTGGGTTCACGGTCTACAAACTGATCTAAATTGATGTCGTAATACAGAAAATTTTTGCTGCTATAGTCATTTTTATTCACTGTTTTGGTCAGTTCCCCGCTTCCGTCGAGATTGGCAATTTTAAAGGTCCAGTTTCCATTGGTGGCCATTGCCTCAATCATGAATTTGCGATAGCTCTCATCCTTTAATTTCAAAACAAAGATTCTACTGCCGTTCACATTGCGTGTAACCTGGTTATACGACCCCCAGCCGTAGTCGGGATGACTCACATTCATATTTGCAAGGGCTCCTACGGACCATGATGTATCGTTGTTGTAAAGCCTGTTTACGAGTTTGCCGGTAGTGTCTATGTTATTCCAATCAGATACATTCTCTGAAACCACCCATGCGTAAACGCCTTTAACGTCGTTTACCAGAACAGATGCATCAATCAAACGGGTGGTAAAAGCCAGGTCCCAGTTTTCGGATGGCTCGCTCTTCACCACGCCATTGCTCAGGCTGTAGTAAACATCCTCCGTACTTCCATTGGTAAGCACGGAATCCATTACGGCAGTTTGGGCCATAGCCACTGAAGTTAAAAAAGACAGGGCGATAAAAAATGTTGTAATCTTTTGCATGTTCGTTCAATAATGCCGCAAAACTATCCAAGCTAACAGTTGTTCGTATAACGGGATCGGTTGAAATAATATCGGAATTGGTTGCGAATGGTTCAAACCGCATCTTACAAGTCTAATTAATTGATATTCAGAGATAATAAATTATTTCATTGGACATAATTTTGTAAGAAATGACAAATATCATGTTTAAAAATACCACTGAAGGAAGCGCGGGATTGGTGTGGGGACAAGAAGAAGAGCATTTGTACTGGCTGGTTTCGGATGCTTCAAAAAACACAGATAACCAATCAGTTAACACCATTCTGGCAGGTGGATGGGTGCAATTTTTCTTTCACCTTAGTGGAACGGAACAGCTGGAGATGATATTTCAGGAAATCGGATATCGGATACCATTGCAATCAGGGCAGTATTTCTTTTTGTATCATCCCGATGGCAAATTGGATTTGGAAGTTGTGGTGCCCCAAGGGAGCAAATTGGTGGCTATTTATATTGATGTGAATTTTCTTCATCAGTTGATGGTGAATGGAAGCGAAGAGCTAAGTTTTCTGAAAAATGGTCATGAAAATCAAAAGTATTACATCAAAAAAGAGCTCAATCCTAGTCTGAGCATAGCGCTGCATCAGATGTTTGACGAAGAAAAATCGCCCAACGCCCTCCAGTTATTTCGAAAAGCGAAGGTGTATGAGGTTCTGAGCATTTGTTTGAACAAGGGCAAAGAGCCCGATGCTGAAAGTTGTCCGTTTTTAAAGGACAAATCGAACGTAGATAAGATCAGAGAGGCGCGGCAGGCGCTCATTGCCGATTTAAGTAGAAACATCACCTTACAGGAGTTGTGTCGCGAAATAGGAATCAGCGAATACAACATGAAGATTGGCTTTAAAAACGTTTATGGGAAACCCGTAATGGCGTATTTAAACGATTATAAGATGGAAGTTTCCCGGCACATGCTGGAAGAAGGAAGGCTCAAAGTAAATGAAGTCGCAGATCGGCTAGGTTATAGAAGCACCAGTCATTTCATTGAAACCTTTAAAAAGCGTTATGGTCAAACCCCTAAACAATACGCAAGTAAATAAGCTTGAAGAGCATCAATACCCCCACCCCATTGGTGGAGCATCACTGAATCTGATAGGCACATCTTTTCATCCGATAGGACATCCACCCATTAGCATTTAAATTTGCCAAAAAATTAAAACAGATGAATCAGGAAACAGAACATGTAGAATGTTTGATCATAGGATCAGGGCCTGCGGGTTTTACCGCAGCCATTTACGCGGCTCGTGCCGATATGAAACCCGTGTTGTATGAAGGTTTGCAGCCGGGTGGCCAATTAACCATTACAACAGAAGTAGAAAACTACCCTGGTTATCCCGACGGAATCATGGGTCCGGAAATGATGGATATGTTCAAGAAGCAGGCGGTACGTCTGGGGACTGATGTACGCTTTGGAATGGTAACCAGCGTAGATTTTTCAAATGGAGCGCCTCACAAAGTAATGGTGGATGGTAGCAAGGAAATACTGGCAGAATCGGTGATCATCAGCACAGGAGCATCCGCCAAATGGCTGGGCATTCCATCTGAAGCAAAATTGAATGGAGGCGGTGTATCTGCATGTGCAGTGTGCGATGGCTTCTTTTACCGAGGACAAGATGTGGCCATTGTCGGAGGTGGAGATACCGCATGCGAAGAGGCCTCTTACCTCGCTAAGATTTGCAACAAAGTATACATGCTCGTGCGCAAAGATCATTTTAGGGCTTCCAAGGCCATGCAGCACAGGGTTGAAAACACCAAAAACATAGAAATTCTTTACAACACAGAAACCGATGAAATACTCGGTGACCAGGTGGTAGAAGGTGTGCGCGTTCGCAATAATCAAACCGGCGAGTATAGAGAAATTGCAGTGAAAGGATTTTTTGTGGCCATTGGTCATACACCCAATACAGCAATCTTTAAAGACTATATTGACATGGATGATCAAGGGTACATCAAAACCAAAGCAGATAGCACCAAAACGAATATAGAAGGTGTTTTTGCCTGCGGGGATGCCCAAGATAAAGTTTATCGCCAAGCGGTTACTGCGGCCGGCACCGGTTGTATGGCAGCATTGGATGCAGAGCGCTACCTATCCGCCAAGAAAAGCGAGGCTATGATGGCCTGATATTACTGATTCAGCCGCTCAGAGAGCTCACTGATTTTGTGTTGCAACTGCTGAATCTCGTGCTGAATTCTAAGTACATCTTGTTCCATG
>CAZYJD010000087.1:0-1734 GCA_964647785.1 uncultured Chitinophagaceae bacterium
AGACACCTATGAAAATGTAAAAGAAGTACCGGAAGTGGTGGTAAATGTGGTGAATTACGACATGGTTTATCAAATGTCGCTTGCCAGCAGCCCTTATGAAAGGGGGGTGGATGAATTTATAAAGGCGGGCTTCACGCCGGTAAAATCTGATCTCGTACAACCCTATAGGGTGGCTGAATCGCCTGTACAGATGGAGTGCAAGGTGATTGAAGTGAAGGAACTCGGAAACGAAGGGGGAGCGGGAAACCTGATCATTTGCGAAGTCATTCGCTTTCACATCAAAGAATCGGTTTTGAATGAGAACCAGATGATCGATCAGGAGAAAATTGACCTGGTAGCACGTATGGGTGGCAACTGGTACTGCAGGGCACACGGATCTGCCCTTTTTGAAATCGATAAACCCATCACCACCCTGAGCATTGGGGTGGACAGCTTGCCCGAACACATCCGCCTTAGCAAACAACTCACAGGGAATGAGCTGGGGCAATTGGCCAATCTGGAGCAATTTCCAGATGAAGATGCCATCCAAAAGGTGATGAACGAGTTGGGCGATGTAGCGGATATTGAAGCCAAAGCCAAAGAATTAATTGCGGCCGACCGAACCCATGAAGCCCTGTGCGTGTTATTATCGCGGAAATGAATTTACAACTGGCCTTTTTTAAACTTCTCATTACCTTTTACAATGTAATTCGGTTGAGCCTGGTCTTCTTGCCACTGATCTATGCCATTTTGCTGATCAGAACCCCTTCTGTTATTGAAATTCCCTTGCTCAAGGTGCTGTTTCTCTCTTTTGCTCCGGCCCTGGGAGTGGCTGTTTGGAATGCCCTGCGATTTGAACAATACCAATTGATTTCTCCTGAATACTACCAGAAAAGCAAACAGGAAATTGAAATTACCTACCAGACCGATACAGGCAAACTTGTGCAGGCGGTGAAAGAACTCGCTGCTCAAAGAAAATGGAAAGTACTGGCTGAGAGAGAAGGATCTATTCAGTTGCGCACTTCGCCCGCGCGCGACCGGATTGACGTACAGTGGGATGCAGAACACATCAAAGTGAGCAGCAAGCCCGCGTACTCCTGGATATTCATTGATTTTGGGAGAAACTACAAAAACATCCTTCAGTTGTTAGTTCAGATTAAGAAAGCACACTGAAACAAACAACAAATGAAGGTAAGCATCATATCCGGTAGTTCGAGAATCAATAACAACACCCTTAGGGTGGGTCTGGCCATTCGCAAAGAATGCGAACAACAAGGTCATTCATGCAGCGTCATTGACTTTCAGAAATACGACATTCCCTTTCTCAATCAGGGAGGTCTGAAAACTGAAAATCTAAGCCCCTTTCAGCAAGAACTCGTTGACTCCATCGACCAAAGCGATCTCGTTATCCTGCTCACTCCGGAATACAACTGGTTCCCATCGGCTGAACTTGTAAACATGGTTCACCAATTGGGTACCCGAGAATTCAGGCACCTGTTCGACAACAAGGTTTTTGCTTTTTGCGGTGTCTCCACAGGAAGAGGAGGTCGAATGCCCGGGGTTCAGCTCAGTTATGTGTTCGACAAAATCTTCAACGTGTTCAATACCCGCAGCATCACTTGTCCCAAGAAGTTTGAATCGCAATTCACCACCCGGGTACTGGATGCCGAAGGGAACTCATTGGGCAATGAAGAGTACGACAAAGGCCTGGAGCAGTTTGTATCCTACGCCCTTCATACGGCTAATAGATGGGTG
>CAZYJD010000087.1:1834-8037 GCA_964647785.1 uncultured Chitinophagaceae bacterium
CAAAGGCCTGGAGCAGTTTGTATCCTACGCCCTTCATACGGCTAATAGATGGGTGGTGGGTAGTTGATAGGTCTTTTCTGACGCAAGACGCAAGACAAAAGACGCAAGACAAAAGACACAGGACAAAGGACAAAGGACCCAGTGACCTTGCCTGATACCATCCAAATCGGAAAGCCAACAAACCAGGGAAAGCTGTGTCTTGCTTCTGACCTCTGACTTCTGACCTCTGACTTCTGACTTCTGACTTCTGAATTCTGACCTTCTTGCCTCTACAATATCTCCCCTATTCTGTCATTTTCCTGACAATACCTCTTGCGATGTCGCTATTTTCATTCAATTTTGTTTGTTTGCGAGCGAAAAACGAATTCATATGTCCTATTTGAAGAAAACCCTATTTAGTTTAATGTCCCTTTGCCTTTGGTCGGGCCTGTTAGCACAGAACAATACAGCCAACCGATTTCAGAAAACCATAGGCGGAAGCAGCGGTGATTTAAGCTATGACATAGAAAACACCCTCGACCTGGGTTTCATTCTCTGCGGTGCTACCTCGAGCTATGGAAGCGGCAACGCGGATATGTTCCTGATCAAAACCGATGGAAACGGCGGAACACAATGGCAAAAAACCTATGGAAGCAGCGGAGATGAAACAGCCTGGGGGGTTCTTGCCGCCTCCGACAGTGGCTTCATTGTAGTGGGTGCCAGCAACAGCTATGGCAACAACAAGGGCGATGCGATCGTATTCAAAACCGACAAAAATGGGAACCTCAGCTGGACCACTGCCATTGGCCGCGACAGCACCGAAGAGGGCTATGCCGCCATACAAAGCAGAAGCGGAAGCATCTACGTAACCGGATGGGCTGTAACCGATACCTTTGGTTCGGATCTTTTTATTGCCAAACTCACTGCAAATGGAAGCCTGAGCTGGTTCAAAACATTTGGCGACCGCGGAAATGAAGAAGGGTTTGCCATATTTCAAGACAGCCGTGGCGACCTGGTAGCTGCAGGTTATACCGACTGGGATTCCGTTACCAACGGAAATGCCAATGGCAACCCAAATGACCGCGATGTATTTGTGGTTAAAACCGATACCAACGGGAATGTAAAATGGCAAAAGAACTACGGGGGCGATCAGGCCGATGAAGCCTGGGGCATCAGCGAATACCGCGGCGAGTATTATCTCACCGGATTTACCGAGAGTTTCGGGGCCATTGGTAAGGACATTTTCCTCATGCAAATTGATCAGGCCGGGAATCACAAAAACACCTTTAGCCTGCAGGATTTTGAAGATGAGCGCGCATTTGATATCAAGCTTATACCCGGCACTGCCAATTTTTCCGTTAGTGGATACCAGCAGCGCATCGGTTTTTCAGAAAGAAATGTGGTGTTGCTCGAAATCAACAGCAGTGGAAATGTATTGAATTATGAAATCATAGGAGGAAGCGACCGGGATGGTCATTGGCCTACGGAAGCTGTGCGCACGCCTGATGAGGGCTACGCCATTCTATCAACTGAGCGCTCTTTCCACAGCGGTAGTGACGACAACCTGTTTCTTACCAAAACCAACAGCAAGGGGTCCGCTGCCTGTAACTCGCGCTCATCGCTTTCCATCGCCCAGCCCGTGCAAGTTTATGACTCTTCCATTCAAACGTACCGAACGCGGACAGGAAGCAGCAAACCCACTTTGCGTGTCAATAATTTCACCCCAGCAACAGACAGCACCATTTGCTGCGAACTCAATGCCATCACCGCAAGCGATAGCATCAGCATTTGTGTTGGCAGTAGTGCCAGCATCGGTGGAACGGCCATCTCCGGTTTAACCTATCAGTGGACCGCCGGTGGAAGCAGTTTCACTTCCACTGCTGCCAATCCTCTGGTCCGACCAGATTCCAGTACTACTTACCGATTGGTGGTATCCTCCTCCAATTCAAGTTGCAAGTCTGATACGGCTTTCATTAAAGTTCATGTAAAAAAGGCCATACCTTCTCAAGACCTGATTCAGGACACCTCATTTTGCGAGGGCGGAAGCTTTACGCTTTCAACCTACAGCGGCCAATCCTTTTACCAATGGAGAGGAAACACCGTAAGCGGCAGCAACAGCTCGGTGAACCTCAGCACCACCGATACCGTTGCTGTTTATCTCATTGACAACCTGGGTTGCCAGTATCGCGATACCGCCATTGTTACCGCCAATCCTCTTCCGGTATTCTCCCTCGGAAAAGACACCACCATCTGCGCCAATGAAACCATCGAGCTGATAGGGCCAATGAACAATATTGCCGTTTACAACTGGAACAATGGCCAAGCCAACGGCCAAACGTTTGTAACCGGTGATGAGCAGGCACACACGCTAATGGTAACCGACAGCAATGGTTGCAGCTGGTCGGATACGCTATCCATCTTTAACAACCCCGTTTCTACTTTTAGTTTAGGACCGGATACCGGATTCTGTGCGGGCAGCACTTATACCATCATTGGACCCGGGTTTTTGGCAGACTTCCAATGGAATGACACCGCAAGCAGCTCGCCGAACCTGAACATTCAACAAGCCGGAACATACTGGTTGAGCGCGGCCAACAGCTTTGGTTGCCGCTACGCAGATACCATCAGCCTCGTGGAATTTGCTCTGCCAATGCTCAATTTAGGGGCAGATACCGGTTATTGTTCGGGCAATCAGCTCATCCTGCAAAGTCCTCTCAATGGATCTTACGAGTGGATGGGCAATCCCGCCAGAGATGAAGATACTTTGTGGGTGAGTGGAGCCGGAACCTACTTCCTTCGCTTCACCGATCAGAATGGTTGTTCAGATATTGACAGCATTGAAGTGAGTTTGTACCCGAACCCTAGCATCAATCTGGGAGCCGATACCATTATATGCATTGGAGATACCTTAACACTTGATGCCGGAAGCGGATACGCCTCTTACCTCTGGAGTGATAACTCCAATGGGCAAACGCTCAAAGTATTTGCCAAAGGCACCTACAACGTTCTGGTAACATCGAACCAGGGTTGTGAAGGATTTGATGAAATTGTGGTAGATACCACCACCTGCACCAACAGCATGGATCAGCTGCAATTAAGCGGTCTGAAAATCTATCCGGTTCCGGCCATGGAAATTCTGCACATCGAATGGCCAAGTGCCGATCAACAATTGAGCATCACCCTTCTCGACCTAAGTGGAAAGGTATTGCTAGATAAGAGCATAGAAGCCGGTAATAACAGCAGCATCCTTTCGGTTGAAGATTTGAAAGCCGGCATTTATGTGTTGAGGGTTCAGCAAGGCGATCGTTTGGCACAAATCAAAGTGCTCAAAAGCAACCGCTAAAGTGTCAGTACAGGTTGATCGGTTAAGCAAACTCTACGGCAGCCAAAAAGCTGTTGATGAACTGTCTTTTGAAGTTCAGAAAGGACAGGTGGTGGGTTTTTTAGGGCCCAATGGCGCCGGAAAAAGCACCACCATGAAAATGCTTACTACTTACATCAGCCCCAGTTCAGGTAGTGCCCGGGTAGCAGGATACGATATTGTAGAAAATGCTCTTGAGGTAAGAAGGCAGGTGGGCTATCTTCCGGAACTCAACCCGCTTTATACCGAGATGTATGTGAAGGAATACCTTTACTTCATGGCAGACCTCAATGGTTTGTCGAAAGAGGGAAGAGCGCGAAGCAGGGAAATGATTGAGCGCACGGGTCTGGGCCCCGAACAGCACAAACGCATCGGGCAACTCAGCAAAGGATACCGACAGCGTGTGGGGCTTGCACAAGCCATGCTTCATAACCCAGAAGTACTCATACTAGACGAACCCACCTCGGGTCTGGACCCCAATCAGGTATTGGAAATAAGAAACCTCATTCGGGAATTTGGCAGCGAGCGCACCATCATCCTTTCAACGCATATCATGCAGGAAGTTGAAGCCATGTGCGACCGCGTGCTCATCATCAACAAAGGCAAACTGGTAGCCGATGAGCCCATCTCTGAAATCAAAAAGAAATTTTCAGGTGCTACCGGTCTTAGAATTGGTTTTAGAGATGCCGTGGCAGTAGAAGATCTGCGAAAGCTGAAAGGCGTAGAAAAGGTGATCAGCATCCATGAGCGCTCTTTTGAAATCTATGGCCCCGATGATGTACAATTGCGCGAAGTTCTATTTGAGTTTGGTGTGAATAACAAGAATGTGATACTTGAACAAAGCCCCGTACAACAAAGTCTGGAAGAGGTGTTCAGAAAATTAACGCTCTCATGATTGCGCTGCTGAAAAAAGAAATACGAACCTTTCTCAGTTCCCTCATCGCCTACGTGGTGATGGTTGTTTTTTTGCTGGCCATCGGTTTGTTCATGTGGGTTTACCCGGAAACCAATGTACTGGATTACGGTTACAGCCAAATGGATACCCTCTTTTTTATGGCGCCATGGGTATTCATTTTCCTGATCTCAGCCATTACCATGCGCTCTTTCAGCGAAGAGAAGCGAAACGGAACCATTGAAATACTCACCACACAACCGCTGACCGACTGGCAAATCATCTTGGGTAAATACTTTGCCGGACTCATACTGGTGCTTTTTGCTTTGCTACCCACCCTGCTTTACTATGTCACCATCTATCGACTGGGAGCGCCAGAAGGCAACCTCGATTCAGGAGCGATCATTGGTTCTTACATCGGTTTGGTATTCTTAGCGGCCTGCTATTTGAGCATTGGCCTGTTGGCATCGGTGATGACAGACAACCAAATTGTATCCTTTGTGCTTTCGATGTTCCTGAGTTTTTTCTTCTACACCGCATTTGCAGAACTCAGCCAAATGGGCTGGAGCGGACCAGCCTCCTATGCCATCGAATGGCTGGGGATCGATTATCACTACCAAAGCATTAGTCGCGGCATCATTGATACCAGAGACCTCGTGTACTTTGTTTCATTCATTGCAATTTTTTTGGGTGCAACACGTCTCATATTCGGAAAAAGAAAATGGTAAGCACTAAGAAACATAGCCATTCCACTTATCGAAAGCGGGACCTTCTTAATTTCGGTCTCTTGCTGTTGGTGATTGCCGTACTCAATGTGGCCTCTGACCAATTTTACAACCGCATCGACCTAACAAAAGAGAAACGCTACACCCTTAGTCCTGCGAGCCGTGACATTGTGGGTGAATTAAAGGATGTGGCCTATTTCAACATTTTCCTGGAAGGCGACTTCACCCCGGATTATAAGCGATTGAGGAGCTCGATGCGCGATATGCTCAATGAATTCCGGATCGCTTCAAATGGCAAAATTGAGTTTCAGTTTGAAAATCTTCTGGATGGAAAGGATGAAGAAGAAAAGAAAAACATCCTCAAACAACTGCATCAACAAGGCGTGTTCATCACCCGACCCGATGTGGGTGAAGAAGGAAAATTATCAGATGCCTATATCATTCCCGGAGGAGTGGTGTTCTATGAAGGCAAGGAATATCCGCTGAATTGCCTGGTGCGCAAATTCGGTCTGCCGCTCGAAGAGCAAATCAATCTCTCCGTTGAGCAACTGGAATACGAAATAGCAAAAGTACTGGCCAAGTGCGTGGCAGGCAGATCCACGCGACTGGCATTTCTGGAAGGCCACGGTGAAGTGGAAACGGAATTGCTCACCGATTTTGTGAATGAACTGAGTAAAACCTATAGCGTTGAGCGCATGAACCTGAACATACGCGATACGCTGGCACTGTTGCCCTTTGCAGATAAACTCAGGGCTGAACCCGAGCGCATGGATGAAATCATCATTACAGAAATGATGAATAAGCTCAACTCCTACGACGGAATCATCATTGCCAAACCACAGTTTCCTTTCAAGGAAATTGAAAAGTTCATGATCGATCAATACGTCATGAACGGCGGTAAAATTTTATGGCTCATGGAAAGCTTGATTGCTGAGATGGACAGTGTGGCCAAATACGAAAAGGTGATGACTGCCGACTATGACCTGAATATCAATGATATATTGTTCCGTTTTGGCGTTAAACTTGAACCCAATCTCATCCAGGATAAACAGTGCCATGGCATTCCCACTTTGCGCAAAGGCGGACAAAGACCCGGATTCATGCCATGGGTGTTTTACCCATTGTTTGCTACCGAAGGCGAACATCCGGTGGTGAGAAATCTCGGGCCGGTTTGGGGCCGTTTCTGCAGCAGCTGGGATACCACCAGCAATCCCAACATACGCAAAACGATTTTATTGAAAAGTTC
>CAZYJD010000088.1:0-8021 GCA_964647785.1 uncultured Chitinophagaceae bacterium
ATTGCGCATCCGTACGTTCTTTTTTTCCCGCTCACTCAAAGCTGGCGCTTTGGTTCGCGGATAAAAAAAGAACGCCCGTCACTGGCGTGACGGACGTTCACTTTGTCGGGGTGACTGGATTCGAACCAGCGACCACACGCCCCCCAGACGTGTACTCTAACCGGGCTGAGCTACACCCCGAACTTTAAGGGCTGCAAAAATAAATATTAAACGCCCAATTATACCAAATCGGTCAGGCTTAATTCAAGTGCCTTGCGGCTAAGCCCAGTGTGTCTCGGATTGAATTGATGCAGGCGCATCATGCTGCTTTTGATGATGTCTGAAACGTCTTTGATGATGGCCGTATCCAGCAATTGTGCATCTTTTTCCATCAAATAGGCAAACACCCTGGCCATGCCGCAATTGGCAATAAAATCAGGGATAACAGCCATGTTGGCATCGGCATACATGCTGATCGGGCCCATGAAAATCTCTTCGTCTGCAAAGGGAACATTGGCCCCACAACTCACCACTTCTACGCCACCTTCGATTAAATCATCTACCTGTTCTTTGGTGATCAGTCGGGATGCTGCAGCAGGAATGAATATTTCGGCCCCAAGTTTCCAAATGCGTTCATTGACTTCCTCAAAACTCAGCAACTCTTGCGCGTGCAACTGATTTCCCTCCCTTTGGTTGAATAAGTCGGTAATTTCTTCATAGCTGAATCCCTCTTCTTTGATCAAACCACCTTCGCGGTCGATGATCCCAATAACCGATACCCCATTCTTTGATAAATACCAGGCGGCCGCTGCAGCCACATTGCCCCAGCCTTGAATGATGGCGCGCTTGTGCATCATCATTCCGCCCCATATTTCGTAATAATGGCGAACGGCTTCAGCCACCCCCCAGCCGGTGATCATATCAGCGATGTTGTACTTTCGCTGCAAGTCCGGGCTGAAGCGCTCATCTGTGATCATGGTGCTGACGCCGGTTTGGAGTCGGCTTACTGCCTGCAACTTTTCTTCCGGACTGTAATCCTTCATGAAGCCATTTACCACGCCTTCCTGTGGGTGCAATAGGCCCAATTTTGAAGTAATGGGCATCACCTCGGTGTATTTATCTACGTTCAAATCTCCACCGGTTCCATAATAATGCTTCAGCAAAGGATAAACCGCCTTGTACCATCTTTCCAGAACCCCCTTTTTCCTCGGGTCTTTTGGATCGAAATTGATTCCGCTTTTTGCTCCCCCAATGGGTGGACCGCAAACGGTAAATTTCACCTCCATGGTCTTGGCAAGGCTCTCAACTTCGTGTTGATTCAAACCCTTGCGCATGCGGGTTCCCCCTCCGGCAGCCCCGTTTCTGAGCGAGTTGATGACCACCCAACCTTCGGCCTCGGTTTCAGAATCGCTCCAGTGAAATACAATCTCAGGAGCCTTTTTCTCGAATTTCTTTAGCAGTTTTTCCATTTATCTAAATCACAGAATATTTGAAAAGTTGCCGTGCAGTGAACCTGAAACACTATCGCGTTCAGCTCCTGTAGCACTGGCATATACGTTGCTTTCATTTCGAATACGCAATACACCCAGCAAGGCAAAAATCAATGCCTCCTTGTACATGACCACTTCCTCTTCAGGAATGATAATTTCCGCTTCGGTATGTGAGCGCAAATGATCGATCAGGGTTTTATTGAAAGCTCCGCCTCCGGAAACAAATACACGGGTTAGCGCAGGGTCATCGCCACCAAACTGCTCAATATTGATGGCAATTTGTTCCGCAATGTGATCCACCAAGGTTTTCATTTTGTCTTCCTTGCTGGCCTCGCTCTCGCGCACCCTGAACCAGAATGCATCGTTGATCCACTCCCTGCCCAAGCTTTTTGGGTAGGGCAATTCGTAGTATTGAATGCTGTTCAAATCTGAAAGCAAATCGTAATTGATTTGTCCCCTTTCTGCGATGGCGCCTCCTTCATCATAGGTTTGCCCAAATTCACGGGCAATGCGGTTCAGCACAATATTGGCCGGACAAACATCATAGGCAATTCGCCCTTGTTCGGTTTCTGCAGAAATATTGGCAAACCCTCCCAAATTCAGGCAGATATCGAACTCGCCAAATAACAATTGATCGCCAAGACCGGCCAATGGCGCTCCTTCTCCTCCCAGAACCACATCCATGGCGCGGAAATCGCAAACCACCGGAAGGCCTGTGATGGCTGAAATGCTCGCTCCACTGCCGATTTGGGTGGTGATATTTTCTTCCGGTCGGTGAAAAATGGTATGTCCATGTGAGCTAATCAGATCTATTTCTCCTAACTGATTATGCTCGATGAATGTATTGATCTGCTGACCAATGAACTCTCCGAAATAGCGGTCTGTTTTGTGAAAAATAATGGCCGATTGGTTGCGCAACTTTGATAAACGTAAACGCCAGCGCTCATCGTAAGCAATGGTCTCTGCTGCCAGGATTTTATAGTCCCAACGCCCGGTATCTGTTTGAGTTAGTTCGCAGCAGGCCAAGTCTAGCCCATCCATGGATGTGCCCGACATAACCCCTATCACTTTATATCTATCCTTCATATCGAATTCGTTTTCAAAAGAGTTGGATGCTGCCTCATGTGGAAATATTCAATGTTCGAAACATCCAAAGCAGGAAGCAAAGTTAATTCAATTTGTTCAGCTCTATATTTTTGCATTCCTCCAAGAAAGCCGTTCTTTCGGATAGATTTGCAAATTAGAGCAATGCACGCAAGGGTACTTCATATCAGTACACCCCTCAGCTGGAGAGGAGGCGAACAACAACTGGCGTATTTAATGGATGAAATGGAGCAAGCGGGACGGGCATTTGCCCTGCTCTGCCCTGAAGGTTCAGTTCTATCACAAAAAATGCAGCAAGGTTCTTTTCCTATTCATTTGTTTAGGAAGAGAGGGGGAACCGATCCCTTGCTGGCAATGAAGTTGGCCCGTCTTTCAAAATCATATGATCTGCTGCATGCGCATGATGCACAGGCCCATACGGCAGCGGTTCTTGCCAATGCCTTTTTTGGTGCTCACATACCAGTGGTGTTGAGCAGAAGGGTTGATTTTCCAGTGGCGCAATCCTTTGTTTCGGCATGGAAATACAACCACCCCTCGGTGAAACGTATCCTTTGCGTTTCAGACTTCATTGCCAATATGGTGCGTGCGGATGTTAAACGGCCCGAAAGGGTAAGCACTGTTCACTCAGGGATCGATGTCTCAAGATTCAGTTATCCAAAGAGCAATTTGATTCATGCGGAGCTCGGACTGGATAGTCGCATTAAACTGGTCGGAAATGTTTCGGCTCTGGCTGATCACAAGGATTATTTCACCTTCCTTAATACCATTCGCCTGCTGATTGGTGCAAGAACAGATGTGCATGCGGTAATCATCGGAACCGGCCCCATGGAAGATGAAATCCGCGATTATGCCAAATCGCTCGGCATAAATGACTCGGTTTCATTCATGGGCTTCAAACAAGATTTGGAAAAGTGGTTGCCCTGCCTGGATGTGCTTTTGTTTCCTTCGAAAACAGAGGGATTGGGAACCAGTGTGTTGGATGCCATGGCATGCGGTGTTCCCGTTGTAGCCAGCAATGCGGGAGGAATCCCTGAGCTGATTGAAAACGAGCGAAACGGTTTGATTGCAAATGTGAAAGATACGGAGGGTTTTTTCCGTGCCTGTATGCGCCTGCTTGATGAAGCGGAACTCAGAAACAGAATCACAGCAAATGCCTATCAAACAATCCATGAATTTAGTTACCGCGAAATGGCGCGTAAAACCATGGAAACGTATGATCAACTTTTTAATAAAGCTACCGATTCAGCGAATTGAGTATGCAGTTTAAGCCTTATTTTCGAAGCCTTTCTAGGCACTATGAATAAACCAAGTATCTTAATTCTCGGAGCGGGAGGCCAGGTTGGAACGGATCTCACTGATATGCTCAGAGAGCAATACGGACAATCAAATGTCATTTCATCCGATATCCGCGAAGCGGATAAAGAAACACTTGAAAAAGGACCATATGTGAAGTTGGATGTATTGAATGACCAGCAGATTAAAGAAGCCTTTCAAAAATACAAACCCACTCATGTGTACCACCTTGCAGCTTTATTGTCTGCTACAGCTGAAAAAAATCCAAAATTTGGCTGGGAGCTGAACATGGATGGACTTTTTAAAATATTTGACGCCTGCCTGGAGCATGAAGTAGAGCGTTTGTTTTGGCCCAGTAGCATAGCCGTTTTTGGCCCCAATACACCTAGAGATCACACCCCTCAATATTGTGTGATGGACCCCAATACCATTTATGGCATTAGCAAATTAGCAGGTGAGCGCTATTGCGAATATTATCACAAGCGTTGGGGATTGGATGTGCGCTCTGTTCGTTACCCCGGTCTCATTGGCTGGAAAGCCTTGCCCGGTGGAGGTACGACCGATTACGCCGTAGAAATCTTTCACGAAGCGCTCAAACACGGGAAGTACACCTCATTTCTGAGCGAGAAAACCAGTCTGCCCATGATGTATATGGATGATGCCATCAAGGCAACCATTGATATCACCGAGGCCCCGGCTGACCAAATCAAGATCCGAAGCAGCTATAACATTGCCGGAATGAGTTTTGATCCTGAACAACTGGCTGCTGAAATTCAAAAGCACATTCCTTCATTTGAAATGAGCTATTCCCCCGATCATCGTCAGGCCATAGCCGATAGCTGGCCTTCCAGCATTGATGATAGTCGCGCTCGAACCGATTGGAACTGGAACCCGCAATATGACACGGCTGCTTTGGTAAAAACCATGCTTGACAATCTCCGGCCCATGTTGCAATCCAATTTTGATGGCTAGCGCTCAGGAATGGTAAACTTACCTTCTGGTTTTTTGATTTTGTAGCGCGAGAAGGTTTCGTTCGATTCGAACCCCCTGCCGTATAGAATTTCATCTTTGCGCCTGATTTTCACAAACTGATCGGTGTAGATGGTTTTCTTCTTTTGATCCCAGTGAAGTTCTTCCGTTTCCAGTTCTTCATCATTGATGTTGCGTACTTTCACATTTCTGCGAACCGTAATGATCTTGCTTTTTTCATAGCTTATTCCGTAATCAGCTTTCAATGAGCTGTTCACTTTCTCGTTTTCATCATAAAAATAGGCGCGAAGCCCCTTTCGCATTTCTATGTATGGATCATCTTTTTGGGGGTATCGCTCAAGCAGTGGTGCGTAAATGGTGGCCTTGCGAACAGAAGAATCGGTATAGATGATTTTAACGCCTGTTGCTTTTTCTACAGAAAGGGTGTCTGCTGCAGCATTGTATTGTTGGATGGCATCAAGTTTATTCTCGCACGATAAAAAAAATCCGCTGGCCAATATGAGCATTGACCAACGGATATTATTCATGTTTTTCTTAAAACCGGACACCTTGTCCTTTCGATTTAGTTAGTGGTGCGAACGGTAGTGGCTTCACCAATCCAACAACCTACGGTGTATGCATCTCCATTGTTCAAACCGAGGAAGAATGCAGTTTCTTTATCCGGGAAGTAAGCGCTGTATTTGCCAATTTTTTTATCAGCAGTTTCAGCCAGTGAAGGGTCTACACTTTTGGCTCTGTAGTATTTGTCTACTGCGGCCCAGAAAACACTTTTTCCATTGAGTTTATCATCTTTACAGCCGGCTGAACTGCTGGCATAGGCATCGCCAATCAATAAGTAAGCTTTGCCCATTTCTGCATTCACCTCCAGTGCTTTTTTAGCGTAAGTGCGGCTTGCGCTGAATTGTCCATTGCTTAAAGCGAACACTCCCAAAGTGTAGTATGCTTCTGATTTTTCGGTGCCATCTTCAATGCCTGCTTCCAGCGCTTTTTCATAATAAGTTTTGGCCTTTGCGTCTTTATCCTTTGCTTTAAAGGCTTTGGCCAAAGAAAGATAAGCCGCAGCACTGGGCTCTTTCTCAGCAATTTTTTCGCTCAATTCAAGGTAGTAATCTTTATCTGCACATTTGCCTCGCTCAAGCAATGCGAGTAGTTTTTTCATTTGCTCAACATCATCTGGATTGGCATCAATTTGCGGTTTCTTTACTTCAATGAGCTTATCGCAGTCGAGCCATGGGGTGATCAATGCAGTGATATTTTCTTCTGCCTTCTTCCATTTGGCCAGTTTCTTTGCATTGGCTTCATTCGCTTTGATGTTGTACTGCACAATGCCGTTCATTTGATCGTAAATGGCAATCACAGAATCGAGCTCCAATCGCTTGTACTTCAATTCTTTTGTTGCAGCCTGCATATACCAGGTGGGAACATTGTAATTGGTTTTATTGCCTTCTAAAGCAATGGATTCGCGGAACATATCAAGGGCTTCCTGGCGCTTGGGTGGTTGTAATTTAGCCATATCATTTGCCCACTTGCCTTTTACATACCCTTCTTTGCCGTAGAACTGGATGCGCAATTGATGGCATAACATGATGGTATCAACCAAGCCTTCAAAGCGGGGCTTGTATTCTTCAAGCATCAATACTTTCTTAATGATTACTGGCCCGTTGTAGGTAATGTTCTTAGATACACAGGGGGCATGGGTGAGGAGGTAATAGAAGTAAGGGAATGACTCCACATACTTCTTGGTTTGGAAATATTGGTTGAACAAAGACAGGTTTTTAACGGTAAGTATGCTGTCTTCGCCGTATTTGTTATCGCAAATATTTTCGATGGACTCTTCCTCATCATCATCATCGTCATCATCCTGAGCCATTAACGGATTGCTAAAAACAGCGATCAGGGTCATCATTGCCAAAAGGTAATTTAAGTATCGTTTCATTTTCACAGGTATTTACGTTTAATAAACCATTTATCACAAAAGGTAAATCCGAAATTCATTCTGAAGTAGTTCTCTTTCAAGTTTGCTCCCCCATCTCTTTGGAAAACTTCCAGTGCAATATTTACATGCGATAGAAGGCTTTCTTTTCCTCCGGTTAGGGTAATGGTTCGGAACACCGGTAATCCAAATCCAATCATCATGCCAGTTTCCCTGACCTGTTGCCCATCGATGATCCAAGGCATTTGCTGGGTTCGACCACCAAGACTGTAACGTACTTTCTTGAAATAGGGTGTTTTAAAATCTTCCACTTTACCGGGAACAAACCAGATGCCTGCAGCCACTCTTTGGGCATCGGCAAAGCTTCCCTGAAGCCCTTGATTGTTCAAGCTGCTCCATTGGCTCCACTGATATTCAGCACTGATATTCCATTTGTTTTCTTTTCCAATGCCATACCCAACAGTCCATTCCAGGGGCATTTGCACCTTTCCTTCAGACCCGCTTTCAAACAGCACGCTATCATAGGCAAAGAAGTCTGGGCTTGATAAGAAATCAGGATCGTTAAAATTTCTCACCAGCCGGTCGCGAGTTTGATTCAGTCGGTAGGGAAGTTTAATATCAGCGCCAAATGTTTGCTGAAGCCCTTCCTTACTTTGTATGTTATATTGTACACCAGCATCCAGGTTCAATCCACTGAAATAAGCGTTGGATTGGTCGTAGAAGCCAAACCTTCTTGGGTTGTTGATGTAACGCAAAACGCTTACCTCCTGAAAGCTGCCGAAGACTCCACCGGCATTTACCCCAATGCTCAAGCCTTTGATGGGTTGAAACCCTATGCCAAGGTACGCCCTGGAAAGATCGCCTTTCCCCAGAAAGCTGCCTTCATAGGCATTTATTCCGGTATCGCCTGAGCTGAGAAGGTCAAAGCCTTTGTGCGCAACGGGGGACAAGCCAAAAGCCATTCCTGCTTTTTCTGCTTTGAGTGGAAATGCCAGCCCAAAGTACTGAAATCCTGCATTGGAGAACTCGCTGCTGTTTTCATTTGAAAGTCGCCTTCCCAGATCGATTCGCCCACCGCCTTCAAAAACGGTATAACGCAAGGCTGAGTAACTGGCGGGGTTGTTCATGTTGAAGCTGTTTTTTCCTCTTCGGGCAACGGTGGTTCCACCATTGGCAATGTCTTGAACAAAACCACTTACAGCAGGTTCACCCATCCCGAAAAATGAAAAAGG
>CAZYJD010000089.1:0-7941 GCA_964647785.1 uncultured Chitinophagaceae bacterium
AAGCTTACAAATTCTATACTGAGCCTTGGAACGAAGAAGAAAGACGCTATGCCATAACCAATGGTCCTGACCCAGCAATATTATCCTACACCAAAGGCAAAGGAGAAAGCGATTTTTCTACCTTGTTAGACACTATATCAAACGGTATGAAAGAAACACAAATCCCGATTTTATATTTCTACGCCAAAAAAGGATTGGTAAACAGAAAAAAAGCAGTGGAATATGCCAAAGAAAACTTCAAAAATGCAACCTATGTTTATTTAGGAAAAGGAAAACACTTTTTAACGGAAAGCCACCCAAAACAAATGAGCCAAAAGTTTAATGAATGGTTTGAAACGCTTCAGTAGAAGAAGAAAAACTACCGCCAACCATTAGACGCTAATGCAGCGCAGAAGGGCCGCGATGCATTGGCGCTCGGATCGCTATCGGAGTTGCACTTTGCCTTCGGTAGTAGCATTTTTATCGATGGGGATTTAATTTTTTGATGCTTTAGGTGTTTCGATCAGCCGCTTGTCCGGTAAAATCAGCTTGCTTTCCTTTATGATGTTGTCTTGGATCCCCTTTTGATATGCATGCATGCCACCTGCTTGTGCTTTGGGATAGACGCCCTTAAAGGCAGGCGTTTTTTCAAAACATTCCATTCAACCTTCAACTCCCCGGCCTCAATCCTCCTTCCAATCGGGGCGATGTGGCGTATAAGGCACGTTCTTGCCATCCAGTTTGGTCTCCAATGCTTCGATCCCTGAACGATAATCATCCAGCTTTTTGCGCAGCAAAGCATATTCCTCACCGGCCAGCTCAAACTGTTCCTTATTGGTGTTGGTAGGATTGGAAGTGCTGTACCAGGTGTTCCAAACGATGTTTTCTATGCGCATGACTGTTCCCGGCACGGTTTCCACTTCTCTTTTCGACTTGTGGTAATCACCCATCAGCCCAATGCGAATCTCTTCTGTTACCGCTTCCAGTGCTTTCACCTCTTTCATCCATTGCACATCCGCACCGGGATAACTCTGAATGGCTTCTTTGATGTGGGCCAGGCGCTTGTTCAACTCCTCCTGTTCTTCCGCACTGCCTCGTATCTTTCTTCTGAGCTCTTGAACCTCTCTTTTAAAGGCCACATTGGCTTCGGTTTGTCGGCCGAGAGTTGAGTTCTCAAGCGGAAGCACTTCAAAGGCAACAGGCTGAACCATCTGTTTAAGCACGCCATTGTCGCTTAACCAAAGCTCCACGCTATAGTTGCCCGGAATAGCCAGCGGACCTTCGTTCGGATTGCTGTATCGCCCTACTTCCGCCTCTCTCAATTGGATAGGCGTAGCGGCAGGATAACGTAAATTCCAGTTCACACGCTGTATGCCTTCTGAAGCTGCTGCTTTTATCTTGCGCACTTCATTACCGTCTTCATCTCTGATGATGAACAGCAGATAGGCCGCCTCGTATCTGTCTTCTGAAGCCAGTTCCTCCAGGCTCGGATATTCGATATCCTCCCCTTTCTCTTTGGCCTTCTTCTCTTTCTCCTGGCGAATTTCTTTGGGCGATTTTGGTTTCTCCTTCAGATAGTAGGTGAAGGTGGCGCCAAATTCGGGATTGGGTGCCGCATACATGGAAGCGCCCTGACTCCCCACCCCTCTCAGCCCAAGCGGATTGGACTCGATGTAGGCCAAAGCTTTCTTCACCGGGAAGATTGTGGCTTGCTTTTCAAGCGTGTCTTTGCTGAGTTTTCGCAATGGACTGTAGTCATCCAGGATATAAAAACCACGGCCAAAGGTGCCGAGCACCAAATCGTTCTCCCGCTTTTGAATGGCCATGTCGCGCACGCATATGGTGGGGAGCCCTGCGCCCAGTTTTACCCAGTTTTGTCCGCCATTTACACTCACAAAACAGCCGAATTCCGTTCCGACAAAAAGCAAATTGGCATCCACATGGTCTTCTGCGATGGAATAGACGGTACCCCTTTCCGGCAAGTTATTCTGCAGTGCCGCCCAGCTTTTGCCTTTGTCGTTGCTCTTCAGAATGTAGGGTTTGAAATCTCCATTTTTGTGATTATTGAATGCGGCATACACCACATTGGCATCGTGCTGTGATGCCCAGAGCATGTTTACATACGTCATGGAAGGTACGCCGGGAAAGTTTTCCATCTTGGTCCAGCTTGTACCGCCGTCTTCTGAGATTTGTATCAATCCATCATCTGTTCCGGAATACAGCAAATTGGCATCGATAGGTGATTGGTCAAAGGCAACGATGTTTCCGTAAATGGTGGTGGATTGGTTTTTCATCACCACATCGGGCGACTGAATTTCGCCCATCACCTTGAGCAGGTTTCGATCAATCTGTCGGGTCAGGTCGGGAGAAATGGCTTTCCAGCTGTTGCCGCGATCTTCTGTTTTAAAGACCTTGTTGGCACAGAAGAATAGCGTTTTGGGGTCGTGCGGAGAGATGAGCAAAGGAGCATCCCAGTTCCAGCGGAAGGCTGCTTCGCCTTTGCCGGGCTGAGGCTTGATACCAATGCGCTCTCCCGACTGACGGTCGTATCGCACCAAACCGCCGTATTGCCATTGCGCATAAATGATGTTGGGATTGGTGGGATCTACCTGGGTTTCGTAACCATCGCCTCCAACGGTGATGTACCAATCAGCATTGAGAATGCCGGCATTGTTGAGCGTACGCGATGGACCGGCTTGTGAATTGTTGTCCTGTGTGCCACCAAACACATTGTAAAACGGCTCATCGTAATCGATGGATACTTTGTAAAACTGCGTGATGGGCAGGTTGGCTTTGAACCCCCATGTGGCCGCGTGATCGTAGGTTTCATACAAACCGCCATCACAACCCACAATCCAATGATCGGTGTTGTTGGGGTTGATCCAAATGCAATGATTGTCGACGTGCTTCTGGTCTTCTCCTGTCTTTTTAAAAGTCTTTCCGCCGTCTTCCGTATGGTGCAACCAGGTATCCATGCTGAAAACCTTGTCTACATCAACCGGATCGCAAATAATTTCCTGATAGTAGTTTCCGGAAGTGTTGTAGCCACTGCGCTTCTCCCAGCTCGCACCTTTGTTGGTGGAGCGATAAAAACCCGATTTGTCTTCTTCTGCCTCAATGATGGCATAAACCACATTGGCATCTGCCGGCGAAATGGCCAGTCCGATGCGACCCATTTTGCCTTTGGGCAATCCGCTCATGCACTCTTTCCAGGTTTTTCCACCATCGGTGCTTTTATACACCGCACTTTCAGGACCACCACCCACATAGGTGAATACATGGCGTCTTCTCTGATGAACAGCCTCATACAGCACATCCGGATTGCTGGGATCCATCACCAAATCACAAGTGCCGGTTTTATCTGAAATAAAATGGATGCGCTCCCAGTTTTCACCCCCATCTACCGATTTATACAGCCCGCGATCACCACCATCCGACCATAAAGGGCCATAAGCAGCAACATAAATAACATCAGAATTTCTTGGATCTACGATGATTTTCGCAATGTGCTCCGACTGCTTCAAACCCATGTTTTTCCATGTTTTCCCTCCGTCGATTGATTTGTACACCCCATCGCCATAACCCACTGAACGCTGGTTGTTGTTTTCGCCCGTTCCCACCCAAAGGGTGGATGGCTGGTTGGGATCCATGGTGATGCAGCCTATGGAATAGGAGCCCTGCTGATCGAAAATAGGTTGATAGCTGAGTCCGTGATTGCTGGTTTTCCATACCCCACCTGATGCAACGGCAATGTAATACTCATTGAAATTGTTCGGATTCACAGCGATATCGGCAATTCTGCCCGATGTCAATGCCGGCCCAATGTTGCGAAATTTCAAGCCACTGAGTTGGCCCGATTTTAACCAATACGCAGCCTCGGCACTTTTTTCATTGCTCTTTTTCTGTGCCTGAAGGGCCGTTGTGGCAATCATGAACAGCAGGAAGGAAATAAGAAGTCTCAATTTATTCATCGATCATACAATTTGAAGGTTAAACCATCGGCGCATTCGCCGCAGGGCAAAATAAAGAATATTTTTAGCGTTTGTAGACTTGCATGAAGGCCTTCTTGGGCATCTCTGCGCAAGCCCGCCTGCTTCAATTCTTCCAGCCCAATCGACAAGAAGATTCCTCAATACTGAATCATCGACATAAAAAAAAGGACCCCCTTGCGGAGGTCCTTTGCTACCCAAATTACTTAGTCATGAAAAAAGGGCTGATGCCTGTCCAACATCATTTTAAAATTACCAGCACTTTATAAACGCGAAGCATGTGTCTTTAGTTTATCTCAATGGCGCGTAAACACAAATCTTGCACTCCCGTGATGCAAGTTGTTTGGGGCAAATGAGATGCAAGGTGCAGAACACTCAACTCTCCAGCGCTCGCAAAAGCTGCAATGCATCCTCAATGCTTCCCACATCTTCGGCAATCAGCTGCAGTGATTGTTTGCCCTGCCGCAATTTGAACAAGGAAGGATACTCTTGAATGGAACGAATCACCTTGCCAAACTTATCGGATTCATAATAGCGCTGATGCCTTTCATTTAAAAAGGTGGCCACCATTTTTCTGTTCTTGATCAACATTCGCTCAAAGCCCACATTTTCTGCTGCCCATTTCAGGTACATGCTGCTGATGAGGTCTTTCACGGCTTCGGGAAGCTTCCCAAAACGGTCCTTCAACTCGTTTCTGAATTGTTCCAGCGCTTTCTCATCTTTTAGGTTTGATAGCTCTGTGTACAACTTCAGACGCTCAGAAATATTCGACACATAATCATCGGGGATCATGATATCGAAATCGGTTTCCACATAACATTCCGTTTGCACCGATGGCGCCTGTTCATCGTCGAACACCTCGTTAAATTCTTCTTCCTTAAGCTCCTGTATGGCCTCATCGAGGATTTTATGATACATATCAAAGCCTATCTCTGAAATGAAGCCGCTCTGCTCTCCGCCCAACAAATTCCCGGCACCTCTGATATCCAAATCACGCATGGCCACGTTAAATCCGCTGCCGAGTTCACTGAATTCTTCAATGGCTTGCAACCTCCTTCTGGAGTCTTCCGGAAGGGTGTGAATGGGTGGGGAAATGAGATAACAATAAGCCTTTTGATTGCTTCGGCCCACCCTTCCGCGCATTTGATGCAAATCGCTCAAACCAAAGAAATGGGCGTTGTTGATGATGATGGTATTGGCATTGGGAATGTCGAGCCCTGACTCAATGATGGTGGTTGCAACCAGCACGTCATAATCGCCTTCAACAAAGCGCACCATCACATTTTCCAGCTCATCGCCTGCCATTTGGCCGTGCCCCACCACCACACGGGCTCCGGGCACTTCCCTGCGAATCATTTCAGCCAGGTCTTCAATATCTTTCACCCGATTGTGCACCACAAACACTTGTCCATCGCGCGAAAGTTCATAACTCACTGCTTTTTTAAACACCGCCGGATCAAAGGTTTGCAAACTCGTTTCCACCGGCTGCCGATTGGGCGGTGGCGTATTGATGATGCTCAAATCGCGGGCACCCATTAAACTGAAATGCAGGGTTCGCGGGATGGGCGTGGCGGTGAGGGTGAGGGTATCCACGTTCACCCGCAACTCTTTGAGCTTTTCTTTGGCAGAAACCCCAAATTTCTGCTCCTCATCAATGATGATGAGTCCGAGATCCTTGAATTGAATATCTTTACCCAACAGGCGATGGGTGCCAATGATGATATCCACCTCCCCTGCTTTCAACTTTTTCAAACTCTCTTTTTGTTGGGCCGAGGTTCTGAAGCGGTTGATGTAGTCGACCGTGCATGGAAAACCTTCCAAGCGTTTTCTGAAGGTGCGATAATGTTGCTGGGCCAAAATAGTGGTCGGAACCAGCACAGCCACCTGCTTGCTATCCGTAACCGCCTTAAACGCAGCTCTCACCGCAACTTCGGTCTTGCCAAAGCCCACATCTCCGCAAACCAGCCGGTCCATGGGGTGTGCGCTCTCCATATCGGCTTTTACCTCTTCAGTGGCTTTGGCCTGATCGGGGGTGTCTTCATATAAAAAACTGGCCTCCAGCTCCACCTGCAAATAGCTATCGGGCGCATAGGTGAAGCCGGGTTTTGCCTTGCGCGCAGCATACAACTTGATTAAATCGCGGGCAATGTCTTTTACCTTGTTTTTGGTTTTGTTTTTGAGCTTCTGCCAAGCCGGACTGCCCAATTTGTTTACCGCAGGCTCGTGGCCATCCTTGCTCACAAACTTGCTGATCTTGTGCAGCGATCCGATGTTCACGTACAACAAATCTTCATTCTTGTACATGATGCGCACCGCTTCCTGTATGCGTCCGCCCATTTCTATCTTTTGCAAGCCCTGAAACTTGCCGATGCCATGATCGATGTGCACCACATAATCGCCGGGCTTCAACCCCTTGAGCTCCTGCAGGGTTAACGCCTGGTTTTTGCTGTAACGTTGCTTGACGCGGTATTGGTAATGGCGGTCGAAGATTTGGTGCTCGCTGTAGCAGCAAAGACTCAGCTCCTCATCAATGAAGCCCTGGCTTAAACCATGGTAAATGGGACTGAAATGCAGCCCGGCCTCCAGGTCATCGAAAATGGTGTGCAAGCGTTCAATCTGTTTGTTCGTTTCAGAAAAAATGAGCAGGGCATAATTCTTCTCTTGATGCGCTTTCAAATGCGCAATCATGAGCTGAAAATTCTTCTGAAAGAGCGGCTGTGGACGGCTTTTCACTTCCAATACCGGGCCTCTGAAAAGAGACCTCGAGCCCAACTCGGCCACATTGAGTTTGGCAATGCGCTTCTTCAGTTCATCCGGATGATCGTATAGCGCCATCACCTCTTTGCCACCGAGCTCTTCGGCATTCATCAATTGGCTGAGGCCCTCCTGTATGTGATACAACACCCCTTCCAACTCCTCGCCTATCACCAAACAATCTTTGGGCAAATGATCGAACAAACTCACCCGTTCTCCTGCAATTTCTTCATGCTCGATATTGGGCAATACAATGGCATGAGGCACTTCTTTTTCTGATATCTGGGTGTGGGGGTCAAACAGACGAATCGATTCTATCTGCGCCCCATTCAATTCCAGGCGATAGGGTTGTTCATGCGAAAAACTAAACACATCCAAAATGCCCCCACGAATGGAAAACTGACCGGCTTCAAACACAAAATCCTCGCGCTCGAAATGGTAGGTGTGCATGAGTTCGATGAAAAACTCATAATCCAAGGTTTCGCCCACCGTTATTTTAAACTGGTTTTTGAGAAGTTGATCGCGTTCGATGAGTTTCTCGGCCAATGCCTCCGGATCGGTGATCACAATTTTTGGCTGATCAACGTTCTGCAACATTTGAAGCACTTCGGCCCTTTCTTGCACAATGTTGTTTTGGGTTTGCAGATGCACAAAAGGTTTGCGGTAAGATGAGCGCAACAGCAGGGTTTTTCCCTCGCCCAACAGATGATCCAAATCCGTTTTTACATAGGCTGCAGAAGTGGCATCATCGGCAATCCAAAGCATCCACTGCGGAGCGGCCTGGTAGTGGGCTGCAAACACCAATTGTGGCAAGCTGCCGCTCATGCCTTTGAAACAAGCCTTACCCGAATTGGAAAAAGCATTTCCTTCCCGCAGTGCTTTCACCACCGGATGTACCCGATATGCCTGTAAAAGATCCTTGATATTCAAAACGCAGCAGCTGTTTTGTTTGGGGCTGCAAGTATAGGAAGGATTTCTCATTCCTAAGGTCTATAAGCAAGCTGGAGGTTGCTTGGGGCTCATTCTGCTTATCGCGGCCTATGACGACTTGCACCAATTCATGCATTTTCAATTGATATAAACGCTTGATGAAAATGTTGTAGGAGATAAAGCCGCAAAAAAACGGTCAATTGGAAATATATATTTTCCATGTTCAGGTAGCAAGGATTGAATAACAGCTTGAATGAACACACTGCTTGGTTATCTTAATTTTATCCGA
>CAZYJD010000090.1:0-7707 GCA_964647785.1 uncultured Chitinophagaceae bacterium
ATCTCCATTTTATTCATTCTGTTCTATTCCATCAAAAAATTGACCCAATTATTTGCCAGCGGCGCAACAATAGCGAAGGAGTTCCAATATTCGACTTTGCCCCCTTGGCTTTGTGCTGCGCTGCCCCTTTGCTATTTTCGTGCGTTTGAAAAAAATATGCCTCATATCCGATACCCATTTCTTTTCAGACGAATGGATGCTGAACACTGCACTGCAGGCCGATGAAGTTTGGCATGCCGGCGACATTGGAGATCTTGATTTCTACGATCAACTGAAGGAGCACAACAAAGCAGTACGTGCGGTCTATGGCAATATCGACAACGATGTGGTAAGAAGAACCTTGCCGGAAGAGCTGTGTTTTACAACCGAAGGGGTTCGGGTATGTATGCGCCACATTGCCGGTTACCCTGGTAAGTATAACCAGGCGGCCATTAGAGCCCTTAATAGCTGCCAACCGGATATATTTGTATGCGGCCATTCGCATATACTTAAAGTTGTGAGGGATCCACATTTCGGACATTTGCATTTAAACCCAGGTGCAGCGGGATTGAAGGGTTTTCACCGCATAAGAACACTGCTTACTTTTACGTTAACCAATGGTAAGGTTATCCATATGAACGTACACGAAAAAGAATTTCCTGAATGAAAATAAAACGCAACTTCAAACCACAATTGCTTTTGTGGCTTCTGTGGTTTGGTATGCCGGCTTGTGGAGTTTCACAACAACAATTCCACAATAAACCTCAGAATAGCAAAGTAGAAACCATGTTCAGAGAGGCGGCGGGTTTGTATGACATCAATGAATATGATCGAGCACTTGAAAGCATTGATAAGTGCCTAAAAAAGGACCCATGGTTTCTCGAAGCATGGGATTTAAAAGGACAAATATTGCTGGCAGACAGCCAGTTCATTCCTGCCCTAGAGCTGTACAAAGAAATCAGCGTTAAAGATCCTGGTTTTCGATTTGCCTGGTATGAAATGGCCCGTATCAGTTTTGAAATGCAGAAGTATGAAGATGCATGGATCTATTCCCAAACAGCGCTTGAAAAATTTAAAGGGGCTGAACCGGCTGAAAAAAGAAAAGTAGAACGCATTGCCCAAAATGCCAATTTTGCAAGGCAAGCCATCCAACATCCAATGCCGTTTAACCCTGTGAATCTAGGTGCCAATGTAAATACCGCATTGGAAGAATACCATCCCGGCTTAACGATCGATGGTAAATACCTGTTCTACACCCAAAGAGATGGGAAAGCCTCAATGTATGAACAGGATGAAGATATTTTCCGGGCCGAACGTATTGGTGGCAACTATAAAAAGGGAATGAACCTCGGTGGACCTATCAACTCTCCTGAGAATGAAGGCGCGTTCAGCACTTCCGCCGATGGGCAATATTTATTTTTCACGGCCTGCAATCGCCCAGGCGGCGTGGGCAGTTGCGATATCTGGTTGGCCATGTTGCAGGGCGATGAATGGAAAGGACCTTTCAACTTAGGCAAACCATTGAACTCCAATGACTGGGATGCGCAGCCCAGCCTAACCGCTGATGGAATTACCCTTTACTTTGTTAGCAGCCGACCCGGTGGCTATGGTGGAAGTGATATTTGGAAAAGTACATTTGGGGAAAACGGCTGGACAAGTCCGGAAAATTTAGGCCCTGAGATCAACACCCCGGATGATGAACAATTTCCGTTCATACATCCCGATGGTAAAACCTTGTATTTTTCATCAGCAGGACACCCCGGAATGGGACAAAGTGATTTTTTCTTCAGCAGATTGAGCGAAGATGGAACATGGAGCCAAGCCATCAATTTAGGGCATCCTATCAACACCTCGGGAGATGAATGGAACCTGATAGTAAACCGCACTGGCGATACGGCATTTTTTGCATCCAATGGCATCGAGGGGGGATTTGGTGGAATGGATATTTACAGTTTTGTACTACCCGAAGGGGCAAGGCCACAAAAGGTGAGTTATGTGAAAGGGCTTATCCTGGATGATGCAACCTCTAAGCCTTTGTCTGCAAAAGTTACCCTCACCGGCCTGGAGGCTGGAAAAACCTATTTAAGTACCAATAGTAACAGGAAAAGCGGATCATTTCTTGCCACATTGCAATCGGGTAAAAGTTATGCCATGAATGTGCAGGCAGAAGGATACCTGTTCCATTCTGAGCATTTCGAATTGAAAGGTGAAAACTCAGCCGATCAACCCTATATGCTGGAGGTGCGTTTGAAAAAAATACAAGAAGGGCAAACCCTGGTCTTAAAAAATATCTTCTTTGATACGGACAAATATGACTTAAAAAAAGAGTCTTATGCAGAGTTGGAGTTCCTCCTAAAACTGCTGAAAAGCCAGGAAGGGATGACCATTGAAATTGGTGGACATACCGATAATCAAGGATCTGCTGATCACAACCGTATCTTGAGTGAAAAGCGCGCCAAAGCAGTGTATCAGTATTTGATTGAACAAGGCATTGATGCCGGACGTTTGTCTTACAAAGGCTACGGCATTACCAGACCCATAGCTGATAACAATACCGAGGAAGGAAGGGCACAGAACAGGAGAACAGAAGTTCAAATCACTGCTCAGTAGACACCCGCAAATTTGTCATCATTTGGCGAAAATGGCTGAAATCCTGCACCAATTTGGTGTTGCTCGGAATGGATCCTAAGTTGTTATTCAGCACCTTATCTCCCGTGATCCATAATTCACATTCAGGCCACATTTCACCGATGACCGTAATAAGTTCAGTTGCAGGGATGGCAAGCGTAGGAGAAGTTATGATGGTGAACAATACCTGGGGCTGCCATTTTTTAAAAACCGTTTTCAAATTGTCAAGTGGTGTACTTTGTCCGAGATATACCACATCATGCCCCTTTTGCTTCAATAGATAACTGGCAAACAAAAGCCCTAATTCATGATGCTCACCTTCCGGCAAAAACAAAAGAAAGCGCTTACCTTCAGGAAGTTTTCGGCTTTGACCTTCAATGGCTATAAGCAACTTTTGTTTGATGATGTTGGTTACAAAGTGCTCCAGTGCCGGGTGAAGTGAATCGCTCAACCAGAGCAAACCAATTCTCCGAAGCAGCGGAAAAACCACTTCAATGAAAGTAATTTCCAAACCATTCCTGATGATTTGATTGTTCAAAATACGATTGAAAGTGTCCTCGTCCAAATCATAAGTTGCAACGATTAAGCTGTCAATAACCTCGTTGCGCTCTGTTGAACGAACAGAAATCTCCATCACTTTGTCTCGCACCTCATCTGTGGTCATTGCGGCAATCCGCGATATTTTATAACCATGGCGATTCAGGATGGAAACATTCAGAATGTACTTCACATCTGCCGGATCATAATAACGCAGATTGGTGTCGGTTCTTTTTGGTATCAACAGATTGTAACGCTGCTCCCAAATGCGCAGAGTGTGCGCTTTGATACCGGTTATGTTTTCTATGTCTTTAATGAAATACAAAATACACGAACTGATTGAATAACACTTTTAAATACTGATTGTTTATTAGGATGACACACAAATTTTGAAAGACAAGAAAATCATCATCGCAGGAGGAAGTGGCTTATTGGGAAAGTCGCTTCAAAAACGATTCAGAAGTGCAGGCTGGGAGGTGCATTTGCTCTCTACAAGTAAAAGCGATCCTGCAAACGGCATTCATCCCTGGGCCCCTGGACAAGAAAAGTTGTCTCCTGTGTTCCTTGCAAAATTTAATGTGGTGATCAATCTTTCAGGGGCAGGGGTGGCAGATAAACGTTGGAGCCCTGAGAGAAAGAATATTCTTCTGAACAGCCGACTTAACAGTACTTCAACTTTGGTTCAAGCCTTAAATGCCATTGAAACCGCTCCTGCCCCCGTATTACTTTCAGCATCAGCCATTGGCTATTATCCTTCTGATACTGAAGTTGAGCTGAATGAAACGAAAGCTGCCGGAAACGGTTTTCTCTCAGAAGTATGCAAGCAATGGGAAACAACAGCCCATCAGTATAGGCATAAAGATCGCTTAGCGGTTATTCGCATCGGCAACGTATTGAGTGCAGATGGTGGCTACCTCAAGCGCCTCTCCCCCTTCAGCCGCTTAGGTATTCTCAGTCCCGTTGGCACAGGAAAGCAGTTCTTCAGCTGGGTACACATCACCGATGTTACTGAAATCTTCTATCAATTGGCTGCCGGAGATATTCCCTTAGGCACCTACAACGCTGTTTCGCCGCAATATGTAACGAATGCTGAATTCACCCGTTTGTTCAATCAGAGCAACGGAACCCCCACTTTGTTTCCAAACATCCCTGCTTGGGTCATCAAGCTCCTCTTTGGTCAACTTGGCAGAGAAGCGGTTCTGAGCAACCAGAAGGTGATTCCAGAAGCGCTTTTAAAGGTGGGATTCACCTTTGTGTTTTCAGATATTCAATCCGCACTAAATTCATTTAAATGATTGCAATTCATTGGTTTAGAAGAGATCTTCGTTTGGAAGACAATCACGCCTTGTATCAGGCATTGGAGTCCGGCTACAAGGTACTCCCCATCTTCATTTTCGATCGGCATATTTTAGATGCCCTCGAATGTAAGACAGATGCAAGACTGCAGTTCATTCATCAACGGCTATCGGCCATCAAAGCCGATCTACAAAAAAGAGGCAGCGATTTATTGGTTATTTACGGCTATCCTGAGGAGGTTTGGAAAAACATTTTGGAAACATATTCGGTGGCAGAAGTTTACACCAATGAAGATTATGAGCCTTATGCCATCAAGCGTGATCAAAGCATTGCTGAACTATGCTCGGGCAAGGATATACCATTCAAATCCTTTAAGGATCAGGTGATATTTAATTACCAGGAAGTTCTCAAGAAAGACGGCACGCCTTACACCGTGTACACCCCTTACTCCAGAATATGGAAAGCATTGCTTGCCGGCACCGATGTGGTCCACTACCCATCCGAGGATTCCAATTACTGGCATCAGACAAGTACAGAGAATATGCCCTCACTAGAAGCGATGGGCTTTGAAAAGAGCGCCATTGAAATCCCTCCGCTAGAATTAAACATTCAAATACTCGACCAATACGCCGAGAAACGAGACATTCCGTCTGTACGTGGCACCAGCAGATTGGGAGTTCATTTAAGATTTGGAAGCCTGAGTGTGCGCAAAGCGCTGAAAGCTGCCATGGTGCACAGTGAAAAATGGTTGAATGAATTGATCTGGCGTGAGTTTTATATGAGCATATTGGCGCACTTTCCGCATGTGGTGAATGGAAGTTTTAGGCCTGAATACGACCAAATTGAATGGCTGAACCACGAAGAAGATTTTGAACGATGGAAAGATGGGAAAACAGGCTATCCAATTGTGGATGCCGGCATGCGCGAATTGCGAACCACAGGCTTCATGCACAACCGTGTAAGAATGATTGTGGCGAGCTTTTTAAGCAAACATCTGCTCATCGACTGGCGTTGGGGCGAAGCATGGTTTGCATCACAACTGCTCGACTATGAGCTGGCAAGCAATAACGGCGGATGGCAATGGGCTGCCGGAAGTGGCGTTGATGCTGCACCCTATTTCAGGGTATTCAATCCAACGCTACAAACTGAGAAATTCGATCCCAACTTCAAGTATATCAAAAAATGGGTGCCTGAATATGGAAGCCCCTCCTACCCGAAACCTATGGTGGACCATAAATATGCGCGAGAAAGATGTCTTGAGACTTATCAGCGTGTACTGAAACCTTCCAAATCAGCGCAACAGAAGTTGCTATGATGATTAAATTCCTCTTAGCTGATCAAATGATCAGTTTCTGAATCTTTAGCAACATAGTCGAATTCGGCGTATCGGTAAAATAAACCATTGAGAGCAGCAATGGTAAATGCCAGGGTAAAAGTACCCGTAACAATCTGAACGATGATTTGAAGCAGCATCCCAATGACTCCGGTTCCGGCAATGGAAGTGATGAGTGTACCTAATAAACCGAAAAGCAAGAGCACCACAGCAAATACAATAGCGCCTAAAAATATTTTAGCAGATCTCCCCCAGCTGATATTTTTCCAGCTAAATCTCAAAGCCTCAGCAATTGACATCTCACCGGTGGAAACGGCGGGGTAAGAAATGCTCAGGCGAATCATGCCAAAAAGTAATGGGAAAATGAACAATACCGCGAAGGCTTTGATAATGGCTGCAAAAAGGGCAATGACCACCAGTGCCAGAAAATAAATTCCCAATATGGCTGCAGAGAGTCCGATTAATCGCCCAACGTTTCGATTGAAGGAAGATTGCAAGGTTTCATAAAGACTACTTTCACCGTTTTCAATGATTTGACGACTCATGGTTAATGCCCAATTGTAATACCAAGCGCTCATGACAAGGGCCACAATAACCAATACAAAGCCGCCTATCAGTAGCTGTGGAATGTTATTGGTGAACATACTTGGATCTAAGTTGCTGAAATAATCCAGGTCTGGTTGTGCCTGTTTCAAGAGAATCTCCTTGGCCATATCAAATATTTCCGCGGGAAGCATGAACATTAAAATGGGAAAAAGAACGATCAGAGAGAGCACTGAATAAATCAGATACATACCGATAAAAGGCTTAATAAGGCGCATGCTGTGACTGATCACAGCATCGATCACTTGCCCTTTGAATTGCATAAAAGTGGTTTCGTTGTTATTCATTTGGTGGGGTTATTAAATTATCATCGAGCAGACCTGAGTGCTCCAATTGGGCATTTTCTTCATTCTTTTTGTACCATCCATGTGCATAAAGAATCAATACAAAAGAAGTGAAATACATCAGTGCCAAATACATCCATTCACTCAAACTATAATGATGAACATTCGATGCGGTGCAACGGGTGTAGACTGCCATCGTGCTGAATAAGAGCAATAAAATGGCCGTACTGAGGAAAATGGAAATGAATATCCAGCGCAATATCACGGCATGAAAATAAAAAAAAGAGCCGACACTAAGGCCGGCTCTCTTTGAAAAAAACCTTGAAAATTTTATTAGGCATCCCCTTTGGGAACCACAGAAACAAATTTCCTGTTCGATTTGCCAGTTTTGAATTCAACAACACCATCGACCAAAGCGTAAAGGGTGTGATCTTTTCCAATTCCCACATTATTTCCCGGGTGATATTTAGTACCTCTTTGACGTATGATGATATTGCCTGCGATCAATTCCTGACCACCGAAAATTTTAACACCGAGACGTTTACTATGCGACTCTCTTCCGTTTTTAGAACTACCTGCTCCTTTTTTGTGTGCCATGATTTAAACGTTTATGCTTTAATGGATTCAATTTCAATCTTGGTGAACATCTGACGATGACCTCGCTTTACCCTGTATCCTTTGCGGCGCTTTTTCTTGAAAACAATCACTTTATCACCTTTTACGTGATCAATTACTTTTGCTTTCACGCTTGCGCCTTTCAACACAGGAGTTCCAACTTTCACTTTGCCATCATTGTCAACCAGCATCACCTGATCGAACTCTACGTTTTCGCCTTCTCCAGCGCTCAGTCGGTGAACATATACCTGTTGCTTTTCTGAAACCTTGAACTGCTGTCCGGCGATGTTTACAATTGCGGCAGCTTTTCCGGACACGGAGCAGCGCAGGCATGTTTCAGCTACTGTAATTCTATAGGTCGTGGCGATATTCACCGGCTAGATCGAGACAATGATGGTCAGCAGGCACAGCAGCATGCTCGTCAGCGACAGG
>CAZYJD010000091.1:0-7706 GCA_964647785.1 uncultured Chitinophagaceae bacterium
TATAGGCTTTTACAAAGTAGACTTTGCCCTTTTCGGGTGAAGGGATTTGTCCTTCAAAGACGCCTGTCCCGGAGCCTGCTTCGATATGAAAGTCGCTGCTATCCGGCTGTCCCACGCGATTCCAGTAAAATCCCCTTGCTGTAATTTCAGCCGGATTGCCACCATCGTAGCTGATCTCCCCTTTAAGCAAAATGGCGGAGCTGTCGGCATTGAATTCAGGAAGCATGGTCTTGATAGACGGAACGGCAACAGGATCATCCACTAGAGCTGTACAGGCGCTCATTATAAGCGCAATGGCCACCGATAAATAGCTTGATTTCATGCGGTAAAAATAAATATTTAAGCGAGATCCTGTTGTAAGGAAGTTAAGCGCAATGTCTTATCTCAAAATTCATTCACACTTCATGATTGCTTCATATTCCGAAAGGTCCTTTGCACATATTGCTTACATCAAAGAGCAGATGCATCGACACAAAACCGTATTGAGGCGACTGAGAGTACAGTTGCGAAACATTCAACCTGCGGAAAGAGTGGTGCTTGGTCTGATCTTCCCCATTCCCGGCTCCAGCCTCCTTTATCTGCTGTATTTCAGTATTCGTCCAATGCTTCAGAAAAAGAAGCAATCGACTAATTGAGAGTTCAGGAGAGATTCTTCAGGAATTCCATAAAATATTTCACCTTTGCAGGGTGAAAAATCCCTTTCAAATCGGCGATAAAAAGCATTTCCGCAAACGGGTACTTCCGGAGGAAACGGCCCGCTTTGAAAGCGGTGAAGTACACCCGTTTTACGGCACTTTTGCGCTTGCAAGGGATGCAGAGTGGAGCAGCCGTCTTTTTGTGCTGGATATGAAAGAAGAAGACGAAGAAGGCATCGGCACCTTTGTAGAAGTTCAGCACCTCTCCCCTGCCCTGGTGGGCGATGAAGTGGAGTTCACCGCAGTGTTGGTGGAACAGCAGAAGAACAACGTTATCTGCTCCATAGAGGCAAAAGTTGGAGAACGCATGATTGCCAAAGGGCGCACCGGACAAAAGATTTTAAAAAAGGAAAAGCTGAAGCAAATCAGCGCACAGATTGAAGCATCGTGAAAGAGAACAAGCGCCCCACCATAAAGAACCGCAAGGCCTCTTTTGAGTACCATCTCGAGCAGCATTTTACCGCCGGAATGGTGCTGACAGGAGCTGAGATTAAATCGGTGCGCGAAGGAAAAGTGAACATCAGCGATGCCTATTGCACCTTTACCGACAAAGGCCTGGTGGTGCGCAACATGCACATCTCGCCGTATGAACTGGCGGGCTATGCCGAACAAAACCCGCTGCGCGACCGCGTGCTATTGCTTCAGAAAAATGAACTCAAGAAACTGCAGGGCAAACTCAAGGACCAAGGTTACAGCATCATTCCCGTTCAGTTGTTTTTCGCCGAAAGCGGATATGCCAAACTGGAAATTGCGCTAGCCAAAGGAAAAAAGACTTACGACAAAAGGGAAGACATCAAACAGAAAGACATCAAGAGAGATCTCGAAAGATATTGATTATGGAAAAAAAGCAAATGAAATTCGGAACGAGGGCACTGCATGCAGGCATTGAACCCGATCCCACTACAGGAGCCATCATGACTCCCATTTTTCAAACCTCCACTTATGTGCAGGCTGCACCCGGAGACCACAAAGGTTATGAGTATGCACGGACCCAAAATCCAACCCGTGATGCGCTTCAAAAAAACCTGGCATCGCTGGAAAACGCGAATTGGGCATTGTGCTTTGGAAGCGGTATGGCGGCCACCGATGCCATCATGCGAACATTTAGGCCGGGCGACCATGTAGTGGCCACCAACGATTTGTACGGCGGCACCTATCGCATTTTCACCAAAATCTACGAAGCCTTTGGCATCCAATTCACTTTTATCGATTTGGGAGACCTTTCGCAACTGGAAGCAGCCATTCGTCCTGAAACCCGCATGGTATGGGTTGAAACCCCCACCAACCCTATGTTGCGTATCATTGATATTGAAAGCGTGAGTGCCATTTGCAAGGCAAAAGGGCTTCAACTGATTGTAGATAACACCTTTGCCTCGCCCTATCTACAGAACCCGCTTGATTTGGGAGCAGACTGGGTGATGCACAGCGTGACCAAATACATCAACGGGCATAGCGATGTGGTGATGGGCGTGGTGATGGGCCGTGAAGAAGCAGATCGCGAAAAGCTGGCATTTATCCAGAATTCCTGTGGAGCCGTTCCAGGGCCCCAGGATTGTTTCCTCGTGCTGCGCGGCATTAAAACCCTGCACATCCGCATGAGGCAACATTGCAGCAATGGAAAGGCCGTTGCGCATTTTCTCAAAAATCACCCCGCTGTAGGAAAAGTGTACTGGCCGGGCTTTGAAGAACACCCCAATCACGCGGTGGCCGCAAAACAAATGAAAGACTTTGGTGGAATGATTTCCTTTACGCTAAAAGACGATGACCTCAACAAAGCGATGAAGGTGCTTTCCGGCACAAGGCTTTTCTCTTTGGCAGAATCACTGGGTGGGGTGGAATCGCTTATCGGCCATCCGGCCAGCATGACCCACGCTTCCATTCCGCGTGAAGAGCGCATGAAATCCGGACTGGTCGATTCCCTGATTCGCCTGAGCGTTGGTATAGAAGACGAAGAAGACCTTATTGAAGACCTGAACCAGGCTTTGAACAATATATGACCTTGCTGGCATTGGCCATGGCCCCCGGTTTGGCCATCATGATTTACATCTACTGGAAAGACCAGTTTGATCGGGAGCCCAGAAGGCTGCTGATATGGGCGTTCTTTCTTGGGGTACTAAGCGTGATACCGGTGTTCATCATTGGCAATGGTTTCAGTGCAGCAGGTGCAGGCATATCCAAAACAGAACCATGGAAGACGGCCTTCTATGCCTTCATTGCCGTGGCACTGACCGAAGAGGCATCTAAATTTTTCTTTGTGAGGCGATTCTTATTCACCCACAAAGAATTTGACGAACCCTTCGATGGCATCACCTATGCGGTGATGGTGTCTATGGGCTTTGCAACGCTGGAGAATATTCTTTATGTAATGCAAGGCGGCATGCAAGTGGCACTGATGCGGATGGTAACCGCAGTTCCCGCGCATGCCACTTTCGGAGTGCTTATGGGCTATTTCATGGGCCTGGCTAAGTTCAAAAAGAACCGTTTTTTCCTGAATAGCGCCGGACTACTGGCTGCCATGGTTTTTCACGGAGCCTATGACTTTTTTCTCATGCAGGAAAACATTCCTTTGCAGGGAACAGGGGCCATTGCCTCCTTGCTCATCGGTTTATATTTGAGCAAACAGGCCATTCGTATTCACAATGAAAATTCACCTTTCAAATGGCAATTCAGGCCCTTTGATTTTAAGCACCGAAAGAAAGGGTGAAAAAAGCAGAACTGAAAGCCTTAATGGATGAGGCCGTAGACACCTACAACCGGCCACATTTCATCGAACACGATCCGGTGGGCGTTCCTCATTGGTTCAATAAAAAGCAGGATCAGGAAATCGCCGGACTGTTTGCCGCCACCCTGGCATGGGGCCAACGCAAAACCATCATTGAGAGTTGCAAGAAGCTCATGACCGGAATGGATTACGCACCCCATCAGTTTGTATGTGCGTATCAGCCCAAGGATTTGAAAGTATTAAAAGGCTTTGTCCACAGAACCTTTCAGTTCGAAGACCTGCAATACTTCCTGCGGTTTTTGCAATATTGGTATCAAAACAATGAAAGCCTTCAAAGCTTGTTCATGAGTGAGGGATCAGAAGATATAGGCCCGGGTCTGATTCGTTTTCAGCGCACTTTTTTCAGTTTAGCCGATGCCCCGGAGAGAACCCGCAAGCACGTGGCGAGTCCTGAGCGTAAAAGCGCCTGTAAAAGGCTGAACATGTTTTTGCGATGGATGGTCAGGAAAGACGAATGCGGGGTTGACCTCGGCTTGTGGAACAACATCAGCGCATCGCAGTTGATTTGTCCCCTTGATGTGCACAGCGGTCGTGTAGCCCGTTCACTGGGTTTGCTGAAACGGAAACAAAATGATTGGCAGGCAGCACTGGAGTTAACAAATTCCCTTCGAAAACTCGACGCAACAGATCCCGTGAAATATGATTTTGCTTTGTTTGGATTGGGTGTGGAGGGAATACTGTAAACGCTTTTCAAGGCCTTCTAGTTGCTGCCTACCCACACAAACACCGGCATTAGATACTGGTGATCTTCATAGAAAATCAGGTATTGCCCATTGCGTATATGAAGCATGCTTGATGGCATGGGGGTCATTTTCTTTCCGTAGTCGGGTTGGAAGTTGTTGAGGCCTTTCAAAACGCCGCTTTGCTTATGGTAGTTAAAAGCGGTAATACGGGCCTGTGCGGGTCGCGTAAAAGTTTTGGGCCGTCTGTCTCGATTTCTTGTCGTTCTGCGATGTTCATTCATAAAGACGGTTAAATCCCCTCCTTCAGTAAAGGCTTCAAAGCCCCCAAATCGCACAAGGGGATCAAACAACACCTGATTGGCGGCGATGCCATTGAGCCACTGAATACTGCCATTGGGGGCGAGCTGAAAAAGCATCATTTCCTTAAAGTGATAATAGAGTTGAGAGCCTGCAATGCTTCCTCCATCGGTGGTGTACAGACGCTGCAAAATCATCAGTACTTCTCCTTGCTCTCCCACCATATACCGACGGATGTAATACCCATCGAGTCGCTTTTTCCGCAATAGAACCCTTTGTTCACTTACATCCTTTTGCTTCCGCCAGAAATCTTCCTGAAAAGGGTGAAAGCTCAATGAAACTTTGCCTGAATCCTGGGCCATTTGGTCAAATAAGCCGTTGAAATAAAAGTAGCCATCCGATCGTCTTTTGTCTTTGTTGCCGTACAATCCAAAGATGATCATGGAATCTCCTTCCAATTCCTTGAAGCAAGGGTCATACAGATACCATTCTTTGGATTCCAGCAGCACTATGCTTTTGGTTTTCTGTATCAGGTCTACGTCCATCCATCCGAACGTATAGTTTACTGAGAAAGCGCGCTTCTCAACCGGCCGAAGATCATATTTCTTCAGGTAGAGTCTCAGTTTGCCTTCGCCTTGTTTTTTCGCGTATAAAAATTCCAGTAGTTCTCCCCCTTCTTTCGCCAGCAGAAAAGTATCATGCTTCAATTGTCCTTGTTCAAAGCGTGTATGGTATAGCAATTTTCTCTGTCGGAGTCCAACCTGTTCCGCTACATACCAAAGGTCTGAATCATCGCCTTCATAGAAGCTGAAGCGCTGAACCTTTTGCATCGGAAAATGCCTTTTCCATTGAAAGAAGGTATCGGTTTTTATCAGTTCAGCCCGGGTATTGATCCATGTGCGGAAACCAGAGATCCTCATTCTTTCATCGGTATAGGTGTCGTACCATAGTAGGCCATCGCGTTGACCTGCAGCCGTGATTTCATCGTGCTCCGGATCGAAATTCACATGAAAATATTTAGAACCTTTCAAGTCTTTATCAATGGCCCGTATGCAGGCGGTATTTCTTCCATCGCGATACACAAACCACCAGGCGGAATCGCCAGCAAAAAGAAACTCAGGAGCAGAACTGATTCTCGATTTAGGAATCATTGCACCACTTTCTGCCCACATGCCAATGCGGCCGGTATTTTGTGCCAATGCTCCCATTGCCGAAAAAAGGAGAGAAAGTAGAAAGCATTGCGTTATTCTCATTCGGAGCGAATATAAGAAGGTTGAAGCGGGAAGTTGGGCGTTGGGAGTTTGAGGCTGGAAATTTGAGGTTTCGCCCGCCGAGAAAGGTGCAATTTGGAATCCGGAGCCAGAGATCTGTGAACTAATCATGATTCATCCTCATATTTGCATGGTCATGAAAAAAATTCTCTTCCTGCTCATTATTCCTTTCTTTTTTGCCTGCAGTTCGGGTTATCGACAACTGAACAAGGGTCAATATTACCAAGCTGCTCAAACAGCCATTAAGCGTCTGCGCAAGGATCCCGATCACGGTAAATCGGCTCATGTGCTGGAAAAAGCCTATGCCATGAGCGTGAAAAATGGCAGAAGTAGGGTGGAGCGACTGGTGGCGGGCACAAGCCCCTTTCGCTACGACCAAGTAGTTGCTGAATTGGAAAAGCTCAACATATTGCGCAACGAAATTGAAAATTGTCCGGCTTGCCTGCAGGTGATTCCCAAGCCTCTCAGTTTTGATACCGATCTTGAAAATGCACGGCAACTGGCAGCTGAAGAGCACTTCAGCGAAGGCATTCGCTTGATGAAAGGCGACATGGTGCAGGCCCGACAGGCACATCATCACTTCAGCAAAGCACAACAATACCAGCCGAATATGGAGCGAATTAACGAGTGGTTGGCAGAAGCACTTGAAAAAGCCACCCTACGCGTCATCATCCAACCCATTCCCATGCATTCTGCCATGTACGACTTAACGAATGCATTTTTTGAGCAACAAATCATTGAATACGCCAGGGGACTCAATTTCCGTTTTGTGCATTTCATGTCGGTGATTGAAGCACAAGAGACCCAAATGGTGCCACATCAGGAAATTTTCATGCGCTTCGACGACTTCGTGGTGGGACAAATGCTCTTGAAAGAATCGAGCAAAGAATTGAAAAAAGACAGTGTGAAGGTAGGAAATGTTAGCTTGGAAAATGGCAAAACAGCGCCGGTTTATGGTACGGTTAAAGCCGACTATGTGGAGTATAGCAAGAGCGTAAAATCAAGCGGATTGCTCGACTTTAAAATCATTGATCACGAAACAGGTGCCATCATTCGCCAGCAAAAATTTCCAGGCACGCACATTTGGCAATACCAGTGGGCCTCCTTCAATGGCGATGAACGGGCACTTGCTAAGGAACAATTAGAACTGAGTAGAAAGCGCGAGATTCAGCCTCCCCCACCCCAAAATCTGTTCATTGAATTCACACGGCCCATTTACAGCCAGCTCACAAATGTGATCAGGAGGCATTACCAGGCCTGGAAATAAAATTGACCTTTTGATTCTTCGATGGGTTACTCTCGCTCGCTTTCAGAATATTTCGATGAAAGAGAATGGCCACATTTTCAAGGCCTGTTTGACCAGTTTCACCAAGCCTGTTTGTTGATATAAGGCTGCGCAAAAGCCCAGCATACAATGCCCGCACTCACGGCAACATTCAAGCTGTGCTTGGTTCCGTATTGCGGTATTTCAATGCAGGCATCGCAAATATTGATGATGGACTGCTGCACGCCATCTATTTCGTTGCCAAAAATGAGCACCGCAGGCAAATCACTTATTTCGGCCATTTGGTTGAGCATCTGTGCATTTTCGGCTTGTTCCACCGCCAAAAGGCGATAGCCCTTTGCTTTCCATTGAAGCAATGCGAACTCCAAATTGGTATGGTGTTCCCATTCCACCGAATCTTCAGCCCCCAGAGCCGTTTTGCGAATATCTCTGTGCGGGGGGCGGGCGGTGATGCCTCCCAATAGTATGCGTTCAATTCTAAAAGCATCGGCCGTGCGGAAAAAAGAGCCGATGTTGTTCATGCTGCGCACATTGTCCAATGCGAGTATGAGTGGCACTTTCGGACTTATCCGAAAATCATCCACATCCATCCTATTCAGTTCCGGATTTTTTAATTTGCGCGACACCTGAAAAATAATTTTCTATTGGCAGCAAAGGTAAATAAGGACAAGGAAACCCCCTTGATGAAGCAAT
>CAZYJD010000092.1:0-7676 GCA_964647785.1 uncultured Chitinophagaceae bacterium
CTTCTCATTTAAGCGAATCAGAGCAAAAATAGCATAGTTGATCATATCTCTGTAGTTCGCATCGATGCCTTCTGAAACAAGGGTTTCACCATTATGGTTTTCTATTTCTCGTATGCGCAAAACTTTCATTAAAATCATGTCGGTATAGGTTTCGATGCGCATATCTCGCCAAGCTTCACCGTAATCATGATTTTTGGCCATCATCAAATTCCGCGTGGTTTCCAGCTCCTGATCATAAGCTCTTAGAAGTTCATCTGGCCCTGCATGTTCAGCCGTACTGCCTAGTTTTAGCTGAATAAGCGCAATAAGACAGTAGTTGATGATTCCGATGTATTCTGGCTCTACGCCTTCACCCACCTTGCTGTTTTTTTTCTCCTCAAGGGTACGCACCCTTTGAGCCTTGATGAAAATTTGGTCAGTGAGGGAGGCTGGTCGAAGAATTCTCCAGCTGTTTCCGTAATCTCGGTTTTTCTTTTCGAAGAGTGCGCGGCATTTGCCGGCAGCTGCATCATATTCCTGTTCTGTTTTGCTTTTCAAGGGCTATGTTACTTCTTTGCTGCAAATATACTGGAGAGGATTTTGAACCATTATTTAAACTGCAGAGGAAAATTGCTGTCGCTTGCACAATCCCGGGTGATGGGCATTATTAATGTTACGCCCGATTCTTTTTATGATCAAAGTCGCAAGCAAACGAAACAGGATGTGATTGAAATGGCCAATATAATGCTTGATCAGGGCGCAGACATGCTGGATGTTGGTGCTTACAGCAGCAGGCCGGGGGCCGAAGATGTTTCGGAAGAAAAAGAGATTGAACGCCTAATTCCTGCCATAGAGGCAATACGCGGAGAACATCCCGAAGCCGTTATTTCTGCTGATACGTTTCGCGCTAATGTGGCAGAAGCCGCCATTGATGCCGGAGCCGATATCATTAACGACATCTCCGGCGGAATGGATGATCCGGAAATGATTTCTACAGTTGCGCGTTTGCAGGTGCCTTACATCCTCATGCACAAAAAAGGAACGCCTGCCACCATGCAGCAAATGACTCAGTATGCGGATGTGAGTCTGGAGGTAATGGAATTTTTTAGGAAACAGATCGAAAGTTGTCGCTCAGCAGGAATCAAAGACCTTGTTCTTGACCCCGGCTTCGGGTTCGCCAAAAATTTGGAACAGAACTATCAGTTGTTGAGAGAGTTGAGCATGTTCCAGCTACTGGACCTCCCCCTGTTAATTGGTGTTTCACGTAAGAGCATGATCCAGAAAGTAATTGGAAAACCTGCTGATCAGGCATTGAATGGCACCAGCGCATTGCATATGGCGGCCCTTATCAACGGCGCCGCAATTTTAAGGGTGCACGATGTGGCCGAAGCGGTGGAAGTGGTGAAATTATTCAAGGCAGTCTGGACCACATAACACAGACTTAAGGTAACTTTAGCAATAAGTTTAAAATACTTTGAATGATCTAATGACAAGTACTTTAATTCCAATTTTATGCTTTGCTTATCAACTTATATACATCATAAATGATATAAATTCACGGTAAAATATGCTTAACATAGCTAGAAGAGCTTTGCCACTGAAAAATAGAGCTATGTTAAAAAAATTACTTCTTACTGCTGTTGTTGGTGGAATGTTTATGTCCGCCCAAGCGCAAATCAGATTTGACGCCAGCATTGACCCTGATTATTTTACTGATGTGGTAAAAGTTCCTTCTTCACCCTTGAAAATGCAAGTGCTTTTCATTGGTGGTTACGACAAGGTGCAGACTACTGCTACTTATGGAAATCCTGCCGGTGAGGCAACTGCCAAGCAGTGGCACGATTTCATCGGATTTACACCCGATCAGAGCGGACAATCGCTCGGTTGGATCTCAGTGAACCACGAAATGGTGGTTGCGGATGACAACATTGGTGATGGTGGAGGAATGACCGTATTCCGCGTTCGCCGTGATGCCAATACCGACACCCTGATCATTGTAGATCAAACCCTCGAAGATGGCCGCAAAGGAAAATTCTTTAACGTTGATTTTGTGAACCACACGGGTGAAACCGGAATGAACTGTGGTGGAATTGTTTCTACTGTAGATGGTCGTATCTGGACCGCTGAAGAGTGGAGAAGAAACAGCAATAACGATATTGCTGATCGCGATAAGAGCGATTTTATCATCGGACAGGGAACTGAAAACGGTCAGGCCGCTCCTGCAGGTTTCCAGGGTTTCAACGGACAGAAAATCCAAAAGTATCAGAACTACAATTACATGACGGAGATCGATCCCCGTCAGGCAAAAGCCGTTCGTAAACAGTACAACTGGGGGCGCCAGGAATTCGAAGGTGGTGTGGTTATGCCTGATAACAAAACCGTTTATCTAGGTGTGGATGCCACTCCAGGATTCTTCAGCAAATTTGTTGCTGACGAAGCCGGTGATTTCACCAAAGGCAAGACCTATGTTTACAAGCATGATGCTACGAGCAAATGGATAGAAATTGATAACTCAGACTTAAACAAGATGCTCAACTATGCCGATGAGGCTGTTGCTGCCGGTGCTACCATGTACAACCGTTTAGAGTGGGTGGCCTATGATCCAGTAGGTGGAAATGTTTATTTGACTGAGACCGGACGTGATAATCCGGGTGGCAGATGGAGAGATGAACATGGTGCAGGTGCCGTTCACGCTCCACATCATCTTGCACGTGCTCAGGCTCAGGGAACGCATCCTGACAGCAGCCAGTATTGGGATTACTATGGCCGTGTTCTTGAGTATAACGTGAGCACCAGTGAAATGAAGCCATACATTGAAGGTGGGCCTTATGTAGAAGGTCGTCCTTCTCCTGGAGCATATCCTTCAACGCACCTGACCAATCCTGATGGACTTGGATTCATTAAGATCGGTGAAAAGAGCTACATGATCATCATGGAAGATATCAATGGTACCAGTTTTGGTCGTCTGCCTTTGAACGCTCCGCGTGCAATTTGTGAAATGTTCTTGCTTGATATGAGCATCAGCAATCCATCTATTGACGATCTCGTTCGCATTGCAGTGACTCCATTTGGTGCTGAAGTAACCGGTGCATGTGTAACAAGCGATAACAAAACCTTGCTGTTCAATGTACAGCACCCCGATGCATCCAACCCATTTCCATATAACAACTCCGTAACGATTGCACTTACAGGATGGGATTACGCTGAAACAGCAGGTCTGCTCAATCCGGTTAAAACCGGCAATGAAGTGTTCGGAATTTATCCGAACCCTGCTTCGCGCATTCTCTATCTGAATCAGCTTTCCGACATCGCGATCTACAACGCACAAGGTCAGCGTATGAACGTTTACCGTGAAGTGAAGAGTGTTGACATTGCTCACCTCACTCCGGGCGTTTATTTCATAGTGAATCAGGAAGGTATTACCAAAAAACTGATTGTTGAGTAAAACAATGAGTGCGAAAAGATTAAAACTTTTCATATCGTTCGTTTTTTTGGGAACAGGGGCATTATTGATAATGTCCCTTTCCTCTTTTAAGCAGAATTCCACGCCTTTGTCGCTGGTTCGAAAAATGGTGGAGAGCGATTTGGGTCGATATGAACAGGCAGTGAAGCGATTTGCTGTCTTGAGTGAGCAAGGCACCTCTGAAGAAATCAGGACCTATTATTCGAATGAATTGCGACCTGCATTCAAACGATGTGAATGGGTATTGGCATATTTCGATGCAGAGGCCTACAGCAAATGGATTAACGGAGCGCCCTTGCCCAAACTGGAAAAGAATGTACCGAACCCCACTGTGATAGAGCCCAATGGTTTTCAAACCGTTGATGAATGGATGGGTGGGGATGGGGCATCCCTGGAAGAAATCCGCGAATTGGCAAGTCTGTTATCTGATAAATCGAGCTCTTTGCTTAAATACATCCGTTCTGTTTCATGGAATGAGCGCCATTTTTTTGAGGCAGCCAGAAGTGAAGTGCTGCGGCTCTTTACTCTGGGCATCACCGGATTCGATAGCCCCGGCACTCTATCTTCTATGAAGGATGCGGGATTTGTTTATGAGGTGTTACACGATTTTCTCGGATGCTACGGAAAAGAAGGCGAGAATCAGTGGAAAGAGGGTTACCTCCGCTTAATTGCTTCAACCGCCGCAGGGAAAGAAATGCTGCTTCAATCGGATTTTGAAAATTTGGATCGGGCTGCCTTATACAAGCAATCATTGCAACCTTTGTACGCCGGAATTTATCGATTTCAGAAGCAGCTTGGGGTAGAAACGGAAGCTGAAGTGGATAACAGCACTGCAATTGTCAATCCCGACATCGAGCAGCTGTTCGATCAAAGGTTTCTAAATACCACTTATTACATGGAGATGCCCATTCATGAAAAACAGCAGGAGCGGGAAAAACTGGGCAAGCTCCTTTTCTTCGATCCTGTACTGAGTTTAAATGCGGAGCGCGCCTGCGCCTCCTGTCATCAGCCAGGACATGGATTTGCCGAAGAACGGGCAAAAAGCCTCGCCAATGAAAAAGGGAAAACGATAAAAAGAAATGCCCCCGGTTTAATCAATGCGGTATATGCCCAGGACTTTTTCTATGACCTCAGATCGGGAAGATTACAAGATCAAATAGAACATGTGGTATTCAGCCACGATGAATTCAATCTTCCCTACGATTCCATCCTCGACCGCCTGAATAGCTCAGTGGAATACGTGCAATTGTTTCAGGAGGCCTATCCTGAATTGGGACCGCGTGCGCTCAGCCAATACAGCATTAATGTATCTCTTGCTGCCTACGTATCGACCTTGGTTGACTGGAACAGCCCTTTCGACCGCTATATGCGTTCTGAAGCGGATTTGAGTCCCGATGCCATTGCCGGTTTTAACTTGTTCATGGGTAAAGCCGCCTGTGCAACTTGTCATTTTCCACCGACTTTTTCCGGTTTGGTTCCTCCGCAATACGAAGAAAATGAATCTGAAGTTTTGGGCATTACCACCCATGCTGATTTTAAAAATCCACTTGCTGATTCCGATCCGGGCAGATATGCCAGCGGCAAACCGGTAGATAAATACCCCTTTTATCAAAACAGCATGAAAACCACTTCGGTGCGCAATGCGGAGCTAACCGCCCCCTATATGCACAATGGCAGCCTGAATACGCTCGAGGAGGTATTGGAGTTTTACAATCTCGGTGGAGGAGCTGGAATGGGCCTGGATGTTCAGAATCAAACCCTACCCGCCGATCCGCTTGATTTGAGTGAGACCGAACTACAGCAACTCATCGCCTTTATCAAGAGTTTAAGTAACAATCCCTTTAACGATCAAGGCATTCAAGAACTTCCAGAGCTGGCAGATAAGCGCTTTAAAGGCCGCATTCCTGCTGGAGTTTACTGATTGAATTATTAACAGCTTGCCCACATTTTACTTTAAGTATTTGATTTTGAGTCTGTAAAAATATGTTTCATGGCTTGAATTATGTGAAACAATAACTTTAGGATAACAAATCCTTAACAAATCAAGAAGTGCTTTGCACCATCAATCAAAGACGCAAAAACGTTAACAAAATGAAAAAAATTAATCTCTATCTGGCAGCCTTCGCAATGTTTGGTGCTGCCGCCATGTTTAGCTCGTGCGGTGAAGATGAGCCCGAGCCAACCATCAACAACACGAACAACAATGATGTAAACACCATCGTAGTTTCTGAAAACATTACGTCAAACACCACCTGGAAAAGTGACAAAACTTACATCCTGGCCGGTCGTATTGCAGTAAGCAGCGGTGCAGAACTGACCATCGAAGCGGGAACTGTAATTAAAGGACAAGCAGGTTCGGGTGCAAATGCCACTGCTTTGATCATCGCTCGCGGGGCGAAAATTTTCGCAAATGGCACTGCTGACAAGCCAATCATCTTTACTTCTGTTGCAGACGAAATCGCTTCAGGTGGAATCGCCAGCCCTAACATGGACCCTACTTTGAATGGTCTATGGGGTGGTTTGATCGTTCTTGGAAACGCTCCTGCTTCTTTGGCAGGTGATGTAACTGAAGCGGCCATTGAAGGCATTCCTCCTACAGATCCTAATGGCCTTTATGGAGGAACTGCTGCCGATGACAACTCAGGTGTAATCAAGTACATCTCTATCCGTCACGGTGGTGCAAACATCGGTGAAGGAAACGAAATCAACGGTCTTACCCTCGGTGGTGTAGGTACTGGTACGGTCATCGAAAACGTAGAAGTTGTTGCCAATCAGGACGACGGAATCGAGTTCTTTGGTGGAACTGTGAATGTGAAGAACGCCATTGTTTGGAATGCCGGTGACGACGCCATCGATACCGATCAGGCATGGGCAGGTACCCTAGACAACTTCATCGTTGTTTGTGGTAGTGAAACCGATCACGCTCTTGAAATTGACGGTCCTGAAGGATCAATGAATGCCGGTCACACTTTGAAGAACGGTTGGGTGAAAGGCGATGATGCTTCCGAACTTGGAGACTTCCGCGACGGAGCCCGTGGTTCTTTCGAAAACATTTACTTCTTTAACTTCGGTGCACCTGCTGATACCGATGGCCGTGGTGACTTGAGCATCAGCGGAACGGAGTCGGCTGACAACCTTGCCAGTGGAGACTTGAAATTTATGAATCTGGAGTGTACACTGCCTGCAAATGCTGCGCTAGCAGATGTTTTTAAAGGTGGAACTGATGCAAGTGCCAAAGAAGTGAATGCAGGAGCCAATACCGTTGGAGCAAGCGTTTCAGCTTTCTCATGGACATGGGTTTCAGCTGCCGGTGAGCTTAACTAATTATATTCAACCATTCAATACAGAAAAGCCTGCAATGCACTTGTGGGCTTTTCTTCATTTTTAAAATAAAGGTGGTACGCATCACAGAAGGAAAAGTCTTAATCCATACATAAAACAGAAAATGTCAAGAAAAAACATCATTTTACTTTTTTTAATCACGTTTATGACCGCATTCAACGCTGCTGCGCAAAATGGAATCATCAGAGGTACGGTCATTGATGATGAATATGGCGATGTAATGATTGGTGCCAATGTGGTGGTGGAAGGCGCTGCTGCAGGAGGTATAACCGATTTGGACGGCAAATTTGAAATTTCGCTTCCGGCAGGAACTTACAAGGTTCGAGTTTCTTATGTTTCCTTCGCCAATACAATTGTAGATGGGGTGGTGGTGAAGTCAGCCGAAGTAACTCCAATGGGAACCATTCGCCTGAAAGAAGACAATGCGACTCTTGGTGAAGTAGTGGTGGCCGCAAAAGTTGTTAGAAATACTGAAGCGGCACTCATAACGGTTAAAAGAAAAGCGCCCAATTTGCTAGATGGAATATCCGCCGCAACTTTTGAGAAAATTGGCGACTCAGATGCCGCCGGTGCAATGTCGCGAGTGACCGGTGTTTCTGTGGAAGGTGGAAAGTATATTTATGTGCGGGGCCTGGGCGACCGATACACAAAAACAACACTGAACGGTGTAGATATACCCGGATTGGATCCTGATAGAAATACCATTCAAATGGACCTTTTTCCTACCAATGTGATTGACAATATTGTGGTCGCCAAAAGTTTTACAGCCAACCTCCCGGCTGATTTTACGGGCGGAGCCGTGGATATTGCCACCAAAGACTTTCCCGATGAGAAGATCATGGGCTTTAGCATTGGTCTTGATTACAATCCAAGCATGCATTTCAATTCCAAT
>CAZYJD010000093.1:0-7378 GCA_964647785.1 uncultured Chitinophagaceae bacterium
GCTTCTATTGAGTTTCTAGTTGATAGTTTTTAGTTGATAGATGTTGATTGTTGATTCCAACCCCATCAACGTCTCCCGCCGCCAGAAGGGGACGTTGATGTTTGAAGCGTTAGGGCGTTAGGTAGTTAGGTGGGGCTAAACCTCTTAAAACAAGAATTGCTGCGCTCTGAACTTCTGTGCCCCTGCTCCCGATAGCCATCGGGACTGCACTTCAAACAGATAAAAACTCCTGATACTTTTGGTCCAGAAGCACTGCGAGTTGCTTGTCTTTTTCAGTTACCCGGTTTCCTGCATCATGGGTGCGCAGTCGCACTTCCAAACGGTTGTACACATTGGTCCACTCAGGGTGGTGGTTCAGCTGGTCGATGGCTGGCCTGCAAAAAGCCATGAACCCAATGGCATCTGCAAATGCTTTGAATTCATAGGTTTTGTGCAAACCATCTTTATTTTCTTTCCAATCCATCAATAGCGTATGAGTTTGATGCTCTGTCTTTCATTGCCCTGAACGAGTTGAACAATGTACATTCCGGCCGGTAGTCCGGCAGGCGCAATGGCAATTTGATCGCCCATTCCTTGCCCTTCGCCTATGAACTGTCCACTCATGCCGCAGAGCGTCCACTGCCATGGGGACATTTCAGGCAGGGTGATGACAACGGGGCCTGCACCCGAAGCAAAGCTTTCACTGCCTTTAACCACTGTAAATGCTGCTTGCCTCGTGCTTTCACTTCCGGAAAAAGGAAGGATTCCCCTTTGGGCAAAACAGTTCTGTATTTTCCAGTTGTTTTCTCCACCAAAGAAATCGTCATTTATTCCCAAAATGATGTTGGCCATATCCGGCATACTGCTGTTTGCTGCCTGATAAAAGAGGTGTTCCAGAAACAAACTGTCTGTTCTGCTTTTTCCAATCTGATCGTAAATACACATCAAGGCCGTGCTCCATATCTCGCGATCATCATCGCTGAAACTGGTGAGGTCTTCCGGGTATCTTTTCGAGGTATTCACGCTAAATCCATCCCAGAACTCATTGTGTCCATCCCAGCTAAAAACTTCACTTCCCGCATAATCGCTGTAAGCTCGTGAGTAAGACATGCATAAATAATCTGCGTTGCCTTCCTCCATGCCCCGCCTTTGTGATCCATTCACGGTTTCCGGAGATCCAATGGTACTGAGTGCGTGTCCGAATTCATGCACCACTACCTGTGCGTCTTCGGCATCGTCCACACCTCCTTCTCCGAACTCGAGGGTGTATGGATACACGGATGGATCGAAAGCACTCAGATCAGCTCCGTTAAAGGCATGTGCATCGATGATGATGCTGTCTAGGAGTTCTCCAAATCCCATTTGCTCAACTTGCCGGCTCATTTGCTGCAGATGATAAAATGCATTTACTTGTTCAAATCCCCGCTGAGAACGGGTGAAATTGAAACTGTCATTATTGCTGCTAACGGTATTGGTGAGTGGATCACTCACTTGTCCGAATCGCAAATATCCATCTTCCAAAAGGGATTGGGATCCATTCTTTTTCACCCGGAGTTGAACCCATTGCAATGCAGCCGTGAGACTGTCACTGTCTTGGTCGCCGCGATCTGAAAATTCTCCGCCATAAACCGCCTTTTGACTCACAATGGGGTTGGGTGCAAATACACGAGCCCAAGTTGTGCTGTCGGGTTGTTGAAAATAGAGTTTCGTTGGCCCCAAATCAAATACCTTTCCATTGTCCTGATAAAACATTCGGCGTTTTTCTTCATCCAACCATTCGTGACCCGTTGAACCGGCTACCAATCCTTCTTCACTAAAAATCAATGCATTGTGGGTAAGTGCATTGCTGTAAGGGAATTCAACTTTCTCCAGTGGAGGCAATTGCTCCTGTATCCATCGAATTTGCAATTGATTATTCAAGTGTACCCTTAGCGATGTACCTAAAATGGGCAGGCCGTTTGCGTGGGGTTGATAGGTGTAATGCATTCCCAGCGGACTCTTATTGGCATGGATGAGCCGAAGTTCGTAACCCGCTTTGAGGTGGTTGGCATAAGTGCTGTGCACCCAGTAAGTGATGCTTTCCTGCCCCCCTAGAGGTTCTGCAGATTGCAAACTGTAGCGAAGTCGTGTTCTGAATTCATGGGGCTCACTGGCTCCGGGGATGGCCTTGTCAATGCCCTGTGCCTTTCCCTGTAAAAAGAAATTGAAAAGGAGCATTAGATAAATCAGGCGCAAGCTCATGTACTTTTTAAGTGAACAATCTCAAATATCGCAAAATGCACGGGAATGTTCGACTTCTCCGGCAAAAGTTGACCTTCACATGAAATGGTGGCTTCTCCCTTTTGCAGATCGTTTTCAAGGATCTCACATGCATATTTAGAACAGAACTCAAAGAAACGGTAGTGTTTTACCGGATCGTACTGCAGGCGATAGGTATGAACAGGAGCATAGGCTTCAATTGCTGCATCAAGTATGGCTTGTTTTGCGGCTTCACCATAGGCCGCGATCAGTCCGGGTATTCCAAGTTTTTTGCCACCGAAATATCGCACCACGGCAAGGAGGCTGTACATGAGCTGATGACTCAGTAATTGGTGGTAAATGGGTAAACCCGCACTACCGGAAGGTTCTCCATCGTCCGATAAGCGATAAAACAACCTCGGCTCTTTGAGCACCCATGCGTAGCAAATGTGGTTGGCTTGCGGATGTTCATCTTTCAGCGAGCGGAGCTTTTCGGCTGCATCTTCTTCACCGGTGATCGGAATGGCAAAAGCGAGAAAGCGACTCCCGCGCTCGCGCAGAACAAAAATGCCTGTTGATTTTAACTGGTATGCCGTTTCATCGCTCATCCCCATTGTAAAAGTGCAATGGAACAAAGGGCGAGCAACATACCCATAAGTTTAAGACCTCTGTAGCGCTCGCCAAATAACAGCACACCCAAAGCAGAAGCCAGCAATACCACGCCTACATTGTTCACCGGAAATACATATACCGAGGGGATGCCCGGAGCGGAAAGTGCCTTTAGAAGAAAGTAAATACTGAAATAGTTGGGGATTCCCAGAAGGATGCCCGCAATCACATTGCGTTTCTCCCAAAGCATTTGTTTCCCAAATACATCCCGAATATTTCCGACCAAGCCCAGTACGCCTGCAGAACCGAAAATGAGCATGCTCGATACGCTGGCATCGGTATTTCCAAGTGAGCTTTGAACGACCTTTAACATGCTGTCAATCACCCCGGATCCTGCAAAAACCATCAATGGCAGCCACCAATGTTTGGAGCTTCGCAGGGATGCGCCTTTCTCAGGTTTGCTGATGAGTGCGACCGCAAGCAATGAAAGGCCGATTCCTCCCAATTGCATGACACTCAGTTCTTCGGAAAAAAAGAGGTATCCGGATGCCAGGGGAAACAGCACCGACATTTTCGCCGAAACCGCTGCGATTCCGACACCCATTTCTTGTGCCGTGCGGGCAATCCAATGAAAAACCGTGATGAACAATACGCCCAGAGACAGAGAAATGATCCACCAGGATGATGGGGTCCATGTGGCCAGATGTATCTTTTGGTGATGAAGGGCTAAACCCGTAATTACGCAGGTTAGATAATTGATACTAATGGCCTGTGAATTATTGATCTCAAAGCGTTTAAACCAACGAAAAATGACGTTGATCAGGGCCGAACTCAATATGCTTAACAGGAGATAAATCACAAGGGGCTATAATGAAATATCCTGTCATCAGTCAATTCAATCACATTAACCAACTTTCCCTTGAGTGATGGAGCCGGGATGCCATTGCCCCAAATCTTTTCTTTGGAGCGAATCACCCAGGCTTCGTCCCAATATCTGTCATCCAAAAAGGATTGTAAAGTACCGGAACCACCTTCTACCATTACGCTTTGAATGCTCCTTTTATGAAGTTCCGATAGGATTTTATCGATTTGAAAAGGCATGCCGATGTTGAAGTACTCAACCGGGCCTCTTGTTTCAGCATGGTGATGGGTGAAAATCAGGGTGGGATGCCCATCGCTCAAGATTCTAAAGTCTTTTTTAATCCAGTGATTGGGGTCGAGTACCACGCGCAAGGGATGTTTGCCGTGCCAATGCCGCAATGTGAGTTGTGGGTTGTCGGTTTGTATGGTTTTCCTCCCGGTGAGGATGGCCTGATGTGTGGCCCGAAGATGATGGCTAAAGAAGGAGGAGGCGCGCCCGCTGATCTGCCGGGCTTCTACATTTGGATACCGTTCTTTTCCGATAAACCCATCGGCGGTTTCGGCCCATTTGAGGGTGATTCTGGGTCGGTTCTGTTGGTGGTAGGTATAAAAGTTCTTGTTCAGTGCAATGGCCTCTTTTTGTCGCACACCGGTGATTACCTCAACCCCTTTTGAGCGCAGCATTTCCAAACCTGAGCCTGCAACTTGCGGGTTGGGATCTTCTGCCGCTACAACTACTCTGGGAATGCCATGTTCGAGGATTAGCAAGCTGCAAGGCGGTGTTTTGCCATAGTGGCTGCATGGTTCGAGATTGACATAGAGCGTACTTTGCTTCAACAATGCTTTGTCATTCACAGAATGAATGGCTTCAACTTCTGCATGTGGGCCTCCATAAGCTTTGTGCCAACCTTCGCCAATGATGCGGTTCTGGTACACAATAACAGCACCGACCATGGGGTTTGGGGCGGTGTAACTTTCACCCAGCTGCGCCAGTTGAAAGCAGCGATCCATCCATTTTTCATGCTCCACCCGACAAAAGTAGATGCTTTTCAATAATGGAACAGGCATCACCTTTATTTTTGAAAGGTGTTTCAAGGACTCACATATTGGCGCAATCGCTATCGGGAAAACCTAAAAAAGCTTTATGATGAACGCGAGTTGCTGCAGGTATTCAACCTGTGCCTCGAGCATAGCGGAATGGATCGCATTCAATTGCTGACATCCCAGGAATCTGCAATGCCAGCTTCGGTAGAAGAAAAACTGGAGCAATGGTTGCTAGCGCTTAAAACTGGTCGCCCTGTACAGTATGTGCTGGGATTTTGCTATTTCGACGATAACCGGATAAAATTGAATGAAAGTGTTTTGATTCCAAGACCGGAAACGGAAGAACTGGTGGAGTGGATCAAATCACTGCATGCTGAAGGTTGTGGGAAAAAAGCCCTGGATGTGGCAACCGGTAGTGGGTGCATCGCGCTTTCTTTGGGCGCCCATTATAAAACATGGTCAATCTTCGCAACAGATCTCAGTGAAGCTGCATTAGAAATAGCTGAAGAAAACAGAATGCTTCTTGGGTTGGAAAATGTTCATTTTCAGATGCACAACGCCCTGGAAGGGAAGGGTACTTTGCCCGGAGATTTTGACCTCATTGTGAGCAACCCTCCCTATATCGTTCGATCGGAACAGGAACAAATGCCGCTAAGGGTTACGAATTTCGAGCCCCATATGGCCTTGTTTGTGGAAGATGATGATGCACTTTTGTTTTATAAAGCCATCGCCAGGATGGGACGGGAAATGCTCAAGCCCGGAGGTGAGCTGTTTTTTGAGATACACGAAAACAGAGGGGCCGAGCTGATAGCCCTTTTAAATAATTTTGAATATAAGGAAATAGAATGTCGAAAGGATCTTCAGAACAAAGACCGGATGATAAGAGCAGTTTGTTGAACTCCTTCTTCAGGGCTTTTGACCCAGGTTTGGGACAGAAATACGAGGGACGGGTTGATCGGGTCATCAACAAAGACGGATCTTTCAATGTGCGCCGTATCGGTATGCGCAAGCATCTGTATCAGACCTTGATCAATTTAAGCAAGTACCGTTTCTATGCCTTCATGATTCTTTTTTATCTTGGTATTAATGCGGTTTTTGCCTCGATCTATCTGGCCATTGGAATCGAGAAATTGGGCGGAGTAAACGAGGCCATTCACAGCAATGATTTTCTTACCGCCCTGTTTTTTAGCATGCAAACCTTTACCACCGTGGGCTACGGGTCGTTCTATCCGGTGGATTACTGGGCCAATTGGGTAGCGGGACTGGAAGCCATGACGGGTTGGATTTTCTTTGCTGTTGCCACGGGTTTGGTTTACGGACGCTTTGCAAAACCTTCGGCCAGGATCCTTTTTTCCAACAATGCACTCATCGCGCCTTATCAAGGTGGCAGAAGCCTTCAGTTTCGTTTGGTGAACAGGCGGCCCAATGTGTTACTCGACCTGGAGGCGCGGGTAATGCTTGTGGCCAATGATCTGAGTGGCGAAAGCGTCAATAGAAAGTACTACAACTTGCGTTTGGAGATGAGCAACATCCATTTTTTTCCGCTTTCATGGACGGTGGTACATCCCATCGATGATAAAAGTCCGCTTTTTGGAATTACGCAGGAAGAACTCGAAAATGTGAATGCTGAAGTGCTCATTCTTATCAAGGGTTTTGACGAAAGCTTTGGACAGCATGTGCACGTTCGTTTCTCATATCGCTGGGATGAAATTGTTTGGGGAGCGCGCTTTATCAGAAACTTTCACACCGACGACGATGGTGGTGTGGTTGTGGATGTCGACGGGGTACACAATTACACCCTGGTCGAAGACGAATAACTAAAAACCAGGAACAATCAACTATACATTGAATCTAAAGTGCATTACGTCGCCGTCATGCACCACATATTCCTTTCCTTCAATTTTTAGTTTGCCGGCATCCCGACAGGCAGATTCAGAACCCAGGTTTATAAAGTCCTGATAGTGGATCACTTCCGCACGGATGAATCCTTTCTCAAAGTCGCTGTGAATAACGCCTGCAGCCTGAGGTGCTTTCATGCCTTTGGTAATGGTCCATGCGCGCACTTCTTTGACCCCTGCGGTGAAATAGGTGATGTAGTTCAATAATTTATATGCCGATTTAATCAATCTGCTCACCCCGCTTTCGGTAAGTCCCATTTCTTCGAGAAACATCAACTGATCTTCCCGCTCCATATCGATGAGCTCCGATTCAATGGCAGCGCTGATGAATAACACTTCCGCATTTTCATCCTTGATCGAATTGAGAAAGGCCTCGGTATGCTTGTTTCCTTTTACTACGCTGCTTTCCTCCACATTGCACACATACAGCACAGGTTTGGCAGTAAGCAAGTGCAGGTCATTAAGAAAGGGGAGTTGGTCATCGCTGAACTCCATGCTTCTGATGGATTTGCCTTGTTCAAGATGGGTTTTGCAAGCTTCCAAAACTGAAACCATTTTTTGCGCTTCCTTATCCCCTCCTGAGGCAGCTGATTTACGAGTCTTTGCCAGACGGGCTTCCACACTCTCCAAATCTTTCAGCTGCAGTTCGGTGTCAATGATTTCCTTATCGCGCACCGGATCGACCGATCCATCCACATGCACAATATTGTCGTCTTCAAAACAGCGCAATACATGGATGATGGCATGCG
>CAZYJD010000094.1:0-7373 GCA_964647785.1 uncultured Chitinophagaceae bacterium
CTGCCAATAGCTCGGCTTTTTCAACCAACACCCGCTTTTTCTCCGCATTCATCTGCCGAACCTTGAGCAATTCGTCATATTGATCTTTCTTGGCTTTTAGAATTTGATCATAGGCTGAACGAAAACGGTCCCAAACTTCATCGCTTACCTCTCTGGGCACAGGACCAATGTTCCTGAAATCTTCGCGGTATTTGTTTAAAAGAATGAAGGCTGTTTTCAGGTTTTCTTCTGCTTCCAGCTCCGTTAATTTTTGAATGATTGCTATTTTCTGGTCGAGGTTCTTTTGACGATCGAGATTTTTAAGCTCAATGTTGATGCTGTGATTATCGTAGAACTTATCCAGCAAGAAAGTGTAGCTATCCCACAGCTCCTGCGAAGATTCTCTGGGAACAACCCGTATATCTTTCCATTCTTTTTGCAGCGCCTTCACTTCATCGATGCTTCGATCGGTTTCATCTTTGAGGGTGATTTCTTTGAGACGCTCTATGATCGCCTGCTTGCGCTTGAGGTTGTCTTCTTTTTCCTGCTCGATTCTTTTTCTTTCCTCAGCACGAGCTTCCTGCGCCGTATGAAAAAGCTGATTTAATTGCTCACGCCATTCATCTTTATCAAAAACGAAAGCCTCCGGTTCTCCACCTTGGTCCACAAAATGCTGCAAGGCTTCTTTGCGCTCTTTTCTCAACAAGTCATCAAAATAAGGGCGCACATTTTCAATGATGCGTATGGCATCCTTGGGTGGATGGTTCAAGCCTTCCCTCGCTTCATTCAGCAAGGCATTCATGTCCAGCTTGCTGTAATCTCTTTGCGTATGGCTGGTATGATCATCGAGCTCTGAATTCTCATCCTCATCCTCATCATCTTCTTCACCTGCTACCTCGTATGGTGATGGATCGGATACCTGAGGGTTGTCTTCCGAAACCCCTTCTTCCGTGTTTTCTGCTCCCTCATTTGGCGCTTGGGTCACCTCAGCCTCTGCCTCTTCGGGGCTGGCTTCAATGGTCTCGCTTGTTTCCTGTACAAGTGATTCGGAGTTCTGTTCCTCTACCGGGAGTTTTTCCTCCAACTCTTCGTTCTGCATGTTTTCCTCAGCTGTCATACCTTTATTTACCTGCCTATTCTCCGGCAGGAAGGTGCAAAAATTATATTTTTGAAGGGATTTACAAAGGATGCCCCTTAATGAGCCAACTAAAGATCATAGAGTGCCCGAGAGATGCCATGCAAGGCCTGCCTCAGTTTGTGAAAACTGAAGATAAAATTGCGTATTTGAACAGTTTGCTCAAAGTGGGATTTCATACCCTTGATTGTGGCAGCTTCGTTTCCCCGCGCTACATTCCTCAGATGCGCGATACCGCAGAGGTATTGAACGCAATTGACCGCACAGGCAGCAGCAGCCAATTGAGTGTGATTGTTGCCAACACCAGAGGAGCCAGAGATGCCGCAGCTCATGAACAAGTTGACCACATTGGTTTTCCCTTTTCAGTTTCTGAAAAATTTCAACAAAGCAACACCCGTAAATCCATCGATGAAAGCTTCCATAGCGTTGAAGAAATTTGCAAAATAGCAGCTGATGGAGGCAAAGAAGTGGTGATCTACATCTCCATGGGTTTTGGCAATCCGTATGGCGAAGAGTGGTCGCCTGAGCTCGTTGCTAAATGGGTCGAAAAGATTGCAACATTGAATGTTCGGTATTTCTCTCTATCCGACACCGTAGGGGTGAGCAAGCCAGATAACATCCATGCACTCTTTTCTGTTTTAAGTCCGCGCTTTCCAGCGTTGGAATTTGGCGCCCATTTTCATACCAGACCTAATGAATGGCGAGAAAAGGTAGAAGCAGCATGGAAAAGTGGTTGCCGACGTTTTGATGGATCCCTGAAGGGTTATGGTGGGTGTCCTATGGCTTCTGATAAACTCATAGGAAATATGCCCACCGAGAATCTGATCCGCTTCTTTGAAGAGAACCAAATCCCCACTTCCCTGGATGAAAATGCACTGAACCATGCAATGCTCATGGCGGGAAGCATCTTTGCTTAATTGGAGAACAAATCCTGCGATTCACTGCATGAATGCCGACGGTAGTTGCCTTCGGGCACGGTAAAATCTTCAATAACAAGCTATCTTTGCATATTCTGAAACGAATTCTCCATATCGCAGCGGCTCAATTGGCGATGCTTTCCATCGGATTCTATTTGCTGTCGCCATTCCTGCATATGCATGGATCGGAACACGAGGGTCATGGGGAACAAGTTTGCGTGGAGGACTTCTGCACCCTTGAAGAACATCAGGAGAGCTTTGAATATTGCCATGAAGACACCCACTTGTTTTGTGAGTTGTGCGACTGGCAACAACCGGTTCTCACTTATTTCAGCATAGCCGATGTATCGGTCTATTTTGTTCAGGCAGATCTAACAGTAAAATTGCACGTTATCGCTCCTGAGAGCGATCCCATTCATTCAAAAAAGAGTAGGGCACCCCCTGCGATTTGTTGAATTTATTCCGGATAATTTTGCTTGAAGCTACAGGGATAAGGTGTTATTAAACGCCATTGATCATCTAATGATAGCCGGGCAAATTATTTTCTTCGTTTTTCAACGCCCCTTTGATGCAAGATGAAGTAGCTTGTATGAAATAGGGCCCCTTTATTTCATTATTAATAACAATCAATTCTATGAAAAAATTATTGCTGCCTATTATGGCATTCACTTTTATATGGTCTTCATGCAGTGAAGAAGAAACATTGGATAGCGAAAAACCGCTTATCCTTGAAATTACCATCAATGGCGAAGACGCCCATCACAGCAGTCATTCGCACGATCACGAAACTTTTGAAATCAGCGCTGATACCGCTTCCCTCATAGGATGGGAGGTTAGCGACAACATGGAACTTTCGGAACTCAGAATGGATATACATCCCAATTTTGACGGACATAGCCACGGGAAAAAGGCGGATTATGATCCCTTCAGCTGGGAGAAGATCGTTCCACTTTCTGGTAAACTGCAATCCGGAACAGAAACCATGGAAGTGCCGGAAAATGTGCTTGCCGGACCGTATCACCTGGATCTGCTCTTGTTGGATAAAAGCGGTAACATTTCAGAATCTGTTCTGATCGATGTGATTTTAACCCATCCTTCTCAACCCACTTTCAGTCTGCTCACTCCTGCTGAGCCCATTGTATTCTCAAAAGGAAGTACTTTCGAGCTCAGCGGAACGGTTGAAGATGACGAAGATTTGGAAGAAGTGATGATTGAATTGCTGCCACATGATGGTGGTGAGCACATTTTTGAGAAGGAAATCGAACTCAAGGCTCAGGTTGAAACCAGCTATGAGCTCAAGGAACTCATTGGCATTCCTGCCAATGCGGAATCCGGAGAGTACGAATTGAAGATCATTATCAAGGATCACGACGGTCATATGACCATCAGGGCATATGAAATGACCATCAATTGATGCTGCGAGGACTGCTCATAGCCATACTGATTGCCCGGATGTTTGAAGCATCCGGGCAAATCAGTTTAAGTGGAAGGGTGATCAACGAAGAAGGGGAACCATTGATGGCTGCCGGCGTGTACCTGCACGAAACCATGCAGGGAAGCTATACCGACGAGTCGGGCTTGTTTTCCATTCCCAACATCAAGGCCGGGAATTACCACCTTCATGTCCAATTAACAGGTTATCACGCTTTTAGTGCTGATCTGAGTTTGCGCGCAGACACCCAAATAAACATTGTGCTTCACGAAGGCATTCACCTCCTGCATGAAGTGACGGTAGAAGCGGGAATGACCAAAGACCAACCTTCAGAAAACCCATTGCAGGTAAGCATCATGGGTGAGGAACAAATTTTTCGCAATCCGGCCAACAACCTCTCAGAAGGACTGAAACGATTGCCCGGTATCAGTGCTCTGCAAACAGGCATGGGCATTTCCAGACCGGTTATCCGCGGTATGAGCGGAAACAGGGTGCTGGTTGCAGAGAATGGCATTAAACAGGAAGGTCAGCAATGGGGAGCCGATCACGGACTTGAAATAGACCCCTTTCAACTGGAGCAAATTGAATTAATCAAAGGGCCTGCCTCCCTTGCATATGGTTCCGACGCAACCGCAGGGGTGGTTCACATTCGTCCGGCCAGCAGTGGCAAAGTGGGTGAGCACGAATTGAAATGGCGCTCTGCTTATCAATCGGTAAACCATGCATGGAAAAACGCACTTAGAGCAAAGGGGAATACCGGTAAATGGGTTTATCGGTTCAATTTGAGCCATCAGCGCTATGGCGATTATGAAGTGCCCGCTGAATCCTTTATATACAATGGTTATTTGCTGCCGCTCTATGAGGGCCGATTGCAAAACACTGCGGGTGAAATCAAAGCAGCACACGCCATGTTCGGTATCAACCGAAATTGGGGCTATTCGCATCTTACCGCCTCCGTTTATGACCAAAATGAGGGACTTTTCAGCGGTTCTACAGGCATTGCCCGCGCCTACCAGCTTCAGTTCGATGGCGATGAAAGAAACATTGCACTTCCCAGACAAGAAGTGCGTCACTGGAAAATCATCAACAACAGCAACATCAAAATTGGCAATCACTGGCTTGAAAGTGATCTGGCATGGCAGTATAACAGGCGTCAGGAATTTAGCATCCCGCATGCGCATGGTCGCCCTGTGAGCTTCGCTGATACTGCGGCGCTGCATTTGGGACTGCACAGCTTCTCTGCCAATGCACGCTACTATTTCAAAAAAGATCAAAAGCAGTTCCGCATGCTGGGATGGCAAGGGGGGAGGCAAATCAATGAACAAAGCGGATTTGAATTTCTAATTCCCGCTTACCGAAACTGGCAGCAAGCCCTGTTTTACATTGGCCGGGATGCATTTGGTCCATGGACCCTGACCTACGGTCTGCGGCTCGATTATCAGGCCTGGGATATTTACCGCAGTCGCTATGATTTCTTTTACCGCTATGAATACATGGGTGAAGTGGAACGGAACCCGGATTTCAATCGGCGTTTTTTCAATTATTCCGCTTCAGCCGGTTTGGTTCGCCACCTGAGCAAACACGAAGAAGTAAGGCTCAATCTCGCAAGAACCTTTCGTTCTCCCAACATATCAGAGCTCGCTTCCAACGGAGTGCATCATGGCACTTTCCGCTATGAGATGGGGAATGCAGACATCAAGGCCGAAACGGGATTGCAATCTGATCTGGGGTACCATCGGGAAGGCAGACGATCTCATGGCAGTGTACAAACATTTTTCAATCAATTTGGCAATTACATTTATCTTCAACCCTCGGGGCGTTTTGCCAGCATCGATTTTGAAGGCGAACGTTTCCCATATCCGGAACCCGGACAGGTATTCGAATACCATCAGGCTCCGGTATTTCACTGGGGAGGGGAGGCCGAATGGCATTTTAGATGGAACTCCTGGCTCAACTGGCACAGCAATGCAGAATATTCATGGATCCAACAAAGCAATAATGGTGCTGTGTTGCCCTTCATCCCTCCTGCATCCATCAAGAATCACCTGGAGGCCAATTTCTATTTAAGAGCACTGGATTCTTCCAAAGTTCGGCTGGAAATAGGTTACCTCTACTATGCAGCCAGAAAACGCATGGCAATCAATGAACCTGAAGTTCCTGCAGCTCATCTGCTGGAAGCCAGCTTAGAAATCTCTCACGAATTCCGATTCGGCAACATCAGCTGCGGACTGAGTGGAAATAATCTTCTTAACAGTTTGTATTACAACAACATGAGCCGATACCGCTGGATCAATTTGCCCGAGGCGGGCCGAAACCTTCAATTTTTCTTGCTGTATCACCCTTCTTGGAAGCCGCACAACCAAAAAGCAAATCCGGTTAATTAATCGTTACTGCTGTTATGCATTTTTTGAAAAGCCTGCTCAATCAGTGGTTCACACTCTTTTTCAAACCTGCTGCGGAAGGACACAGCGGCAGAATAGCAACTGTAAGAAGGTTGATATAAATCGTACGACCACTGCTTCCCGGCAACTCCAAATCTGATCCGAAAACACCCAATAAACTCCTGTTTATCAGCAGCCTGAAGCAATTGATGCACGTATAACTGAAAGCTCTCCTCATCCATACACGCAAGATAAATACAATCCGGGCTGTGAAAATCGACGAGATATAAACAGCACACCCATTACTCGTTTCCGGCTTTCCGATCGGAATGCTGAATCAAATTGGTGATGCTCTTAAACTCAGAACGAATGACCGGCCATTTTCCCGGATATTGCTTGAACAATTCCAATATGCGATACCGGTGTTTTTTGATGCTATCGGAAATTGCGGCATTGGTGATGGGAGGGGTGCATAAGCTACCCAGCTCTCTGCCGATGATTTTCCTTCCCAGTTCCTGAGCACGAACTGCGGCATCCTCATAGCGATCCAATAATTCCTCTGTACCTGCATATCGGTCCATGCGAATGCTTCTTACAGCTTTTCGACTGTTAACAGCCTTGTTCTCGACATCTGCCTGATCCGGTAGAATCAAATCCTCATGTCCGATAAATAGTATGCCCTCTTCGGCATAAGTGGTATTCACTGCTATTTCGGCGGCCTGCTGTATGGCTTGCTGCAATTGAGCCATGCTGCCGCGATATTGATACACCTGATCCAGGGCCTCTTCACTCATCTCCAGACGCAGCATCATGCCTGTAGAAATGCGATCCAGCCATTCCTCAACCATTTGACGAATGTTCTTACGGTAAAACTCATTTCTGTGCTGCAATTCCTTTTTCACCTCGGCCAGCTCTTGCTGTACCTGCTCGCGATTGATCATTATCCGCGCATAAATCGATCGATTCTCTCTCAATTCTTCGATTCGGTCGCTTAACTGCCCCATCAAAATGGATTGGATGATTTGCTTGTTCTCCGAATTCAGAACCTGACCTGCTTTATGCAGACCGAAATGCGCCAGATGCTGATCAAAATGCAAAAACATCAAATCGTTCTGGTGATCAAATAAATTCTTTGTGCTCAGCATTAATACGTTTCGCTCCTGCTCATCTTCCAAGCCCATCTGATGACCGATGCGGGGGACGGTAGGGGTGTTTTCCCAGGGAAGTTCCTTCAACATATGCCATTCACAGTTTTGCCGTTGCCGTCTCCAGTCCGATAAACGCAAGCGCAAGGTTTCGCTAAGGCGAATGGACTCGATATCTCCGCCACCCTTTATATGCGCAAGCCTGCTTTCCCTGCTCTGCTCGTCGTAATACAAGACATGCACCTGAGACAAACCTTTGATTTGAGCCAAAAGTCTTTTCCCGGCATACAAAAACTCATTCTGAAGAAAACTGAGTCGGTGCATCCTGCAAAATTAAGTGAATCAACAAATATTAAGCAAATAAAATTAAGCAAACTTAATAAT
>CAZYJD010000095.1:0-7136 GCA_964647785.1 uncultured Chitinophagaceae bacterium
GACCTCAATCAGTCATAACTTTGATGTGATTTGCTTTTTTGCAAACACATTTTAAGGTCATGAACAAACTTAATTTCCTCATTTTATCGCTGCTGGTATTCCTGATTTCAGCGTGCGAATCGACCACCCTTATCCAATCAACGCCGCAGGGAGCAACTGTTTATGTCAACGGACAAAAGGTAGGGAGCACCCCTTATTTGTACATGGACGAAAAGGTTGTTTTTTCAAAGACACCCATTCGCCTGGAGCACCCGGGATATGAAAGCTTGCAGTTTGTGTTGTGCAGAAATGAACAACCGGAGGCAGGCCCTATTGTAGGGGCTTTTTTCACCTCAGGAATTACGTTGTTGTGGGGCTTGGGTTATTATCCCGACAGGAACTATGATTTGAGGCCAATTGAAAATAATGGGCCGGTCCTGCCAGAAGGAGAGTTAAAGGCCATGGCTTCTGAGTTGAAGGTAATCAAAGATTTGTACGATCAGGGCATCCTATCAGCTGAGGAATATGCCGCACAGAAGAAGCGTATACTGAAGAAGTATGGTCAGGAATAAGACTTTTTTCGTGTGGGCATGTGACCGTTGAGCCTTAATATTGTATCCATCGGAATGAAACTTCGGTGGAAATACAGTGTCTTGAATGTGCTGCTTTTGGCGCTGCTCATGCGTGCCGGATCCTTGACCATCTTAATGATTGATCCGGATGAGTGGTCTTATATCATTTCGGCCAAAGAGTGGTTGCAAGGGAAATTGCTCTACCGTGATATTCTGGATATCAAGCCACCTGGAATATTCATCATCTTTTCTGCATTCATCGCATTTTTTGGTAAATGGTGGGTGGTATATCGACTGCTTACATCGTTACTTTTGGGTTTTTCGGCTTGGGCTTGTGGTAAAATAGCCTTGAACATTTGGAAACGTCCCGGGGTGGAATGGCCGGCCGCATTATTTTTCCTTTCAGCCTTCATGTATCCCATGGCAATGGCCATGAATACGGAGTTGTTCTATGTTTCATTGGCTGTTTTATCGGTTTATGGAGTCATTAAAGGAGGCAAATGGAATGTTTTGGCCGGTGCGGCGATGGGTGTGGCTATGTTGGTCAAATACACCCTTCCCGCAGAGATGCTTTTGCTTGTGTTTTTCTTGTTCAGGGGCTTTAAAAAGGTTTCTTTATCACAAGCCATTGCTCCGGTTTTGTGGTTTACAGCCGGATTTGCAGTGGTTGTTGGAGGGAGCTTTATTTGGCTGTTTTTAAGCGGAAGTCTGGATTTCTTTCTTCAAATGATGAAGCAGATTCCATCGAGTTATGCCAAAGCCGGTAGCATGAAAGCAAGGCTCGATCTTTTTGCCTTGTTTCATTTTCGGTTTTCCTGGCTCGCTATTTCCGCATACGCGGGATGGTGGATCATGCGAAAACACAGGCATCCCATTGCGATGTATTTTGCGCTTCTTTGGCTATTTGTATGGGTTTCTGTTTTGGCTTCTGGTCGTCTGCATGATCATTACTGGCTGCAACTGGCACCTTTTTATGCATTGGTTGCGGCAGGTTCGTTCCCTGAGGTTCATTTTCGAAAGCTGCGAGGTCTTTTTTCAATCTTGCTCATTGTATTGCCCAATTTTTGGGTGCTGAGCACATTCAATAAACAGAATCGCGAACTGCAGGAGAAGGCGAGCAAGATCGCCTCGTATATGAATGATGACATGGTGGTGTGGTGTGCCGGAATGCCTGCTGTTTATTACCATTTGCTGCAAAGCCCTTGTCCTACGCCCTATGTGCACGGCTCATTGTTAACCAATCCCACGCACATTCAATCTTTTCAAATTGATGTGCCCAAAGAATGGCAAAGTGCCATGGATAAAAGTGATGTCATTTTACTCAATAGGCAATCGACCAATCGCAGCCAGGAAATATTGGAGCTGGCTTCTAAAGATTTCCCAAACGTTATTCAGATCGATTCTGAGACCATTCTTCTGATGCGCGCTGAATAGAGTCAGAAATGGCTTGATAAAGCATTTTCAGTTTCGGATCATCCATCAACGCCAAATGTTCTTGCATGGTTTTTCGATCCTTTCTGGCCGCGGGTCCTGTTTGTGCTTGCACGGGATTCATTTCCACCGCCTTGGCCGTTGTTTCCAGCATCAGGGGCTTCAGCAGATCGAATGGAAGTTTCTGGGCTCGGAGCAAGTGCTCAGCCACGGCATACATATGGTTGCTGAAATTCGACGCCCAAACTGCTGCCAGATGGTAGCCTTTTCTCTCTGCACTGTTGGCTTCTACCACCTTGTTGCTGATGGAGTCTGCCAAAATGCGCAATTGCTTTAAATGTTCGAAGTCAGATGCTTCAATCAGTATGGGCACATCGAGCCAATTTGCCGTTCGGCTTTTACTGAAGGTCTGCAAAGGATAGAACACACCATATGCCTTGTGAGAACCGAACACCTCCATCGGGGTTGTACCTGAACAATGGACAAAAATGGCGTTGGTATGCTGGAGTTCTTTGGCAATCGGTGCAATTTCTTCATCCGGAACACAGAGGAAAATGATGTCCGAATCGCCTTGAAGCTTGGATATTTGACTGCTGTAGAAGGCACCGAACTTTTTGGCGAGCTCATAGGCATGTGCTTCGGTTTTGGAGATGACCTGTTGTATTTGATGCCCTTGTCTGTCAAGGGCCACTGCCAACTGGGTGGCCACATTGCCTGAACCTATAAAACTGATTTTAAGCTTCACCGCTTGCGCGTTTTTGCTTGATGCGTTGAAAAATTGCCAGGGTAAACCCAATAATCATAATGATGGTCCCGCCCCAAAGGAGATTGATGTAAGGAAATACAATGGCTTTCATGATGATGTACTCGCGATCAACCGGTTTTTCATCAATTTCGAGATAGGCTGCCGGGCCCGATTCTTCCATTCGAATTTCAAAGTTGAAACGAAGACCGGCATCATCTACTTCCTGACGGATGCTGTAATAAGAGCTTTCGGTAAGGGCATAAACCGGACGGGCTTCAAAAGTTTTTCCCTCCGGATTGATGATCTTCAGCACGGCTGCGAACAACTGATGGCCTTTCAGCTTTTCATTTTTTACATTCTGATCCACTCCTTCAAAAATGACCTTCCCATTGGTGGTTAAAATGGTATCACCGGGTTGTACTTTGTATTCTTTGGTGTTTTGCCATTCCTCCTCATCGTCGTTGGGTATGGGTACGGATGTGACATGGGTGAATACATCGTAGCTCAAGTAATGACGCGTATCCGGGTTGGGGAGCAGCTGTTTTTGCTCGTTGATTTGGGCATTGGGGTACAGGCTGAATTTTTCTCCGCTGGTGATGCGTTCATAATCCACCCGATAATAGGTGTTGGGTGCGGAGGTAGAATCGCCGCGGTAGGTCACCAGAAAATCGCCCATGCGGTAGGGCTCATCCTTCCACAAAAGAATGTTTTCCCGGGCTGTTTGTGCATCAACTTCCTCCCCATAATTCACGGTGGTGTTGATGGAAATCACTTCTTTTTTACTGGAAGAAACCAGCACCCCGATGAGCATCAGCCCGAAGCCAATGTGGGCAATAGAACCACCGGCATTTTTCATTCTCCCTTTCAGACCACTTGCGATGTACCAGATGTTGCCGGTTAAAGCAAAGGCGCCTGCAAACAGCAGTGCCAGCAAAAGGGGGTTGGAGATGCCGAACAGGAAAGCGCCACCAACACACAATAGCATGGCGGGGGTCATCGATATCAGCAGGTCCTTCAGCACGCGCTGGCCCTTTGTTTTGCGGTATTTGAAATATTGTGTGCCGGCGGTGAGAATGGCAATGATTATGGCAATGGGCAGCTGCCATTTGTTGTAATGCCCCACCACATCTACCGGCGGTGCGATGCTGGTGCCGAGTATCTTATTGAAAACGGGTATGGAGGTGGTGATGATCACCTGAAAAGCACTCATTAGTAGTACCAGACTGCCAATGAACATCCAAAACTCACGGGATAGAATGTGTTCTTCTGATGGTCCTTTGGGAAGAATTTTGGCCAGGCGATAAATCATCCATCCAATGGCCAGTAGAAACACTGCTCCGTTCAGCCAACTGATGAAATGTCCGCTGAGAATATTGATGATGAGCAGAGCCATGAACAATCCAAAAGCCAGGTAGCGATGTCGTGCCCGATCAAAAACAGCCATCACAGGCAGAGCAATGAACATGAACAAGAATACCAATAGCTGACCGGCAAGTCCTAAGTCTGTGAAACTGTGCACTGAAGTATCGCCCAAAATGCCGCTTCTGGTGAGGAAAGTCGCGTACAACACCAAAATGAATGAAGCAATAACCAGAAGATAACTCCATACCGAAGAGCCTCCGGTGTGTTTGTTGATGAGCATCACGTGTACCCCTGCAATGATGACCAACCAAGGGATAAGCGATGCATTTTCCACTGGATCCCAAGCCCAATAGCCGCCAAAACTGAGCGATTCATAGGCCCAGAATCCACCCATGATGATGCCCGCACCCAAAACCATCACTGCCAATAGCGCCCAAGGTAAACTGGCGGTAATCCATGTTTTATAATCTTTGATCCATAGCGATGCCACGGCAAAGGCAAAAGGAACAATGGAGGCTGCAAATCCGAAGAACAGGGTGGGCGGGTGTATCACCATCCAGTAATTTTGCAAGAGCGGGTTTAAACCACTGCCATCGGTGATGAATTCGAGGTAATTGGCCTGTGAAAAGATGGGAGCCTGCCCGATCATTCTGTCTCTGAGCAGGGCAAACGGACTGCTACCTACGGTGTACCAATCGCCGATGGAAATACCCAAGAGCATACTGGCCAGCACCACTTGTGAAAGGGCGAGTATGGTCATTACCGGAGCTTCCCATTTGCCGGTATTGTAAATGAGTAAAAGGCCCAAAAATGCATGCCAAAACATCCACAAGAGAAAGCTGCCTTCTTGCCCCTCCCAGAAACAGGAGATCATGTAATGAACCGGCAGTGCTCTGGAAGAATGTTGGTAGGCATAGGCGTATTCAAAATAGTGGTTCCAGATGATGTAGAACAGGGTGATGAAAATGCCCAGCACAGACAAACTGTGAACCCAGAAAGAAAGGCGGGCTATTTTTTTCCAGGAGGAGTTTGACTCGAGGCGTTGTCCTTCTGTTTGTCTGAAAAAGGCATAGGCAGCAAACAAGGCAGCCACAAAAGACAGCACCACGAAAAAGTGCCCCAGGTTGCCCGGGAGCAGGTGCTCATTTTCGTATATGATTTCTTTCATAGACCCACCAGCTTAAATAGATGCTTCTTCTGCTTCATATTTCGAAGGACATTTCAGCAAAATCTGAGAAGCTTCAAACACCCCTTCATCACTGTCTTTCCCAACCAGAACGATGCGTTCGCTCAGTTCAAAATCGTTAGGTTTCGGGTGGTGGTAAACCACTTGTCTTTCAGCCCCTTTTTCATCTTTAACATAAAAACTAAAATGGTTGGGGTCTTGAATGGGATCGTAGCTCATGGGGCGATCTTTTAGCAACTGGCCAACCACATGAAATTCTTTATTGGGATGTTTGGCAGCCTCCGTAAAATCGACATAAGAGCTGGAGTCGCCGTATGAACTAACCACCGCCGCAATGCCAATGGCGATGGCAACAATGAGAATGATGTATTTAATCTTCATAGATGTTTTGAAAAATATAACAAGAGAGCCTGCCCCACGGTTTAGGGTTTATGATGCTGTTCATCCTGTTCCAAACGGCCTATTCTTTTGTCGAGCCGCCACAAAAAGAAGGATATTCCAAAGAATATGATCAATAGCACCCCTACCACCACGTAGATTTTACCATTTTGATACATAAAGGGTTCGTTTTCTGCCGCCCGGGCCAGCGAAGGCATGAGCGTTGCGAAGAGTAGCAGAAATTTGTTCATGATTCTTCTAATTTTTTGGTTCGATAAATAAGGCTGCTGATCCAGAGGCTGAACATAAGCCATCCAATAACAGCGGGGTAAAATACTTTTCTGAGGTTGTTATCCAGATCGTATTGGTTGAAACCAACACTATCGCCACTGCCGGGGTGTAAAGAATAATCGGCAACTTTCGGCAACACAATGATCAGTACGATGAAAACGGGGAAGGCAAAAATATTGTAGACTGCTGCCAGTCGCGCTCGTTTATTTTGATCATCTACCGATCCTCTAAGCGTGATGTATGCCAGATAGATGAGCACCCCGATTGCTGCCCCATTCAATTTGGGGTCTGGTGTCCAAAAGGATCCCCAGGTGAATTTGGCCCAAAAGGCGCCCGTGCTGATGCCCAGCAATCCGAAAAACAGACCGGTGGTTGCCAGCGCTGAGGCACGAAAATCGGCATCGGCTTTTTGGTTGCTGAGGTATCGGATGCTGTAAGCAAAGGAAAGCAACAGCAAAAAAATCATACTGAACCACATCGGAACATGAAAGTGCAGGTTGCGAACAGTTTGCCGCAGAATCCCCAGATCATCCGGAGCTTCCAATAATATTCCTGCGATGATGGAATAACCAATGAGAAGAACCGCTGTAAATTTCCACCAATTGCTTTTAAACATAGCCTTTTGTTGTGCTGCAAAGATAGGGTTAAGCCACGGAAGTAGGCCATAAAATGCGAAGGAATCAAAGGTTCAGCCAGAGGATAAAAGTTAACTTTGTGTTGTGGAGTTAAAAAGCGAAAAGAAAGTCGCCTTGATCACGGGTTCAGGTTCGGGAATTGGCAGAACATTGGCCATTGAGATGGGCAAGCGGGGCTATATCATCATGCTGAACGGAAGGCGAGAAAGCAAGCTGCAAGAAACCCGCGAAAGGCTAGAGGCAGCGGGGGTGGAGAGTGACTTTTTTCCAGCAGATGTTTCAGATTACGCATCTTGTCAGGCTTTGATAGACGCCACTGTGCAGCGATTTGGCAGGTTGGATGTTTTGATTCCGAACGGAAGCGAGAGCATGCAGGCGCGATTTGAAGACATTGATGCTGCAACGCTTGAGCGGGTATGGCGCAGCAACACCATGGGAGCCGTTTTGCCTTTGAAGGCAGCCCTGCCCCACTTGGCGGAAAGTCGCGGTTCAGTGGTGTTCATCAATTCGCTGGCAGGGCTGTATGGCGTGCCTTCGGCTTCTGCCTATTCAGCGGG
>CAZYJD010000096.1:0-7091 GCA_964647785.1 uncultured Chitinophagaceae bacterium
AACCGATCCAACCACCAAGAGCACAAAGTTTAGCACGAAGGAGCACAAAGCTCAGTAGCCCGGAGTTAAGATATAACCACAACTTAATGTATGCATGATCAGCGAGGCTCTATCAACTAAAAACTATCAACTCAATAAAGGGGCGCAGAGCACAGTCCCGATAGCTATCGGGAGCAGGGCTCAGGGCTATCAAACTTCAACCCCCACAAACCGATCCAACCACCAAGAGCACAAAGTTTAGCACGAAGGAGCACAAAGCTCAGGGCGCAGTCCCGATAGCTGGGATCAGACATTACGGTCAACGTTATTTAGGCATCAACTTCCTAACTCCCTAACTTCCTAACTTCCAAACGTCCTCCCGTCCTCCCGTCCTACCGTCCTCACTCCTTCACCACCTTGGCCACTTTCTCCTCGGCATTGGCGCGTACACGCAAGAAATACATGCCGCGGGCCAGACCGTCCATGGCGATGCGGTATTCCTGCTCGCTGTAGTTTTCTTCCTCCAGACGGTATAGCAGTTTCCCTTCGGCGCTGTAGAGTTTTAGTTCAATGCGACCAGCCACATCACCGAGGCTGATGCGCACTTCATCCCGGGCGGGATTTGGATAGATATCGATGCTGAAGCCGCCGGTTTCAAATACGTCGAAAACGCGTATTTCGCGGCAGCTGGTATCGCGACAACCGATGCTATCTATTTCCACACGGCAAACCGTTTTTTTGCCGTACGTACCGAAGCGGTGTTGCTGCGCAATTCCACCCGGCTGCCATCCCAAGCCTTCGCCAAAGTTCCATTCCACCTGGTGCAGATTGTTTCCTCCGGTGAATAACACATCCAGGTTTTTTTGATCCTGAATGCGAATAAAGTTAGAGCTAAAATCGCTCAGCTCTATTTGAAGGCTGTCCCATGCATCTTCAAGCGTGCAACCATCGCTGAGCCTGAACACCACCTTTGCGTTGCTGTCCACTTTCATGCGATAGCGGTTGCCCGACAATTCCACACCATTGGCATGATAAACATAAGCCGGAGCCAAGCCGCCCTCGGCTGCAAGTTGAATTTCTATTTCATCGTACAGGCATTGATGCAGATCAGGCCCGGCATCCAAGTCCAATGCAGGGCGAACATTCACTTGAATTTGCACGGAGTCTGAAGGCTGAGTGCATCCATCGGTTGCCATGATGGTATAGCTCGTGCTTTCTTCAGGCGATACCCATTGGCTGGTATCCGTCCCCGTGGTGGTTTGATTCACCAGATAGGTCAAAGCAGTTCGCTTGCCTCCGGTAGAAGACCACTTTAATTCTGCCGCTTGGCCTTTGCAAATGGTGAGGAGTGGTTCAGGCGTAAACACCCGCAGGCCATCGAAAACCTCAATGCTTCGCACCGCCGTTCCATTGATGGGGCTGCAACCATCAGCTGCCATTGCGCTGAGCGCGCCTGAAAGCACTGGTATCCAATGCAGGCTATCCGCACCCGATTGTCCGTTCCAGCGATAAATCCAACGCGACCGGTCTGGATGGCCACCTTGAATATCAAGTCGGTACAGACCTCCGCTTCCCTGGCAAATCTGATCCGGCCCCAGGATGCTCAGCTGAATGGAATCATAAACATGTATCCACATGCTGTCGCTACCGGGTTCTACGGTACAGCCATCTTCCAGCTGCACCCTTAGCCATCCGCTTTTTGTGAAGGTGAGCATTTCTGAGGCTGTTTTCTCTTCCCCTTCCCAAATGAATCGATGCTGATCGCTCTTGCCTCCGCTGTACTGCAGATTAAACCGCTGCGGTTGCAAATGGCATAACGTATCTCTGCTGCTTTGGATCTGCAGCTTCAAAGGATCTCTCAATTGAATGTGCACCGTATCATAATGCATGCCCCGCGTACATTGGTCGCTGAATTGAAGGGTAAACATGGTATCGCTTTCGGGATACACCAGATGCTCCGCCTGGTTGCCCAGTGCGGCCGACCATTGATACAAGTAGCCCGGTAAATAACCGCCTGAAGCCATGGCTTTGAGCCTGACAGGATTGCCCCGGCAGATCAATGTGTCTCGCATGGGCTCAAGCTGCAAATCGGGGCGCACCGGAATTTGTACCAGCAGTTCAACCGTATCGGCCGAGCAATAGTCGTACACCTGTGTTTTCCATATTTCCGTAGTTTCGGGTTGATATTGAACCGATGGACCTGCAATTTTCAGGTTGCGAATGCGCCATTCATAGGCATAGGCCGAAGCATCGCCCCCACTTGCCTGCAAGCGCATCCTTACGGTTTCACCAATGCATATGGTGTCGTTGCCACTTACCTGAAGGCGCAGGGTATCGCGCACGTTTAGAAACACCTTGATCGAGCCGCTGCTGTTTCCACAGGTGTTGCTCAACTCTGCATAATAGTAACCCTCTTCTGCTGCTCTGACATTCCTAATGGGCCATGAAGCCTTGGGCAACTGTCCGATGAGTCTTGGGCTTGCAGTGAGTGTGGGCTGATAATACCAACGCGATGCCGGCTCATTGGGCCCCAAATAATTCACATTGATAAGGCTGTCTTGCCCAAGACAAAGGTCTATCTGCTGATGGGCATAGCTGAACTGCAAAGCCGTATCTACCTGCAAACGAATGTTTCGGCTGTATTCCCGGCTTTCGCATCGGTTGGTGGCCTCCACCCGATACAAGCGCTGGTTGTAAGACAAAGGAATGTTGTTGAGCGTAAGTTGTTTGTTGTTATTCACCCCCGTATTGTTCCAGCTCTTGCCTTCATCTTCGCTGTACTGCCAGCTCCAGCTGATGCTGGGTGTGCCCGTAAAATCGATGGCCCAACGGAGGCTATTGCCATTGCAAAGCGCCGTATCACGGGGCTCAACCGTATAGCGCGGTGGTGCATAGGTAGATCGAGGGATGAAGCTCACCCCCCAACTGCGCGGACCTTCGGCACCATCCGTTCCGATGGCACTTACCGCCAGCCAGAAGGTGCTGTCGTTCTGCAGGCCTCTCACCGTGAAGTAGGTGTTCGATGTGGTATCCACCGGAACCATTTTCCCACCCGTATTCATCCAAATCCGATAATAATCAGCTCCTGAAAGCGGGTTCCATTTCAAATGAATCTGGCTGTCGCATACCACCGCTGTGGGAGAACTCATTTGCGGGAAAATATGAAACACCCGATCGCTTTGATCGGAGTAATTGCCTTTGGAGATTCGTATAAGGGCTCTGGCAGTTCTTGCATTTGAAGGACAATTGGCCCAGTTGTAGTAGCCATTGGCGATGGATACGCTGTTGCTAATCACCGACCAATTAACCCCTGAATCGAGGCTGTATTCAAGGATGCCCGTACCACTTAAACCGGTGGATTCCCAGCGAATGAGCTGTGCGCTGCCCGAATTGCTGGGAGGCACCCAATTTTCGCCCCCATTGGGATAAGTGATTTGCAAACCCGTATCCCGATCCATCCAGCTCACCGAAAATGTCTGGTTGTTGCCACTTACCTTTCTTCCGTGCACTTGTATGATGTACACCGTTTGCGAGGGGTTATCGATGGTTATTTGCTCGATATTATTGAGGCTATCGCGCCCCCTTTTGGCATTGGCGGTATAACTGGCCGCATCCAGCACCCAGGGCCGAACGGTATCGCCATTGGTGGTGAGAACAATTAAATCGAGGTCATTCACCAAGGTAACAGAAGAACTGGTAGAAGCTGCCGGGTCATCCCAGCAAAGCATGACCCGCAATTCAGACATACCCCTTCTCAGGCGAATGGTATCTTTCCATACTTGGTTTTGCCTTACACGATTCACGGCATATCTGCCTGCCGAGAGCATTTGCGCTGCATTCCAGCCATTGAGGCGACCAAACCCGTATTGAAAATCAGGACCGGGACGACCGATATCATCGGCCCCATTGCAAAGAAGATTTTTGATGAGATGGGCATCCGGACGAGCGCCGTGGATGTTTTCGTACAATTCATAAATGAGGGCTGAAGTTCCCGAAGTACCCGGGCAAGCCATGCTGGTTCCATTCCAACCACCCTGATAGTTGTTGTAGGGCAAAGTGCTGTAAACATTCACGCCAACTGCAGAAATTTCAGGCTTCAGGCGGCCGTCGCGCATGGGGCCGTATCCGTGGAAACTACTGTTGCCATCGGTGCTGGTAATGGCCGCAACCACCAAGGTATTTTTGCCCGATTGATAACCGCTGTGCACCGTTCTATACCCTCCCGGTAAACAATTGCTGCTTCTGGAATTTCCGGCAGCAAACACATGCAAAAGGTGGGGGTATTTGTTCACCAACTGATCAATGGCCCTGCTATTGCCATCGTAATTCGTACGGCGGTTACAATTATCGTATGAGGTTCCGTATCCATAAGAGTTTTGGGTGATCTCCACTCCGTATTTTGCCGCACCACTGTCCATTTCATTGGTGATGGATCCACCAAAATCCCAACTGAAAAGCGTGGCTTCAGGAGCCATGCCCGTGGCATCCGGATTGCGAATGCCTGCGCTCAAAACCGTTCCGGCCACGTGCGTCGCGTGACGACCGTTGGAGTTGTTGTAAAAGGGCTCCACACGTGTGTGTCGATCATCGTAATCGGCATGTGGACCTGCACCGCCACCATCCCATTCACCTACCACCACATTGCGACCCGTAAGATCATATATGCCGGCATTTTTCTCCAGCATGGGTACGCGGTGATTCGTGCGTTCCACCAGGTTGTTGGTTTCCACCGGTGGGGGCACCGGCTCTATCCAGTAAACTTCTGGTATATCGGCCAAAGCACCCATCCCCGACATGGCGATGGTTAGTTCCAGTGCATCCGATTGCCCATGGGTGAGCAAATCTGTGGCACCTGCAGCAGCCATGTCTTTTTTTACCACATTTAAATCGACGGGCGCGAGCAAAGAAACCCGCAGCCTAATTCTTCCTTCATCTTTCAACGCCCAGGAAATCAAAGCCGGATCATCCAAATCGGGGCTTAGTTTCCACGCTTTGCGGATGGCTTGAATGGACCTAATGGAAGTTGACTCCACCAGTTCGGCAGGAATGGGTTGTTTAAGTTGCACATACCACGACTGATCGGGCATGTACTGTATGAATTTCAGATAAGGAGACAAAAGGTTCTTCTGCGACTCCATGGGCATCTGTTCAAAAGTCAAGAGCGCATAGGTTCGATCAACACGCTGCGCATCCATTGCACGACTCGCTTGCTCGATCTGATTCGACGACATCTGTGGCACCGCTACCGCGCCACCTTTAAACTTCAAAACCTGCGCTTCCGCAGCCCCGTTGATTAAAAAAAATAGAATTAAAATTACGCTTATTCGGTTTAGTTTTCCTTTCATCTTGATCTTCCTGCCTTTGTGAAAAATGGCTTACTTTGCAACACTTTTTACAAAGATAGCAAAATGGCATTTGATCTAATTATTATAGGAAGCGGTCCGGGCGGTTATGTTGCTGCCATCAGGGCCTCACAACTCGGTTTGAAAGTAGCGGTGGTTGAAAAGGCAGAACTCGGTGGAGTATGTCTGAATTGGGGATGCATTCCCACCAAAGCCCTGCTGAAAAGTGCACAGGTTTTTGAATATGTAAAACACGCTTCAGATTACGGCATCAAGGTGGATGCCTACTCGCATGATTTTGGCGCAGTAATAAAGCGCAGCCGTGGCGTTGCAGAAGGGATGAGCAAAGGGGTGCAGTTCCTGATGAAAAAGAATAAAATTACCGTGATCAACGGTTTCGGAAAACTGGCCGGTAAAGGCAAAGTTGAAGTAGAAAAAGACGGCAAAAAAGAAGTGCATGAAGCGAAGAATATCATCCTTGCCACCGGGGCCCGAGAAAGACAATTGCCCAACCTAAAAATTGACGGAAAAAAGATCATTGGTTACCACGAAGCCATGGTGTTGCCCGAGCAACCCAAGCGCATGGTGGTGGTTGGCAGTGGTGCCATTGGTTCTGAGTTTGCATACTTCTACAATGCCATGGGCACTGAAGTAACCCTGGTAGAATATCTCCCAAACATCATTCCATTGGAAGATGAAGAGGTTTCAAAAACCCTGGAGAAAGTTTACAAGAAGAATGGCATTAAAGTGATGACCAATTCATCGGTTGAAAGCGTGGACACTTCCGGCAAAGACTGCAAAGTGAAAGTAAAAACCCAAAAAGGAGAAGAGACCATCGAATGTGATGTGGTGCTTTCTGCCGTGGGCATACAAACCAATCTTGAAGGCCTGGGACTGGAAAGCCTTGGCATCAAGACCGATAAAGGCAAGGTGATGGTGGATGATTACTACCAAACCAATGTGCCCGGCATTTATGCCATCGGCGACATTGTACCGGGTCCAGCCTTGGCACACGTGGCTTCTGCAGAAGGCATCATTTGCGTTGAAAAAATTGCAGGCCACCAGCCAGAGCCATTGGATTACGGCAACATTCCGGGTTGTACTTATTGCTGGCCCGAGGTGGCTTCTGTGGGGATGACCGAGAAAGCCGCACGTGAAGCAGGTTATGATATCAAAGTGGGCAAGTTCCCCTTCTCCGCCTCAGGAAAAGCAAGTGCCGCCGGAGCGAAAGACGGATTTGTTAAAGTGATTTTCGATGCCAAATACGGCGAGTGGCTCGGAGCCCACATGATTGGCGCTAATGTTACGGAAATGATTGCCGAAGTGGTGGCAGCCCGCAAACTGGAAACCACTGGCCATGAGATCATCAAGGCTGTTCACCCCCACCCCACCATGAGTGAAGCGGTGATGGAAGCAGCTGCCGCCGCCTACGACGAGGTGATTCACCTCTAAGCCTGAAGGCAAGATTCCGTCTTTGTGGCACTCTACTCCCCCAAGGAGATTGCTGGATTTCTAGAGCTTAGATTTTTAGCTCTCACGAATTCAGGATGAACCTGAACTGTGAGTTGGATCGCTTTGTGAGACCTTGAGCTAAACTTTGTGCTTTTTGTGGTAAAAAGATAGAACGGAAATTATTCGGGCTCAATTGATTGGTGCCGCTCCTACAGAGCTTATTTCACCATTATTTTATCCTGCTATAAAGGTGTCGTCCCTCCGGGACTTTCACGGCACCGTCTAAAGTTGAAGTTTGAGGTTTGGGGTTTGGGAGGC
>CAZYJD010000097.1:0-6884 GCA_964647785.1 uncultured Chitinophagaceae bacterium
AACAGCAAAGCCATTCTTGGAGGTGCTGGTGGCAGTGGTCATACCCTCGCACGTTATGCCGAATGGAATAAAAGCGAAATGCCGGATATCTTGATCATGGGCTCAAGTCATGCCTACCGAGCTTGGGACACCCGAATTCTTGCAGCCTCAAATATCCAGGCGTTCAATATGGGAACCACTTCACAAAGCCCCATGAACACCTATTATCTATTGAAAGATCTACTGAAGCGTAAGCCCACTCCTAAGGTTTTGCTTCTGGATGTATTTCCGCCATTGCTCGCCAAAAAGCAAGGAATCGAATCTGCGATTGACCTCAACACCAATCTGCCAATCAGTATTCATTTGATCGAAATGAATTTCCAGTTAGAAGGCATACTGGCGGAACACCACCTCTTGGCCACGGCTGTTGATCGGGTTTTCACCCCATATTCGCAATTGAAACAAAAAAAGATCGCAAATGACAACTATTGTACAGGAGGTTATGTGCAAAGCAGTATGGAACCCGTCCCCCAAAATGAGAACCTTCCGAATGATTTACTTCACGGCTGGGAAACCGACCCGCGTCAATTGGAATATCTCACTAAATGCATCCGCAAGGCAAAAGAATCCGGTATGCAAGTTGTTCTGATCAGTCAGCCCCAACAAGCCATGGTCACCCAATTGCCTTCATACAAAGATGGAATAACTATGGTGAAGCAAATTGCCAAACAAGAGAGGTGCAACTATTTCGATTGTAGCAATTTGGGCGATTCATTGCCCCTTGATTACATCGATTGGCATCATCTGGACTCAACTTCCGTGGAGATGTATAATCGACATATGATCTCGGATTCCGCTTTTTTAGCCAATATGTTTAAATAATGGGTGTATTGTAGAGAATTTATACAATACCGTCATGCCATCCACAGTTAACTTTGAAGAAACAAATGTTTATGAGACTGGCTCGTATATACCAATTCTTCTTTTTTGCTTTTTTGGCACTTGGCTTTTTTCACACACAGGCACAAAAAACTGCGGCATATCGCAGCCCCGAAGTTGTTTTTGAGAACGCACTGGAGTATTACGAAAAAGGCCTATATGGCCCTGCAAGAGAACTGTTTCAACAGTTCAGTACAAAGGCTGACGAGGGCATTCAACAAAAGCACAGCCAGATTTATGAACTTCTCTGCGGTATTCAACTGGGCAATAACAAAGAAGCACTGGTTTTAGAAAAATTGTTGCGAAATGAAAATGCCACCATTCTTGAGAATACCGCATACTTTGTTTTGGGTAATTACTATTTCGATGAAGGGAAATATCGCAAGGCCAGTAGAATGTATGACAATGTTAGCACTTCAGGCCTGAGCAAAAACGAGTTTCAGGAAGCCAGCTTTAAAATGGGTTATTCATATTTTGAAGACCATGATTACGATAAAGCAAAGAAATACCTTGGCCAGGCACGTGCACAACAAGGCACCTACTACATTCCTGCAAACTACTATTACGGCTACATTTCATACATCGAAAAAAACTGGAGTAGCGCTTTAGCGTCATTTGCTAAATTAGAAGGCAAAGGCCCACAAAATGTTCAGCTATTCGAAGCACAAATTCATCTCGTTCAGAAACAATATGCCCAAGCAATCGAAAAAGCTGAAAAACTTCTGGAATCCGAAAAGCTAAAGGATGAAGCAATCCTTGTTATTGGAAAGAGTCATTATCAATTGGGGGATTACAATAAGGCCCTGGATGCTTTTAAACAGTATGGCAGTCCCACCGAAGCATTAGAAGCTGACGAATTGTTTCAATTCGGAAACGCCTATTTTGAAAAGAAAGACTACGATAATGCCTTCCCGTTTTTCACAAGACTTTCAGCACTCAATAATGACCTTGGCCAGCTCAGCAGTTATCAGCTGGGCTATTGTTTCATTCAATTGGATAGGAAGCAAAATGCTTTCAATGCTTTTTCAGAAGCACGAAGGCTAGATTTCAATAAAGAAATTAAAGAGGCGGCGTTTTTCAATTATGTTAAACTGGCATTTGAACTGGGATACCAAAATGTGGCAGTTTCATCACTGAATGAATTCATCGAGACATGGCCAAGTTCTGAATACATCGATGAAGCACGAGGAATTCTTGCTGAGAGTTTTCTCAGAACAAAAAACTACAAACAGGCCATTGCTGTGCTTGATGAAATAGAAAATCTGAATTACAGCAGTAAGAAAGCCTATCAAAGGGTGGCCTTTAATCGGGCGCAGGAACTATTTCTCAATAAAGAATATAAAGAAGCCCTCACCTATTTTGATAAGTCCTTCAAATACCCCATCGATAAGCGTATAGAAGCAGAGGCGTATTTCTGGAAAGGTGAAATGGCTTTTCAGGAAAAACAATTGGACCTTGCCATAACGAACTACAATCGCTTCATCAATTTAAGGGCGGCCTCAGAAAGTAAATTATACAATCAGGCATTCTACAGTTTAGGCTATTGTTATTACTCCAAAAAGGCCTATCCATTGGCACTGAACTACTTTTTGAAATACAAAAATCAAGAAAAGTTTTTCGGCAAAGCGCCTGCAACTTACGTAGACAACTACTTAAGATTGGCCGATTGTTACTTCATTCAACGCCAATACAGCAGTGCAGCCGATGCTTATGGATATGTGGCCAGTAAGAATTATGCCGGTAGCGATTATGCCATCTTTCAACAAGGGATGATTTATGGTTTACAGAATCAGCCAAATATGAAGATAAGCACCTTGAAAAAATTGGTGCGCGATCATAAGAACTCCATTTACATGGATGATGCATTATTTGAGACGGCACAGGTTTACATGAGTCAAAAAGACTATACCAATGCTGAAAATCTATACAATCAGATGATTAGCAAACATGATGCTTCGCCTTTTGTGGCCGACGCATACCTGTCGCTTGGGCTTATTTATTACAATCAAAACATCGACAATCGAGCGATTAGCTATTACAAAACGGTCATTGAGAAATATCCCCGTTCTGAGCAGGCAGAGGAAGCACTTCGTTTTATCGAATTGATCTATGTGAACAGTGGTCGTGGCGACGAGTACATCGACTTCATCTCCACCATTCCCAACAGCAACTTGCGCATTACCTACCAGGATTCGTTGCTGTATGAATCAGCCATGGTGAAATACCGCGAAGGCGACTGCGGAACTGCTTCCAGAACCTTTAAGTCCTACATCAGTAGGTTCGGTCAAAAAGGTTATTTCATTATTCCGGTTAATTATTATCTGGCAGAATGTGAGTTCTTTTATGGCGATAAAGAAAAAAGTTTAGAGTACTACGCTTACGTTGCAGATCAGTCGAGATCTGATTTTAGTGAAAAAGTATACCTCAAACTCGGCAATGTCTACTACCAGCGTAAAGAGCTTAAAAAGGCCTTACAATACTATGCAGAATTAGAGAAGGCTGCCACCTCCAAAGACAACTATGTTCAGGCGCTAATCGGTGAAATGCGCTGCAATTATGCCCTTGGCAATAAAGATGAAGCAAAAAAGAACGCCATCGATATTTTGCCGGTTGAGAATATCTCTAAAGAATTTGTGATCGAGGCCAACCTAACCCTCGGGAAAATACAGTTGGAAGACAATAACTACACAACGGCCCTTTATCACCTCTCATATGTATCGCAAGAAAGCCAAAACGTTGTAGGAGCAGAGGCGCAATACCTCAAGGCAGATGTATTCTACCGCAAAGAGTCCTATGATAGTTCAATGAATGCCGTATTTGATTTGAATGATCGCTTTTCTCCCTATGAATACTGGGTGGTAAAAGGCTTCATTTTACTCTCCGATAATTACTTCGCACAACAAGATTACTTTCAAGCCAGGGCCACCCTGCAAAGCATCCTTGATGGCTATGACGGAGATCCGGAATTGATTCGCATCTGCAAGGAAAAAATCGATTTGATTGAGAAGGCTGAAAACCCAGAGCCCCAGCAGTTAGAAGAGGAGGAGGATGAACTTTTTGATCAATAATTGCTGAGCATCTCTTTCTGCTTATACTCTTTGTACAAACTGCGAACGATCCCATCGCTCAAGCCAATTTTAGGGACATAAATCTTATCCGAACGGGTGTAGCGCGTAATTTTAAGGAAAATACGCGCCGCAGGAAGAATCACATCTGCACGGTCAGGATTTAAACGGTATCGAACCATTCGTTCGTCTGCAGTTAGCTGTTCCATCTCATGATGCAACTCAAGCAGCGCTTTTCGGTTGATGTGTACATCTTGGGCCCTTTTTCGTTTCATCTTTAATATCTTATTGATGTTTCCTCCGGAGCCAAGTATCGGAATACCTGTTTTGAGAAGCCCCTGCTCATACAACCACTTTTTTAACGCCTTCCATACGCTCTCATCAACCTGCCCGTTCAATTCACGCAGGGTTCCGATATTAAAAGAGAAACGCTCTTTTTTAATGTGATTCTCCAATAAGGTTAACTCCGTACTCCCTCCACCTACATCAACAAAAAGGATATGCTTTTGGTCAGGAATAAACGCTGGTTCAAACTTACTGGATATCAAATTGGCCTCCCGATCTCCACTGATGACCTCAACACGAATGCTGCTTTCTTCATAAATGCGACGGATTAACTCATCAGCATTCAATGCCTCTCGCATGGCGGATGTTGCATACGCACGATAACCAACCACCTGATACACTTTCATGAGATGAAAAAAAGACTTCATGCTATGAATCATCAGTCTTGCCTTTTCTTCTGAAATAACTCCATTGAGGAATGCATCTTCACCAAGTCTTACCGGCACACGGGTCAAGGAAGCTTTGTGAAATATGGGGCCATTCTCAGTCTCATAGACATAATTAATCAGCAGTCTGATCGCATTTGAGCCAATATCTATGGATGCAAACCTTAAATAATTCATTGTTCAGTCGGCTTATTGCGAAGATAATCGTTAAAAGCCAGCTGCGAATTCAACGGTTTCTTGCTATGCGCCACATATGCATTATTCATGTGTTCATCTAACTTTCTGGCCTTCACATTGTCTTGAAATTGCAAATCAAGAAACTGTTTCAACTCTGTTTGCAGTGCTTGATCATATACCGGCACGGCCGCCTCAATGCGGAAATCAAGATTTCGTGTCATCCAGTCTGCAGATGAAAGGTAATAGAGTGGAGCTCCTCCGTTATGAAAAACATATATCCTTGTATGTTCCAGAAAGCGTCCTACAATACTGATGGCTTCAATATTCTCTCCTCCTCCCCTAATACCCGGAATTAAACTACAGATGCCTCTAATGATCATTTTTATCTTCACACCCTTGCTACTTGCCTCGTATAGCTTATCCACCATTTCTTCATCCACCAAATTATTTAATTTCAGGATAATTTCGGCTTTTTCACCTTTTTGAGCCATTTCAATTTCACGATCGATCAGCTCGTATATTCTTTTGCGCATAAAAACCGGAGAAATGAGCAAATGATTGAACTGTATGGGCAGGTATGGTTTTTCGATAAGTGCGAAAACCTTATTTATTTCCATCCCTAATTCGGTGCTGGCAGATAGCAAGGCGGTATCACTGTATACCTTCGCTGTTCCTTCGTGGAAATTACCGGTTCCAACATAGGAGTACAAATGGGTTTGCTTGTTCTCCCTTCTGCTGATTAGCAACAACTTGCTATGTATTTTAAGTCCACTGATACCAAATACCAGTCTCACCCCTTCTTCTTCAAGAGTTTTACTCCATTTGAGGTTGGCCTCTTCATCAAAACGCGCCTGCAGTTCCATGACCACCAAAACTTGTTTGCCATTTTTTACCGCATTGATCAGGGCATTGATCACCCTGCTTTCTCCTGCTAATCGATAAAGTGAGATTTTAATTTCAGTAACTCTGGGATCAATCGCAGCTTCTCGCAATAAGTCAATTACATGGTCGTAGGTTTGATAAGGGAAATGTAAGAGTAGATCCTTTTTCTTCAGAACTTGAATGATGCTTTTTTCACCCTTGAGGTCAGGATGCTGCTGGGGTTTCATGGGTGGATACTCCAAATGTGCTCCTCCAACGTTCGGAAACTTCATAAAATCACGAAAGTTATGATACCGCCCCCCTGGGATGATGTTATCATCTTCTGTTAACCGAAGTTTTTTCATTAAAAACCGAAGGTATTTGGAGGGCATATTGCTATCATAGATGAAGCGAACTGGTTCTCCTTTTTTTCGCTTTTCTACCCCTTTCTTCATCTTGTCATAATAACTTTCAGAGATGTCATCGTCAATGTCTAACTCGGCATCTCTGGTAATTTTAATGATGTAAGAATCCATCTCAGAATAGTCGAATATGGAGAACACTTTCTCCAAATTCTTCCGAATTACATCATCCAGATAAATGATAAACTTCTTGTTTCCATCAGGAGGTAATACCAAAAAACGAGATAAACTTTTTCGAGGTACTTCCATTAAGGCATAATCATCTTCTTGCCCGTCTTTTTTAAGAGCGATGAAAAGATATACAGACTTATCTTTCAAATAGGGGAATCGGGGCACATTGCCCAGCAGAATAGGGACCAACAAAGGTTCTACAACCTGCGTAAAATAATCTTCAACAAACTTTTCTTGAATAGGTCCCAGCTGCATTTCATCGATGATAAAGATGTTCTCTTCCTCCAGCTGTTTTTGAATTTCTCCATAAATCTCGTGAAACTCTCGTTGTAAATCAATCACCATTTCCTGAATATGATTGAGCACCTTTTGTGGGGAGAATCCAAGTTTTGATCGGGTGCTTTTTCCAAGGCGATTTAAACGTTTCATGGTTGCAACCCGCACCCGAAAGAACTCATCCTGGTTGTTTGAAAAAATTCCCAGAAACCGCATTCGTTCAATGAGTGGCACCTTAGAATCTCTAGCCTCCTGAAGAACTC
>CAZYJD010000098.1:0-6800 GCA_964647785.1 uncultured Chitinophagaceae bacterium
GTCAACAAAATGAAAAGAGCGGAGATAATCAGCCGCTGCAAAAAACTCCTCCTCCAATCGGCTCATATCGAAATCTTCGAAGCCGTAATAATCAATCAGCTCCATGTGAAGCGCAATGGCTTTGCGATACTTTTCTTCGAAATCGGCGGCAAATAAATCACCACTGCGCAAACCTCCACGACCAATTTTATCTTTGTAGGTGGGGCCGATACCGCGCAGCGTGGAACCAATTTTTTCCGCCCCTTTGGCGTTTTCTGAAGCCGCATCGAGCAATTTATGCGTGGGCAAAATGAGGTGCGATTTCCTGCTGATGAGCAGGTGGCTGTGCACATCTGCTCCGGCTGCAATGGTTCGGTCAATTTCCTCTTTCAGACGAACCGGATCAATGACCACCCCATTGCCAATGAGGTTGAGGCAATTTTTATGGAATATGCCCGAAGGAATGGTGTTCAGCACATGTTTTTTACCGTTCATCTCCAAAGAGTGTCCGGCATTAGGGCCTCCCTGAAAGCGCGCCACTATATCATATTGCGGAGTGAGAAAATCGGCAATCTTGCCCTTTCCTTCATCTCCCCACTGTAAACCGAGTACTACATCTACCATAAGCCTTAAATGGGCATCACTTGATTCTGACAATTCATACAAAGTCCGTTCTCATCCAGCCGAGGTTTGGCATAGAGATTCAGCGAATGCCGTTCCACTTCAAAGTTGAGTAAATCGCCCACCATGCTGGAGGTTTGCTGTATGCGTGGATCACAAAATTCGAGCACTTTGCCACAAGTGGTGCAAATAAGATGATCGTGTTGGCGGTATCCATAGGCCTGCTCATACATGGCCATGTTCTGGCCAAATTGGTGCTTAACCACCAGACCGCACTCCAGTAATAAATCAAGGGTATTGTAAACCGTAGCCCGACTCACATGGTAATTGCGGTTCTTCATTTGGATGAACAATGTATCCACATCAAAATGCTGCTTTTTGGAGTAAATTTCATCCAAGATGGCATATCGTTCAGGTGTTTTACGTTGACCTTTTTTTTCAAGGTAAGTGGTAAACAGCTCCTTCACTTCTTCTTTGATATTCCGGCTTTCTTTATCGGACATGTTATTAATAAAACACAAAAGTAACCAAAGCCTGCGAGAGGCATTGAACATTTAACCCACAGCCGGAGGAGTTTCGCCATCGAATACATCCACCCTTGACACATTGATGTACTTATCGATGTTTTTAATCTTATCCATTACGCTGCTCAGGTGTTCTACACTGGCCACATACAGCTCGAGGCGACCCTCGAAAGTTCCATGGTAGGCGGCAAAACTGATTGCCTTCATATTTACCTGAAATTCTTTTGATATGATATCGGTGATCTTGCTCACCAGCCCCACGGTGTCGATACCAGTAATGAGCAAGCTGGCCAAAAAGGGTTCATCGGTATCGGGTTGCTGTGCCCAGCGCACTTTGATGATGCGATAGCCATAATTGCTCATCAGACGCACTGCATTGTTGCAGCTGGTTTTGTGAATTTTTATCCCATCGCCAATGGTCACAAAACCCACGATGGGATCACCGGGAATGGGCGAACAGCATTTGGCAAAGGAATAATCCAAATCCAAATCGGTATCACCAATAATAATGTCGTCGTTCTTGTATTTTTTTAGAAGATCTTCATTGAATCCTTTTCCTTTGGATTGCCCTTTTCGAAGACTGTGGTTGTGAATAATTTCCTTTATTTTCAACTTATCACTACCAAGGGCTTCGGTAGCAACTTGGTAGTACAGCTCCTGTTCACTACCCAAACGAAAGTGATCATATAGGATTTGAACATTCAGCGTATTGAAGGGTACTTTGGCATTCCGGAACTTGCGCTGCAGAATCTCTTTGCCATCGGCGGCCACCCTGCGTCTTTCCTCTTTCAGCATCTGGTTGATTTTGCTTCGGGCTTTGGCGGTTTTCACAATTTGCAACCAGTCTTTGGTGGGTTTTTGCCGCGCAGAAGTTAAAATTTCAATTTGGTCGCCATTCTGCAAGCTGTAGCTCAATGGAACCAGCTTGCCATTGACCTTAGCTCCGAGGCAGGTGGCCCCAACATCGCTATGGATGTCGAATGCGAAGTCTAATGCTGAAGCTCCGTTGGGCAGTTTTCTGAGATCGCCATTGGGCGTAAATACATACACCTCTTCGGCAAATAGGTTTAGCTTAAACTCATCGAGAAAATCAAGCGCATCAGACTCTTGACTCTCCAATATTTCTCGCACTTTGGTGAGCCACTGATCCAAACCACTTTCCTCGTCCGTTTCTTCTTTGTATTTCCAGTGAGCGGCATAGCCTCGTTCGGCAATTTCATCCATGCGATTGGTGCGAATTTGTACTTCCACCCATTTCCCCTTGGGGCCCATCACGGTTATATGCAAGCTCTCATAACCATTGCTTCGGGGCAAGGATATCCAATCTCGCAAACGATCGGGGTTGGGCGGATAAATACTGGTTACCACCGAATAAGCTGCCCAGCAGTCCTTTTTTTCATGATCAAACTCGCTGTCGATGATGATTCGAATGGCGAAAAGGTCGTACACCTGTTCAAAGTCGATGCCCTGTTTTTCCATTTTCCGATGAATCGAATAAATGGACTTGGGCCGGCCTTTAATCTCATAAGGTATGCCCAGTTTATCCAGGTCTTTTTTCAGCGGTGCAATAAAGGAGCGTATGTAGCGGTTGCGCTGTTCTTTAGATGCATTCAGTTGATGTCTTATTTGCTGATAGCGCTCCGTTTCAGTGTACTTCAGGGCGAGGTCTTCCAATTCTGTTTTAATGGCATACAAACCCAAACGGTGTGCCAGCGGAGCGTACAGATAAAGGGTTTCAGACGCAATTTTGAGCTGTCCTTTGCGCGACATGTGCTGCAAGGTGCGCATGTTGTGCAATCGGTCGCAGAGCTTAATGAGAATGACCCGAACATCATCAGAAAGGGTCAGTAGCATTTTTCTGAAATTTTCTGCCTGTGGCGAGTCTTTCTGATCGAACACCCCCGAAATCTTGGTTAGGCCATCAATGATCTTGGCCACTTTTTCTCCGAAACGCTTGCGAATCTGATCGAGGGTGATATCGGTATCTTCTACCACATCGTGCAACAAGGCACACACAATGGATGTGGTGCCCAGCCCCATTTCTTCGGCCGCAATGCGCGCAACTGCTATGGGGTGATAGATGTATGGTTCGCCCGATTTGCGACGCATGTCTTTGTGCGAATCAACGGCCCATTCAAAGGCTTCCCGAATTTGTTTGATATCGCCCTTCTCCCTGGACCATTTTGATACCCGCAATAATTGCCGATATCGCTTGATAATCTCTTGTCGTTCTGCTTCTAAATCGAGGTTGTTCATTGTCATTGAAGCTCAAAATTAACAATTTGCCTTCAAGGCTTGTATGACTTAAATTTGTTCTTTGTCGTGGTCAGTGATTTCATGAGAAATATCAGGTGGAAAATTTTTGATTTCTTCGTATTTTCCTTGTTGATTGTCAGCAGTTTCACCGCTCGCGCCCAAGGCAGTCGATTGAGCATCACTTACACCAATCCTTCGGGGATGAGTGTTTGTGGTGATTCGATTGGTTTTGATATCAACGTACGGAACATCTCCCTTGGTACCGTTAGCAGTTTGCGCTTAACGGTTCAGCTTCCTACCGGAATAGAATACGTTCAAGGAAGTGTTCTGGGCAATGGGGTGAGTGAAAACAGCACCAGCAATTTATCAGCCCCCATATTCAATCTGCCTGACCTGCGCGTAGCTGCCGATGTAACGGTAAGAATCAGGGTAAAGGCGGGTTGCGGCATCATCCCCGATTTAAACCTTAACCGCCTCATTAGAAATAGTTTTCGTGTAGACTATACCGGAAACTTTGATATGGCCAGCTCTATTCCTTACAATGTGGCACAGCCCAATCTTCGCATTCAAAACGTCAGCAATAAATTCTACACGGGGCCAAAAGGCAGCACATTTATTCGAACCATCACCCTCATCAATAGTGGTCAGGGACCTCTGGATACCTTCAGCTTTTATCAAACCAATGCTTCAGGTTTACAGGTGCGCGGTGTTTCCGGAGGATACATACGCAGTTCTGGCGACACGATTTTCTCCACCTTCAATGCCAGCCATTTCTCCCAAATTGGCAATCGCAACGGCAAACTCGATCGCAATGAAAGTGTGACAATCACCGATACACTCCTGCTTTTGGGCTGTGCATCCATGGCATCGAAATATTATTTGAGTTGGGGTTGTATGGGCTCTGCATGCAACAAAGACCAGGATGTTGCCACTGCAAATCTCACCAGCATCAATCCTGATTTGGGCTTTTCCGTTAAAAACAGCGCTACCACCTGTATTGGAGGAAATCAGCCCCTGAAAAATGAGTTGAAAGTTTTCAATAAAGGAAACGACACAGCCCGTTACACGGCCGTTAATATATTTCAAGCTGTAAATGGCAATGGTTTTTGGGATGCACAATTCTCTCGCATCGACACCGCTTCGGTGCGCATACGAAAGGGATGGAATGGAAACAAACAGCGCGCCGTATTCAGCGACATTAAAATGAACCGAAGCACAGGTGATTGGTCTTGTTTGGGCAATGATCCTGTAGGAGCCATGGACCTTTATCTCGGCCATTTGGCGCCCGGTGACACTTTCTACATTGAATTTGACCAATACAGTTGTTGCCGAACAACTTGCAACAACAGCGCCTACATTTATGGTTGGAGATACAATGCAAATTATCAGGATCAGTGCAACAAAGCCATTTTCAGTGCGGAAAACTGGGGCCGTGTGTATGATTACACCTACCTCTCTCTGACCTCGTTCAATCCCACGGACATCGTGGACCAAGAGACCAAACTCTTCACCTACACCTTCACCAACTATCGATTGGCCTTGCAAAACAGCCGCAGTTTGATGAAGATGTATTTCATTCTGCCCAAGGGGCTTTCGCACAGCCTGAACAAAAATGATTTCCGCATCCTTTCCATCAATGGCACTTATTGGAACCCTGCTCAACTGACAAAAAGCGGCGACACGCTGATCGCGTATTTCCGGGGCACCAGCCCTATAAACATGACTCAGGCGGAAATAAAAATCAAGCTCAAGGCAGATTGTACCGGCAATGTACACGGAGACCAGCGTTATAATATGAGCATCACCTACGTAAGTGATTCCACCTGTGCGCAGGCATGCGTATACCCCCTTCATTGCTCAAGCGGAGATATAAGAATACACTGCATTTCAGGATGCAACAGGGGAGGGATGTTCTTCAAAAACTTCGACGCAAGTCGCATCAATTATGGTCTGCCAGACAATGATAACAACGGCTTACCGGATACCAGCGGGAACCTCGACTTCGACAAAATAAAGACGCATCGACTAATGGTGGGCGACACCCTAAGAACGCGTTTCTCCGGTTTGGCCTATCCGGCGGGAACCACCCGCTCATGGCGCTTTGGCAAGGCAAGTTCAAGAATTCAATACGGTAGCATCATGAAGGTGAACGGCACAAGGTTGCGCGTATACCGCCGAGGAAATTTGATGCTCGATTGCCAGTCAGTACCCTACACGGTGAGTACCTTGGGAAGCTGGCGTACCTTTAATTTCGATATTTCAATCAGCTCCGTTGCAAATTCTTGCGCCATCGGCACCTATTACCAATACGGAACCTACGATAGCATAGACCTTCAGGTAGACTATGTATACGAAACAAATCCCGGAGGGGTGTTCCGATCGGCCGTTATTGAGAATGAATTCTACTTAAGTACCACAGCCAACCCAAGCAGCAATTCACAAAAATTTCAATGCGACACCTTCTCGGGCATCTTTCAACAAGTGGGTTACTACATGCTCAATTATGCTCGCGGCAACTACGTACACACCGGATGTGGCGAAGAATTGGTTACCCAAAACTATTACTTAAGTGTAGGGAACTGTTGTGGAAATTATGCAGGAGGGAACATCTTTCCATTTGAATACCGAAACTGGGGAAACATTAGCAAATTCAAAGCGATCATTCCCAAAGGATACAGCTTTTCAAGGGCATTGTTATACCACTACGTCACTGCCGGAACCGGGCAAACCAGGCGTGAATATGTGAGTTCCATCCCTTTAAGCCGGCAGATTGGCGATACCTTGGTATTGAATATGGATTCGCTTTACAGCGATAAGGGAGGCCCACTGACCCTCGGTGATGACGGGTTCTATGGCATTGTTTATCTCTATTTGAATCCCAGCTGCGAGGTGGAAGACAACAAATCGCTTCCGGTTGATTATTTGATTGAGTTTAGGGAACGAAATGCCATGGGGAGCGGCATCACCCCCATCACCACCAACAATGGCGTTTATACCGATTACGTGCGCTATGAGCATCCTGTTTTAAAAGTTTACCCCATTGAGTCAACTGTTCCCGGAAATAGCGATACCATAAGTTGGCGATTATTGATCAGGAATGAACATGGCACATCGCATGCATCGAATGTTTGGCTGGGTGCTTCTATGCTCAATGGTTTATCCATTACCGGAGCAACCGATACATTCGGGAACCCCCTCAACTATAGCAATGGCCTTTTAAAACTGGGAGATATCAGGGCTTCGAGTCATATTTATATCGATTTACAGGCTACCTTCACCAATTGTGATTTGGATAGCATGCGATTAGAATTGGGCTGGAACTGCTCGGGGTATCCAAATCAAATGAGCCAGTACCCATGCCCCACTAGCAACACCTGGCTGTACGTTCGGCCCGAAAATACCCAACTTCAAAGTAAAATT
>CAZYJD010000099.1:0-6605 GCA_964647785.1 uncultured Chitinophagaceae bacterium
AACATCAATAAAGACTTTGTGATCGGTCAAGGGCGCATCATAGAAGAAGGCCATATAACCACCATGATTCTCATGCCTGCCATGCGATTCAGTCAGTCGTATTCAAAAGCCTTTCAGGTAGCTCTGGCAGGTGTCGTTCAGGTAAAAGATGGTAAAACATCTTCATTCCCATTACCCATGGTTTCCTGGTTGCGTCAGTTTTAGTAAAACCAAGTCAACTCCTTTTCAAATAGAATCCAATGAAGAAATTTATTTTACTCATAATAGGCCTCTTTCTTTTTCAAGGAGTCCTGCGCGCACAAACCGATAGCACCTCCCTGGATAGCGCTCAACAAATACTGTATCTGGTCACAAAAACCGATGGGGGTGAGTTCTATGGTTACATCCTTCAGGACGACGGACGTGAGATACTATTGATGACCAAAACCATCGGTAAAATTTTTATTTCAAAGGCCGATATCAAAAGCATTGTAAAAGTAGAAGCAGAAGAAGTCAGAATTGATGCCAATGGCATCTACCGCGATTACCGCAACAAAGGCCCCTTCACCACCCGTTACTATTTTACCACCAACGCACTGCCCATAGAAAAAGGAGAAAACTACGCCCTTTTGCATCTGTACGGACCTGAAGTACACTTTGCGCTGAGTGATCGCTTTAGCCTGGGGGTTATGGCCAGCTGGATTGCCAGCCCCATTGCCCTTGCCGCCAAGTATAATTTGTATTCAAAAGATAAAACCCACTTGGCCCTTGGCTCTATCAACGGAAGCATGGGTTATCTGGGCAATGCACAAGGTTATGGGGGATTGCACTGGCTCACATTCACACAGGGAGATCGCACGAGAAACATTTCATTTTCTGGGGGCTATGGCTATGTAGACCTGGGAGAAAACCTGTCACCGCGAATTGGTGAAGCCTATTTATACAGCCCCGGGGATCCCCTTGCTCTCTCACTGGGTTATGCCCAAACGGATTGGGGTGTTTACAGCGCCATTGAAGATGCCTTAGACCGTAGTGATGAACCCTCCAGGCTGAGCCAGGGGTTCCGATCAGCGCTGGTGTTGGGCGTTGGCGGGATTGCACCGGTAGGGAAAAAAGCCAGTTTCATTTTCGACGGAATGATGTTGCACGGCAAACAAATGGGGGTGATCTATGCTGATTACGACATAACCGTACCCGTATACGACAAGGATCTTCAACAGTATGTTCAGCAGACATATACCATCGGAAAAGGCCAAGCCAAAGCAGTTGATCAAATGGAGACCAACATCGTTCTCATGCCCGCCATGCGCTTCAGTCAGTCGTATTCAAAAGCCTTTCAGGTGTCTCTGGCCGGCATCATCCACATCAAAAACGGCAAGGTCAATACCTTCCCCTTTCCCATGGTATCCTGGCTGAGGCAGTTCTGAGGGTTTAAAAAATGATCAATGGATCGGCTTCTGATGCTCTCCTAAGCAGTTCACCAATCCGAAACAATGGAGTCCCTGCAGCAGCTGCTTCATTCATCACTGCTTCATGTTTGCGCTCTTCCATCGCCACCAGCAGCCCGCCATTGGTTTGAGGATCGCATAGGAGCATCATTTGCTCGGCACTCATTTCAGCAATCTCTTTTCCATAGCCATTGAAATTACGGTAGGTATTATCGGGGATGAAATACTGTGCAGCCAGTTCTGAAGTACCATTAATGATGGGCACTTGCGACCATTGCAATTGCGCCTGCAAACCCGAGGCCCTGCACATTTCTACCAAATGCCCGCCCAAACCAAAGCCGGTTATATCAGTCATGGCATGCACCTCCGGCCATTTGCCCAGTACCGCACCATATTGGTTCAGTTGACTCATTTGTTTGAAAACGGCCTGCATCTGATCTTCTTCCACCGCCCCGCGTTTCATGGCCGTGCTCCAGATTCCGGTGCCCAAGGGCTTGCTCAGCAACAATATGTCACCGGCGTTGGCGCCCCCATTGGTCTTCAGTTGTTCCTTTTTAACCAGTCCATTCACCGCCAGGCCAAAAAAAGGTTCCGGACTGTCAATGCTGTGCCCACCTGCCAGTGGAATCCCCGCTTCGGCACATTTGGCCTTGCCACCGCGCAGCACTTCCGAGGCCAGTTCAGCAGGCAGCTTATCCACCGGCCAGCCCAAAATGGCCAGTGCCATCAGTGGCTGACCTCCCATGGCATACACATCACTCAGGGCATTGGCCGCTGCAATGGTTCCAAAGGTGAACGCATCATCCACAATGGGGGTGAAAAAGTCAGTGGTGGAAATCAGGTACTCTTGTTCGTTCAGTGCCCATACGGCCGCATCATCCGCTTCACCGTTCCCGACAATCAAATTGGGGAAATGGGCATCGCTTCCGCTTCGGGATAAAATCTGCTGCAAAACTTCCGGGGCGATCTTACACCCGCAACCACTTCCATGGCTGTATTGCGTTAACTTAATTGCTTTCTGCTCCATAAATATTGTTGGCCATTTCGATCAATTGAAGGGCCATTTGATTGGGATTTAAACCTTCTGTATCCAGATGATGAACTGAGATGCTTTTGCGATTTTCCAAGCCATAGGCATAGGTTTTATCGTAATACTTCAGTGCTATTAAGGCTGCATCTTCCAGCTTACCATCCTCAAGTAAACCCAAGGCCCGCTGATGGTGCTGCCCACCCAATCGCCTGGCAATGCGCTCAAAACCCAGCTTCAATCGCTCTTTGCTTTGCTTGCCATATTCCACGGCTAAAAGTGCTGCACGCTCTTCAGCCGATTTATTGATCACCACCAGTGGAGCAGCTTCCAATCCGCTGTAAAACTCGGGTCTGATAAAAATGGTGCCGATCTTCTTGCTCTCATCTTCCACCCACACCCTGCGATTTTCATCCAGACCCTGAAGCACCTGCCATAGCTCATTCTCAAAATGTTCCATCTTGGGTTGTGCTTCACCTTCAGCCAAACCAAAAGCAGAGCCTTTGTGATTGGCCAATGCCTCAAGATCAATCACCTGCTCACCCAGTTTGATCAGTTCATGCAATGCATCGGTTTTTCTGCTGCCGGTTTTTCCGCCCAAAACAATTCCATGGCTCGGAAATTGAAGATTGCCCAGCACGTGCCGCCTGAATGCTTTGTAACCGCCCTCCAAACGATGCACTTTCAGGCCCACTTGCTCCAGCAACCATGCCATGCTCGCACTGCGCATTCCCCCGCGCCAGCAATACACGCGCACTTCCCCTTTGGGTGCCAATTCAAGTGCCTTTCTGGCAAAGCTTTCCAGCTTCGGCCCAGTGAACCCAAGTCCGAGCAATATGGCTTCCAGCTGCCCTTTTTGCTTGTAATACAAGCCCACCTCATGCCGTTCTGCATCGCTGAACAGCGGAAAAGATATTGCTCCGGGAATATGCCCTTCCTGGTACTCCATGGGTGCCCGCACATCCAACATTGGCAAAGAATTCTGCGCTAAAAATGCATTGATATCAAGCAGGGCTGCCATGCAACAAACTTACAATCTTGTCGCTACTAGCCCATCATGCTCTTTTACCATAACTTAGCGGCATGAAAGCCCTCCTTTACGGCGCATACGGATACACCGCTCAGCTCATTCTAGAATATGCCGATCATCTTCCATGGCAATGGGTACTGGCCGGAAGACGAGAAGAGCCCCTTAAATTACTCGCAGAGAAATACCAATGCGATTACCAAGTCATCGATTTAAACGATTACGAAGCACTTTGCAACGCTTTGGAAGACATACAATGGGTGCTACATTGCGCCGGACCCTTTGTTCATACCGCCAAACAAATGATGACCGCCTGCATTGAAAAAGGGGTTCATTATTCAGACATCACCGGAGAATTTGAAGTGTTTGAGTGGGCGGCAGCCTTATCAGAAAAAGCCCGCGATGCGGGCGTTATGCTCTTACCCGGCTGCGGTTTTGATGTGGTTCCCACCGATCTGGTGGCCAAGGCCCTCGCGGAAAAACTGCCGGAAGCAAATGAGCTCTGGCTGGCGTTCAGCGGTGGCGGAGGCATGAGCAAAGGCACCATGAAATCGGCTTTCAATAAATTAGGAAAAGCGGGTAAGGAGCGCATCCATCACGAGTTAAAAGATGTGCCTATTGGATATAAACATCTCCGTTTCAGCTGGAACAGCAAAACCTACAAAGGTCTATCCATCCCCTGGGGCGATGTATTCACAGCTTGGTACAGCACCGGCATCCCTAACATCACCACCTATATGCTCATGAAGTCAGGCATACGAATCATACCAATGGCGCTTCGTTTGGCTACACCTTTCTTGCAGAATAAGGCCATCCGAACGAAAATTCTGAACAACATCCTGCAAAAAGCCGAAGATGGCCCATCCAAAGTAGAACTGGAACAAAAGCGCTCCTTGGTTTGGGGCAGGGTGGCAAAAGGCCGTACTTCTTACGAAGGGGTGCTTCGGGGCCCGCACTCTTACAAGCTCACCGCCCTGAGTTGCCTGGCCATTGGCAAACACATCATGAAAGGCGATTTTAAAACAGGTTTTCAAACACCCACTTTGGCTTACGGCCTATCACTGCTCCACGACATCCCGGGATTGGAAATGGAAATCAAACAAAAATGAAAAAATACGGGCTACTCTCTATCCTGCTCATGTTGCTGCAATATGCACCGGCACAAACCCCTGACTACAGTCTTTCAGATAATTGGGCGGCACTGCCAAATAGAATGGATGAATGCGACCGGCAACGCGTTCCCAAACGGAAGGACATCAAGCTTGCCGACTCGCTGCAGGTGGATGTGTTTTATGTGTACCCCACCCTCTATGATGAACTTCCGGTAGAAAGCTGGGCTGCCTCAATTAACGATGCCGCTTATCGCAAAGAAGTGCGGGAGCTAGCGCTTAAAAACCAAGCATCTGTCTTTGGTGGATTGGCCCACATCTATGTGCCCTACTACCGGCAAATGCACATCGAGGGTTATTGGAACAACAAGCTGTCCGAGGTTAGAGCTGCCTTTGACACGGCTTATCAGGATGTGCTGCGCGCCTTTAGCTACTACCTCGAAAATTACAACCACAACCGGCCTTTTGTGATTGCTTCCCACAGCCAGGGCACCAACCATACCGAACGACTCATAAGGGAATTCATTCTAAAAGACAAGGCCCTTTCCGAACGAATGTTATTGGCCTACCTGGTGGGCATGCCCATCGAAAATCACATAGGCAGCCTGTCGCCCTGCAACAAACCTGAGCAAACACACTGCTACCTCAGCTGGCGAACCTTTGGCAATGGCTTTGTACCTCCCATTCACGGCGACACCATTTTGGCCAGTCACCCCATTCTTTTCTCCAATCTAAAAAGCAGCAATCAGCTGGAGGATCACCTGGGCATCCTCATGCCTTCCGGCAAGCTTCGATTTCCGGCGAGCATTGAAGTACAGTCAAAACAGGGCTACTTGAGCGTGAGCAAGCTGAAAATTCCTTTTTCAAAACGCTACCGCTGGGACAATTACCACATAGCCGATTACAACCTGTTTTGGATGAATCTCCGAACCAATTTTGCCCATCGAATACAAGACTATCATGAGCGACCTTAAAACCCAACCCACGGATGTCGATCCTTTCGAGTTTATCGAAAGGATACAACAAAATTTAAGTTGAGCAATGCCCGACATTTCAATAAGATTCCGTTCAGGTTCGTAAATGGCTGGAGTGATAAAAAAGTAAACCATATATTTGAATGAGATGCGCAAAAGACTGGTAGATCAATTGAGTCCCGAAATATTCTGGGATACCAAAGTGACTGGCATTGATGAGGAGGAGCATAAGACCTTCATCATCAAACGGGTGTTGGTCTATGGGAAATGGTCTGACTTTATATTGTTAAAAGAGCATTACGGTCTCGGCACAATCATTGAAGAGGCCAAAACATTCAGATATCTGGATAAAAAGACTTTAAACTTCCTCAGCGTATTATCCGGAGTTGAAAAAAGCGAGTTTTCATGTTACACCTCGAAAGCGTCCGGCCACGCACACTGGAATTATTAAAATTCATTCAAAAGCGGCTAAATCAAGACGAGAAAATGCGCCTTGTTGGCGGTACTGCTTGGCTCTCAAACACGGACACAGAATTTCCGTTGACCTTGATTTTTTTGGTGAGAACATTCCACCTTATGAAAAGATTGTGGCAACATTGGTAGACTTTGGACCAACGCAGATTATTCAAAATGACGACCGCATTATCGTTCTTTTTTGCGATGGCATTAAAGTGGACTTTGTGCAATATCCCTATGTCTGGCTTAGCTCACCTAATCACATAGAAGATCTCTCCCTGGCAGATGATCAAGATATTGCAGCGATGAAAATAGCCGCCATAACAGGAAGAGGTAGTAAGAAAGATTTTTATGACCTGAATTTACTCTTAAGTCAATTCAACATTCATCAAATCATGAAATTCTACGAGACAAAATTTCCGGACGGAGCTGTATTCCTTGCCTTAAAGAGTTTAATCTATTTTGATGATGCAGAACAAGAACCTGAATTGCAGCTTCTCTCTAACATTTCCTGGGATGAAGTAAAGCAAAATATTAGGCAGGCCTATTTTGAATACGTCAACAAATCAATCTAATCCATTAGTT
>CAZYJD010000100.1:0-6582 GCA_964647785.1 uncultured Chitinophagaceae bacterium
TTCACCCTAGGCAATAAATGCTCAATGTAATTACTACTTCTTCTTTTTGCCTGTATACGGATCGATGCCTCTCTTTTTGGCCATGTCCTCTAGGCGCTTCTGCATTCTGGATTTTTTCATACTCACAGGTTTCTTTTTGTTTTCCTGTATTTGCAAATGAATTTTCTCTTCATCAACAAAAAACTTGCGAATGATCCAGTTTTGGGTGAAGGTAATCATGTTGGCCAGAAAGTAGTAATAACTCAAAGCAGCAGGATAATTATTGAAAAAGCCCAAGAACATGATCGGCATTACATAAGAAATGATTTTCATCTGGCCGGTGGCACCAGTCATCTGATTATTCATCATGGTGTACAGAAATGTTGAAATGGTCATCAACAGCGTGAACATGCTCACGTGGTCACCATAGAAAGGAATATTGAACCCGAGATTGAGAATGGAGTCATAAGTCGATAAATCATCTGTCCACCAGAGGGGCTCCTGGCGCAATTCAATGGAAGATGGAAAGAATCGAAACATTGCATACAGAATGGGCATCTGCACCAATAGCGGTAAGCAGCCGCCAAAAGGCGAGACCCCTGCCTTTTTGTAGAGCTTCATTTGCTCTGTTTGCATTTTCTGCATATCTCCGCCGGCGTTGGCTTTTAATTCGTCCAATTCTGGCTTGAGTACCCTCATTTTTGCCATCGACAAATAAGAGCGATACATGAGTGGAAACAGCACCACCTTGATAGCTATGGTCAACAGGAGTATAATGATTCCATAACTGACGAAATAATTGTTGAGAAAATTGAATACAGGAATCACCAGGAATCTGTTCACCCAACCAAAAATTCCCCAACCGAGCGGCACAATATTTTCCAGCCCCACTTTTGTTTTCTTCAACGTTTGGTAGTGATTCGGGCCTATGTAAAATGCCATGTCATATGATGCTCTCGGATTTCCATCATAATGAAAGAGCAGTGAAGAGGTGATCTCTTTGATATAACTGTCATCTGTGGCATCTTTGGTCTCTACCACACTTCCCTCCTCTTCAAAACCATTTTTGGCAATAAGGGTGGTGTTAAAGAACTTCTGCTTGTAACTCACCCAATGAAGATTGCCTTGAAGCTCCTCGCGGTCTTCTTTTCTTTCACTGATGTATTCAGCATCGTCTTCGTTTAAGTATTTGTAATAAACCGTGGAGTTCTCTCTTTCAGCCTGCAAAGTTTTCTCTTGATTCTGCAGTCGAGCTGACCAGTTGAGTTCAAAGTATTTATCTCTCAAAGCGAAATTAGATGCCGCATTTTCAAGTTCCAGACGATAATCTAAGGTGTATTTATCTTTATTGAGCGTGTATACCTGCACCATTCTACCGCCTTCAGGAAGTTGATGCCAAAAACGCAGGACAGGTTCTTCAGCATGGATCTCGCTGCTATCAATCTGAAAATTCAATTGATCTGTTCTCAACATACCTGAACGCAAATTCATCAAGTAATAGAATTCTGATTGATCCCCCTCAAAAAGGACCAACTCATCAGATCCATAACGGGTGTACTCTTTCAGTCGTGCTTTATGAGGTCGGGCTCCTTTTGAGCTGAACACCACTTCCAATAATTCATTCTCCATTCGAACAAAGGATTCAGGAAGGGTATCAATTGGGGCATTTATGCCTTCGGCGCTATCAGCTTTCAATGCAGACAATGAAGAGCTATCTTGCTGCATATCAGACATATTAGGGCTTTCTACAATTGCAGTACTGTCACCCGTCTTTTGTGAATTCTCTATGTCTTCAACGTTTTGCTTATTGATAAAGTAGAACGCAATGAAAAGCACAAAAATGAGTACGTAACCAATGGTGGTATTTCTATCCATAATATAAATGAGGCGCAAAAGTAAAGTTTCCTGCCCAAAAGCCTCGGTTTTTATGATGTTCATGGCCTAAAAGCTGATGAAAGCTTACTTGCATTTGGCAGACAAACATGTGCTCTGCGCTAAGGAAGAATTTCGAGCAATTGTTTGGCCGTACTCAGGGTTTCGAAAGCCTTGAGATTTTCTTGTCTTCTTCGCAACTCAGAAGGCGGAAAAGGCTTGTTGTAAAGGTTTTTAAGTTCTTTTTTGAATTCGTCGGCAGTTTTTGCCATCGCACAAAGGGACTTGAGCCCCGTACCGTTGACCATTTTAGGGTTCACCAGGCAATGCCTTCCTTTAAAAAGAACATTGATCAATTTGAGCTTAATGCCAGTGCTTTGGTTGGTGAAAAGTACGTTGATTTGAGCACTTGATATGAGTTCGTGAATTTCTTTTGTACTGATATGATGGCGCAATTCAACCTGGGGATTAAGGGATGCTTGTCGCACCAATTCTTGAGGAGGCCGGTTTCCTGCGATGACCAAGGGTATTTCCAAATCGTTGAATACCTCCTTTAACAAAAACATGGCAGCCTCAGAGTTTTCGCACACATCAAGATTACAATGATAGAGGGCGAATTGTCCTTTACCATGTTGAATATCTACGCTCTCGTTGGAGTGAAATGGGGGTAAATACATTACATGGTTCCACCTCCTCTTAAAATAGGCTGTTTCATCCGGGGAAATGGCCAGGATGAGATTCGCATCTTTTAGAACCCTTTGATAGCGTTGAAGACGTTCAGACTCAACCCTGAAAAAATATTTCTTGAAATAATTTTTTTCAATCGCCTCTAAATGCTTGTAATAGTGATGCTCAACATTATGCATGCGCACCATTTTAAACCTGCCTTCCAGTCTTTTATCAGATAAAAACGCTGTGGTATGCAATCCTTCGAATAAGATTGGCCAGTTGTTCTCCAGTAAGCGCTGCAACAATTCATCACTTTGCCGGCTAGTTACAATATATGGTCGCCGACCAAGAATTGGATTCTTATAAACCCTTCGCCGATAATAATAGACTTTCTCGCAGTACTTCAACAACTCCTTGCTGTGCTCCCTGCCATATTCGTAACAATGTAAATGGATTCGAACACCCAGTTGATGAAGTGCCTTAATTTTAAAGAACACATCAATGACCCCACCATAGTCAGCAGGGTATGGCACATCAAAAGAAACGATATGCAATGACTTAGATGATGCTCTCATAAAAGTTTATCAGTTGTTTTTCTTCATTCTCCCAATTGATCTCGGCACTGGCAAGCATGCAGTTGGCAGCAAGTTTTTCGCGCAAGCCTCTTTCATTTAACATTCGCTTGCAGGCATGCACCAATTCTTCCACTTGGGCATTTGCAAATATCATGCTTTCAAATTGTTTGTTGAGTTCGATGTACTCCGGAAACGGATTGGCAATGGCCGGAAGTTGAGCATGCATATAATCGAAGCACTTGTTGTTTAGCGATAGGTAATAACTGAGTCCGGCAGGCTCCGAAACGTTTATTCCCGCCCATGCTCGGACGGTGAGCTTTCTTAACTCGTCTGGAGTAAGGTATCCGGTAAAGAGAACCTTATGCTCCAACTTTAGTTTTTTTACTCGTTCACGCAGCTCTTTGCTCAAGTCGCCTTCGCCGGCAATGAACAATTTTGCATCAACAAACTGCATGGCATCGATCATTTGTTCCAGGCCTCTGGATTTATTCAATGCCCCCTGATAAAGAAAAAAACGATCAGGATCGGGATCTCTTGCAATAGCCTTGGAAAGCAGCGGAGCATTTCTAACCACCTGCATATCGATTCCATAAGCATCTTGATAGTAAAGGGCCAATTGATGACCTACTGTGATACCGTATTGAATTTGGGGCAATATTTTACGCTCCAAATTCAACCATATTTGGCGGGTTGTTGGCCTACCTATCAATTCAGGCACCTCAGTAAATATTTCATGGGCATCGTAAACCAATTTGGCCTTACTGAGGCGACTTTTAATAAAAGCCGGCAACAAGGTGTCAAGATCTACCGCATGAAGCACGTGGGCTTTTTTAGAGAGTAGAAGCAACAACAACCTCAGATTATATTCGATGTAAAAGCGTTTTCCCTTGGTCCAAAAACAACGGATACGGGTTTGCTTCCAGGCTGTGGGCGTTAAAGGTTTACTGGTTTTTAATTCACGTCCAATCAGTTCTACTTCATAGCCTGCAGCAGCGAGGCTTCCACAAATTCTGATCATGCGCTGATCAAAACTTAAATCATTAATAACCGTGCAGATGATTTTCTTCACTTCACTCTCCAATTCATTTGTCCATCGCGGTAGATCAGACCTTCATCGGCAAGCCATCTGATAATTTCAATTTCAATGGCTTTATTCTCTATCGTATCTCCTGTATTTTCAATGTCCCGAAGATCAAAGGGGTTACCTTGGGGTATTTTTTTGATCGCAGTAGCTATTTGTCTCAACATTGAGGGCTTGAGCTTTTTCTCTTTAAACCGCTGGCAAATATCGCATTGTCCACAGTTATCAGACAGATTTTCACCAAAATACCTCAATAAAATACGAGTTCGGCATTCATCTTTACTCTCTACATAGCGCAACATGGCGTTTGCTCGTTCCAGTGCATTTTTGTGAAGTTGAGCGTACAGCTTTTCATCGATATGTGCCTTTTTCAATCGAGCGGAAGTCCAGGTGATGCTATCGCCTTGAATACGTTCTTCATATTGCACATAACCTTGATTGACTAATTTTTTCAGCATCTTATCCCAGGCGGGCCTGCTCAGCCCAGATTTTTCAGCCAATTTTGCTTCATCAATTTTCACAGCTTCTCTGTATACCAAACCACCGTAGATCCGCAGTAAAGTGCGAATGAACTGATCGCAATTTTGATCTTTCACCTGCAATTGATACATATCCTGATGGGAAGCTGAAATTTTGATTCTAGATCGATCCATAAAATCCTCGTTCATTCGGATCAATCCATGATGTTCAAGAACTCTGAGGGCATGCCATGCGAGGGCTGTTTTCAATCCTCTTGATTTACAAAAAACAGAGAAGTTAAAAGGAAAAACAACCCCCTCTCCTCCACCGACAGCCAAACCACAAAAATTGCCGAGGTCTTCATACAACTGGCGTATCACAGCAAGCGAAGGGTATTGCAGGGCCACACGGTTCATCAGATTTCTTCGGTCGCCAACGTGGTGAAAAAGGTAACAACCGGAGGGTTGACCATCTCTTCCGGCCCTTCCGGCTTCTTGATAATAAGATTCTGGATCTTCAGGTATATCCATGTGAATAACACGGCGCACATCTGCTTTATCGATCCCCATACCAAAGGCATTGGTACAGACCATTATTTTTATCTTTCCTCTTTGCCAGTCTAGTTGTCTTTCATGGCGTTCATTTCCCGGTAAGCCCGCATGATAAAAGGTGCAAGAGAGATTGTTCTGGCTGAGGTAATTACTAATTTCTCTTGTTTGTATGCGACTGCGCACATAAACGATGGCACTCTCGGTTGACTCTTTAAGTGTTTCCAATAAATGACCGAACTTATTTTCCGTGGCAATAACCTTGTATTGAAGATTGTTACGATGAAACGACTTTCTAAACACTTTGCATTCTCTACCGAGCGCAAGGTATTTTCGAATATCATCCAGTACGGGCTCGGTTGCTGTTGCCGTCAATGCAAGGGTGGTGGGCTTCCCGCACAATTGACGAAATTCGGATATCTTCAAATACTCCGGACGAAAATTGTGCCCCCATTGTGAAATGCAATGGGCTTCATCCACAGCCAACAGACTTATTTTTATTCTACCAATGAAACTCTTAAAATCTCTTGATTGCAGACGTTCAGGTGAAACATACAATATTTTGTTGTGGCCTGATTCCGTGGCGTGCATGACATCCAATTGATCCATGCGCGACATTCCGGCGTAAATGGCTGCGGCCGGTATACCTTTGGAAAGCAGGTTGTTTACTTGGTCTTTCATCAAAGCCACCAAAGGAGAAACCACAAGCGTTACATGTGGCAATAAGAGCGCAGGAATTTGAAAACAGATGGATTTCCCTCCGCCCGTGGGCAACAGCGCAATGGTAGGAATATGGTTCATCACACTCCCAATAATTTCCTCCTGCAAGGGTCTAAAATGCTCGTGCCCCCAATATTGCCTGAGTAGTTCTGCTGCTTTCTTTTCCTGCGACATCTGCCGCGGGCAAGTTAGATTATTTCATTAAAAAGACGATACCGCTGAACGTTCTAAATCGGGCATCTTCTGTGGTAATAAAACGGATTACATAGGTATATGCCCCTGCTTCAAGGGCATTTCCAAGATAAGTTCCATCCCACCCCATAGATGGATCAGAGCTTTCAAATAGCAGCTCTCCCCAGCGGTTATAAATCTTCATTTCAAATTGCTCATAATTGATCAGAACAGGACGGAAAACTTCATTCAATCCATCGCCGTTTGGAGAGAAGGCCTCCGGAATATTCACATGACTAACACAGTTGCTTCCAATCGTAAAATCATCGGTTCCTTCACAACCATCGGCGTTGGTAACGGTTACATTATAGGTGGTTTGCTTGCTTGCTTCAATTGACTGGCTCGTTTCACCATTTGGGAACCAGAGAAATTGCATACCCGGATTTCCTGCATCCAGTTTCAACTTAAAATTACCGCACAGAATGGTATCAGTGCCTAGATTAACCGC
>CAZYJD010000101.1:0-6514 GCA_964647785.1 uncultured Chitinophagaceae bacterium
AGTTCCGGATTCTCGCTCAACTTCTCATAGATCAATTCTGATGAATGAAAAAATGGGTTGAAACCCATCGTGTTTGTCTTGATGCGATTGCCATTCTGGTCAAGAATAAGCCAATCACATTTGGTGGAACCACTATCGGCTACAATAATCATAACTTAATTTTAACTTCTGGTTGAGGCAAACTTAGTGTAAAAAATACACTTTGGCTGATAAGTGTCATACGTTTTAATCTTTTTGGCTTTTAATTGTTTTTTTTGCAATCAACACACATGAGTAAATCAGCAGTTTTCCCTAAACCCCGGCAAGGTACTAAAGTCAACCAGAATGTTTCAGTAGATTGCGTAATCTTTGGTTTTGATGAAGAAGGACTGAAGGTGTTGTTGATCGAAAGAGGTCAAGGTAAAGATGCCCCTCCGAAGGCAGGAGACGAAGAGGAACTTGCGCTTCCAGGAGATTTGATTTTTGAAGATGAGGATCTGGATAATGCAGCTTTGCGGGTACTAAAAAACCTTACCGGATTGAGTGAAGTTTATTTGGAGCAGTTCAGAACTTTTGGTGATCCTGATCGATTAAAAAAACCTCGAGATGTTGAATGGTTGAAGTCTGTGAGGGCGAACCCTGATGCCCGGGTAATCACCGTTGCGTATTATTCTTTGATTCGGATTGAATCGTATAATATGACTGCTGGGGGATTTGCCAGATATGCCAAGTGGACCAGGGTAGAAGAGGTGCCACCATTGGCATTTGACCATGATGATATACTTACCGTAGCCATAGAAAAGCTTAGAGAACGATTGTACAGAGAGCCGGTAGGTTTTGAATTATTACCTGAAAAATTCTCTTTGGCACAACTGCAAAGCGTGTATGAAATCATTCTGGGTAACCAATTAGACAAAAGGAATTTTCGTAGAAAAATATTAAAAACAGGATTTGTGAAGGCGCTTGAAGAACATCAGGAAGGTGTGCCTCATAAACCTGCGAGACTTTATGCTTTTGATCAGCAGGCGTTTCATCGAATGGACAATGATTTCTTTACCCTTTAAGCAACTGATTGCAAGCCTCTATTACTTCTTCGACGCTTATTTTTTGCATGCTTTCTGGCTTTCCGGGTTCATGCCCCTGAAAGTGATGGATTGCCCTGTGATCTTTGCCCAGAGGATAGAAAACATTAGGCACACCGGGGCCAAATAAGCCTATACTTTTACAGCCACTAACCCAGGATAAATGAAGGGGCCCACTTTCATTTCCCACAAATAGCACGGCTTTACTGCAGAGATATGCAAAGGAGTTGATGTTAAATTGGCCACAAATATTCAAGGCATCTGCATGGCAACGGTTAACGATTGTCTCCACCCGGCTTTTCTCATCAGGCCCGCCACCAATCAGAACGCGTAGCCCTCTTTCTTCTTTTAAGTATTGTATTAGACGAACAAATCGTTCTTCAGGCCATCTTCTTGCTACATCGCGCGCTCCTGTGTGCAGAATAACAAACTGTGATTCAACTTTTTTCAGAAAATCATCTACTTGCAGTTTTTCAGACTCAGAAAAACGGAACGATGGCAGGATGCTTATAGGTGGTTCGCTTCTTAAAACAGGCCTTATGATATCGATGTTGGTATGAATCTCATGTTTTTGTCGGCCTCTGTTCTTGAGTCTAACCAATCCCCTCCCAATATAATGGGCTGAAGCATCTTGTTTGGCCAAACTCAAACTTTCTTCGTTTCCACGTAAATCAATTCTAAGATCGTAATGTTCTTGTAAGTCGTGAATATCATTTACAATGGAGCTGATTTCTGTGAAATTACGAAGCAGAGGTACGTTCATGGGTTTGCACCAGACGGAAATGCTTGCCTCTGGAAATGATTCAGAGAGCAATGGGAAGACATGCAATGCATTCACCATGTCGCCGATTTCATCCAGTTTTACGACCAGTATGCTTCGCACCTGTGCCAGCTTCTTTTGATCCAATGCTATTCCATGAAACCACTGATAAAAGGCTGACTTCAGAAATAGTCGCTGTTCAGGATGTTTAAACAACATTACTGAATGGGGTAAATGATGGGGCGGCTGGGTACTGCATCAGTTTGCATGGATGGAATTTGTAGGTTCAACAGATAAATGCCATCCTCTGCTTGTTCAGGAACAAAGATCAATTCTGTGATGGTTGCACCCAATCTAGCTCCCGATTGATCGGTGAAGAAATGTTTATGTGCGGCCAATATCCCTCCATCCTCTTCTCGATCCACCGAGGGCATGTCGAATAATAGATGTAACACGCCTTTTTCTTTGACATACTGCAAGGCTTCAGCTTCAAAATAGGGTGGATTGCTGCCGGAAAAATGCCTTTCTTTTTTTGATGAATTGTTGGGTAAGGTTCGAACAATGAGTGCCGTTTCCGACAATTCATTCAATCGGTCTACCAATTGCGAATATTGAATACACAAATCCCCTGAGGGCATTGCAACGGGTTCGATGCTAATCAATCTCGCCATCATTAAACCAGTCCATGGCATTTGGCTGATGGGATCCACGTTTATCATGACATGCGAAGCGTTTTCAGTGTGCGTGCCGTTGCCGTGTGCACAAAAAGCGATGCTCTCACAATTGCAAGAACCTCCTAGTTCAATCGAGCCAACGAAATCGCCGGCCTTAAAGGGAGTGAAACTTGCGGGAGGAATATAATAGGCCTCTACTCCCTGGCCATCTCTTGATACAGGATTGCTCAGGTCAATGCCATTGATGGTATCGGCTGACCAAATTTTTCCATTGTGCTCAAATGACAATCGCATAGGTGACAAAGGTATTATTTTGTTCATTTGTGGACAGAATGCTCAACAGCTATCAAATAAAGTATTACATCAAAGTTTCGCTCTTTGTTCTAGCTGTTCTGATTGCTTTTTTTACGCTATGGTACACGAATGAACTGGTAGGTGAGCTGGCAAGAGAAGAACAACAAAAGGTAAAAACATGGGCCAATGCTACCCGCCTTCTCGCAAGTCCGGATTACGACGGAGATGTTGATTTTTTACTCACCGTGGTGCAGCAGAACAATACCATTCCGGTGATTTTAGCGGACGAGGCTGGTTATGTTACTGCCTACCGTAATTTGGATAGCAGCAAGAAATGGAATGAATTGCTTTTTCAAAAGGAAATTCAGAAGATGAAAGAGGAAAATGAGCCCATGGTAATTGAATTTCTAGAGGGGCAAAAACTGATCATCTACTATGAGAACAGCATCATCTTGCAGAAACTGCTTTATTTCCCTTTTATACAACTGGCAGTAATTGCCGTTTTTCTTTTACTGAGTTATGCCGCATTCAATTATTCCAGAAGATCTGAGCAAAATCGCGTTTGGGTTGGAATGAGCAAGGAAACCGCACACCAGCTTGGAACCCCTATTTCTTCTTTAATGGCATGGATTGATTTAATGGAGGAAGCACCCGAAAGCCTGAATGAAGAAGTGATCAGGGAATTGCGTCAGGATTTGGGTCGTTTGAATATGATTACCGAACGATTTTCAAAAATAGGAAGCAAGCCCGTTCTTGAAACCCATATGCTGCGTTCGAGCGTAGAAGAAACAGTTGATTATTTGAGGAAAAGAACTTCCACTAAAGTGAAGTTTGAAATCAACAAAGGAGCAGAAGGTGTTTCCGTGGCTTTGAACCGTCCTCTCTTTGCCTGGGTGATAGAGAACCTGAGTAAGAATGCAATTGATGCCATGAAAGGAGAAGGACTCATTACGTACGAAATGTTTACCTCCGGAGAACGCGCCATACTGGACATAACCGATAGTGGTTTAGGGATTCCGAAAAATAAATGGAAAACCGTTTTTAAACCAGGTTACACGACAAAAGATAGGGGATGGGGGCTTGGCCTGGCATTGGTAAAACGCATCATTGTTAATTATCACGGCGGTAAAATTTACATCAAAGACTCCCAAGCTGGTAAGGGAACAACTTTCCGTATTATTCTCAAAATGGATCACTAATGCATGTTGTGAAGAAAGGTGTTTTGATATTTGTTTGCACGTTAATTTCCTCACTAAACCTTTTTGGACAAAGCACCATACCCGCCATACCTGCTTCATTTCTCGGAGGTGAAACTGCCATGGTACAATGGATTTCATCCAATCTTAAATATCCAATTGAAGCGCAGGAGGCCAGCGTTGAGGGAACCCTTTATATTTGGCTATTGATTGATACTTCCGGGAAAGCCCATGTGAAAGGTTTTATAGGCGATACTTTGGGCTATGGTTGTGAAAAGAGTGTTCGTCAAATGATTTCAAATATGCCACTGTGGATTCCGTCTCATGGGGAAGGAAAAAAGTTGGTGTACGAGAATATACTTCCTGTGCGATTTTCTCTTCCAAAAGAAAAAAAGCAAGCCCAAAGCGAGCCCCAAGAGCATCTAACCATGCCTCAATTTAAGGGAGGTGAGCAAGCGCTTGTAATCTACCTTAAAGATAGCATGCGGAAATACAGCAAAGAAAGGAAAGGTGCAAAAGGCGAATTATATATTGAGTTTTTTGTAGAGCAAGATGGACGTATAGTGGATGCCTGGATCACCAAAAGCAATAACACCGAATTGGACAACATTGGTTTGAAGATGGTTCGCGAAATGCCTCATTGGACACCAGGCAGTCTCAATGGCGAGGCAGTAAGGATTTTGAGCAGCCTGTCAATCAGATTTGACTGAGGCTTTTGTTGGCTTCAGTTCTGATAGTTCATGAATGCGCTGATTTCGTACCTTTTCAAACTCTTCTCGTTTGCTTTCTTTAACCGGATCACTTGGCGGGATCTTAACTCGAAAGGGATCCACCTGCTGTCCATTTTGCCAAAATCTAAAGCAAAGGTGAGGTCCTGTTGCCAATCCGGTGGATCCTACATACCCAATGACTTGCCCTTGATGAACCCTGCGTCCCTTTTTGGCGGAAGGGTGAATGCGACTCATGTGCAGATATTGGGTGGTATAGGTGGCGTTGTGTTTAACTTTTACATAATTGCCATTGCCACGCGTATATCCTGCTGCCACAACGATGCCGTCGCCAACGCTGTAAATGGGGGTGCCTTTTGGTGCTGCATAATCCGTTCCCAAATGCGCTTTCCATCGCTTTTGTACCGGATGAAATCTGCGCATGGTGTATCGTGAGCTGATACGGCTGTATTTGAGCGGAGCTTTCAAAAATGCTTTTCTCAGGCTCTTCCCTTCCTCATCAAAGTAATTGTGTAGACTATCCTGATTGAAGTTAAAGGCATAAAATGAATCACTGCGATGAATGAACAATGCGGCTTTAATACGTCCTATACCAATGGGTTTTCCATTCAGTTCGGTTCGATCATAAATCACCCTGATTTCATCGCCTTTATCCAAATGAAAAAAGTCGATTTGCCAGGCATATATTTCAGACAAATTGATGCCCAATTCATAAGAGCTGTTCATATCCATGATGGTGTGATAAAGCGTGCGATCAATGATTCCTGTGGCAGCTACCTCAACCGTGTCTACCGGCAGTTGTACACGATAGATACGAGCGCTGCTGTCAAGCGTAAAAACCACGTATTCAACTGCACTCAATTCATACACAAAGTATTTTCCAACAGCTTCTTCCTCAACTTCGTAAAAAACAGAATAACGATTACCGGCCCTCAACTTTCTGACATCAAAAATCGCTCTACTTGAGTCGGCCAACTTTAAAATAAGCGAATGCTCTATCTGAAAGGGTGTAAGCAAATCTGCAATGAATTGATTCTTCAATATGACACTATCCATTCGGCGCAGACCTTTTGTGGAAAAACCGAAAAGGGTATCGGTGGATTCTTTGACTTCCTGAAGACTGTCAATGGGCTCAATATCTTGTTCTGAAGGGCTTTGTTTTCCATCCGGACCTTTTCCACATGCCCAACTTAAAAACAGAATAATCGAAAGGAATTGGTATGACTTAAGCATGCTTATTTTCAATGTTTTATACTATTGGAACGAAGAATGAGTGGATTATTATTATCAATAGCGGCAAACTTAATTTATTTCAATGGGTTGAATATTTTTGCACTCAGAACCTTATTAACATGGCATTAGAATTTACAGACAACAACTGGGATCAGGAAGTAATCAATAGCGACACCCCTGTTCTCGTAGACTTTTGGGCAGAATGGTGTGGACCCTGCCGCATGATTGGACCCATCGTAGAAGAAATTTCCGGTGAATATGAAGGCAAACTGAAAGTTGGAAAACTCAATGTTGACTTCAACTCAAACGTAGCAGCTAAATACGGCATCAGAAGCATCCCTACGCTGCTGGTTTTCAGCAATGGAGAAGTGGTAGATAAAATGGTTGGTGCAGTGCCAAAGGCCGTTATCACGCAGAAGGTTGAAAACCATTTGAGCTAATTCAAAAGAAACAATAATAGCAGGAGCGCTTTTCTTTGGAAAGCGCTCTTTTATTTTTGTGCCCATGGACCCTCGCGATTTGTTACAAGCAGAAAACCTTGAATTATTGGCCACCCAGGTTGTTGAGG
>CAZYJD010000102.1:0-6418 GCA_964647785.1 uncultured Chitinophagaceae bacterium
TTTATGTTCTTTTATTGTCCGGGAAATACGCGATACGCAGTATTGAAGAGCCTGAATCATTATCAGGGCGAATGGCATCCTTTTGAGTTTACCCTCAATGGGCTATATACCTACAGCCTTTGAAAAAGTCGGCAATCATATTGGCCGGAGGCAAGGGAACCCGACTGCAATCGGTTGTGAGTGAGCTTCCAAAGCCCATGGCTCCTGTAGCTCAAAAGCCTTTTCTCTGGTACCTATTGAGTTGGTTAAACAAATGGGGTTACGAAGAGGTGGTGCTCTCTGTGGGCTATATGAACGAGAAAATATCTTCTGCTTTCGGGCAGAGCTTCGGTGCCATACAGCTGAAGTATGCGATTGAAAACACCCCTTTGGGAACGGGTGGTGGAATAGCTTTGGCAGAGGAGATGCTCGAAAATGATCAATACACCCTGCTCAATGGCGACAGCATGATTTTGGCTGATCTGGATGTCATGCATCATTCTTTTCAACTGGGAAATTGGGAGGTGCTAATTTGCAGCCGCCATATGATGCAACCCACCAGATATGGCACGCTGAAGCTGGATGAGGACAGGATTCTGGCTTTTGCGGAAAAAGATCCGGCACTCTGTGAAGGATGGATCAATGCCGGACTGTACATGTTGCAAAAGGGTTTGTTGCCATTCAAAGCCGGTGCGGCTTTTTCTTTCGAACAAGATTTCCTGGAGATTTCCTGCAATGAGCTGAACATGGGCGTTTTCAGATCGGAAGATTATTTCATCGATATCGGCATCCCCGAGGATTATTTCAAAGCACAACATGATTTTCCCAAACTTTTCAACTGACCGCAGCTGGACGCTGTTTTTGGATCGTGATGGTGTGATCAACCGACGACTGCCCGGCGATTATGTGAAATCTCCGGCAGAATTTGAGTGGTTGCCCGGCAGCAAAGAAGCCATAGCCCTATTCAGCAAGATGTTTGGAACCGTGCTGGTGGCAACCAACCAACAGGGAATCGGCAAAGGTTTGATGACTGAGAGGGATTTGGACGAAATACATCAACGAATGAAGGCAGGTGTAATGGAAGCCGGTGGACGCATTGATCGAATCTATTACTGTCCTGATTTGGCCACCAAAGCCGGAAATTGTCGCAAGCCTTCTCCTGCCATGGCATGGAAAGCAAAACAAGATTTTCCGCAAATTGATTTTCAACGGGCTTTGATGGTTGGCGATTCATGTTCGGATATGGAATTTGGCAGGAATGCGGGGATGCAAACCGTTTTTATTCATCATCCGGGCGAAAAAGCATGTGAAGCGAATTACAGCTGTGCTTCGCTGCTCGAATTGGCTCATTATTTGAAGCATTGGTAAAAGCGACAAGAAAATGATGAACGAGCGCACATCAAATGCCATTATTTCATGTTATATTAGTGGTAAGCTGAACAATTGAGATTTTTCGGGAAACATATGGTCCTCCTTTTGATGATGCTTGCATTATCACCCCTGCTGCGAGCAACGCATTTGGTGGGAGGCTATATGAGTTATGAATACCTCGGCAAGAATGCCAATGGCAACCTGAGATATAAGATTTCCCTTTTTGTTTTCCGCGATTGTCTGAATGGTCAGGTGCCTTTGGAAGATCGCATTGATGTGGGCATTTATCACGTACAGACCAACAGTTTGGCCAAGGTCATTACCATCCCGATGATTGGCCGACCGCAAAGGGTGGAGCCACCGGGTTTCACCACCTGCAATTTTTATGATCGCAATGTCTGCATTGAAAGAGGGATCTATGAAACGGTTACGGAACTGGCACCGAGCGAATTTGGCTACCATGTCTGGCATGCCGTATGTTGCCGGAATGTTCAGGTGAACCTCACCAATGCAGCGGATAACACTCCCAATCAGGGGCAGGGTTATTACTGTAAAATACCTCCTACGAGTCTGGAAAACAGCAGTCCGGTTTTCAGAACCATTCCTTCGCCATTTATCTGTGTAAACGATACCACCGACATTTTGTATTCAGCGGTTGATATTGACGGCGATTCCCTGAGCTATCGGGTGATGCATCCTTACTCGGGAACCAACTTCAGTCTTCAGAACTGGAGTCCGCCGGCCAGGCTGGAGTTGCCCATCAAGGAAGTGCAGTACAAAGGGGGCTATAACCATGTCATTCCTTTTGGTGTGGATGGCTTTCTCGATGTGGAACCTCGCACCGGATTGACCACGCTTTTCAGCAGAAAGCTCGGAAGTTTTGTGGTGGGGGTGGAGGTGTTGGAATACCGGAATGGCGAACAAATAGGGAGCCCCATACGACTTGACCTGCAAATTTTGGTGTTGCAATGTCCGCCCAACCAGAAGCCGGAAGTGAACTCAAACCAGGGTTATTTTTACGAAGTAGAAGCCGGAAATGAGCTCTGCTTTGATATATTCGGACAGGATCCGGATGGCGATAATCTATTGCTGGAAGGGGTGGGAGAGATCTTTGATGGATCAAACGGATACAAAGGTCCCAAAGCCAAATTTACGAACAATACCGGCAACGGAAGTGTAAGCAGCCAGTTCTGCTGGACCCCGGGTTGTGAACAGGCCAGAGATCTGCCATATCTTTTCACCATTACGGTAACCGATGATGGATGCCCGTCTAAATTCGATAGCAAGAACTTTTCAATCCGCGTAAAACCATTTGAAGGTGCCACAGCCATTGATGGTCCCGATCGCGTTTGCCAGGGAGGGGAAGGATACATCTATACTGCCAGAAACCCCAGTCCGGGATCGAGCTTCAGTTGGATCATTGACAATGGAGAAATCATAGGCCCGGACGATCAGGCGTCGGTAAGGGTGCGTTTTACCGGAAGCGGTGGTGCGCGCTTGCGCCTGGTTGAAATCAGCGATAAGGGCTGCGCCTCTGATACGGTCTCCAAATCCGTGAGCGTTGATCCCAACCCGCCCACACCCCTTTTGAACGGCAAGGATACCATCTGCGAGAATGAATTGCTTGAACTCACCAGTTCCGCAACCAATACATACACCCAATTCTGGATGGCTGAAGGCAATCCGATTGAAAATATTGGCCAGGGCCGGGCGAGCTTTCAATGGCCAATCGGGCGGTTGGGAGATTTCACCATCAAGCACTGGCTCGAAAACAGCACCGGTTGTGTGAGCGATACCGCTTTCTTTGAGTTGAATGTTCGAAAGCCTGAACCTGCTTTAAGCGGCCCCGGGAGTGTGTGCCCGAATAGCCGGGATATATTGTACGAGGCTTTGAACGTGGGCAGTGGGTCAAGTCTTAACTGGACGGTTTTGGGCGGTTCTTTTACCCCTGCTGCACCGAATGCCATACTTGTTGATTGGGGCAATGCAGGGGCGGGAGAAGTGTCGGTAACTGAAACAGACCGTTTTGGCTGCGTAAGTGAGGCCGTTGCATTAGCTGTGAACAAAGAATACGATCTGAAAGCTGAGCCCATATCAGGAGATACTTCGGTTTGTGAATTTGAACAACGAGTACCCTATCAGGTGATTCGCTCCAATGGGTCGGCTTACCGTTGGAGAATTTCTGGAGGGGTGCAGACAAGCGGTGACAGCAGTGCAAGAATAGAGGTGAACTGGGGCCGGGCAGGAGTTGCCGGTATTCAATACTTGCAAGCTGCCTATGACCCTGTTAATGATCTTTGGTGTTACAGCGATACCCAGCGTTTACAGGTGGTGATACATCCATTGCCGGTAGCCGATATCATAGAAGGTCCCGATTCTGTCTGTCAGTTCGAAGGTCCTTTTACCTACCGAATCAATGGGTATAATGGAAGTACCTATTTGTGGGAAATCAACGGAGATAGCAGCAATATTGAGGGGCAGGGCAAGAATGAAGTGTATATCAGCTGGCTGCAAGCGGGCACCTTTGAATTGAGGGTTTTTGAAACCACCCTGTACGGCTGCACCAACACTTGGGTAGATACCACCATTGTGGTTCATCCGAAACCTATCGCTTCGGCGGTGATTGGTGAACAAATCTTTTGTGAGGGCGCAGTAGGCAGTACCTATGAGCTGGATGGTTTTTCTGCTTCTAGCTATCAATGGTGGGTGGAAGGGGGAACCATTGTCAACGGAAATGGTGGCAATCAGATAGAGGTAGAATGGGATGGAAGCAATCCGGCCTGGGTCAAGGTACTCGAAGTGAGTGAATACGGCTGTCTGGGAGATACGGTTTGGCATGCCGTTTACTTCGACCAACTGGACGTTGATCTGAAAGTGGTAAGCGTGGGAACCCCCGATGATCAAATGCACATTTACTGGGAGATTCCCGCTGATGCCACCTATACAGGAGATTATCAGCTTTGGCATCGAACCTATTCTGAAGGAGGTTTTAATCTGCTGGCTACCTTGCCTTCACCGGCTCAGTATTACCTGCACAGACCTCTGAACACGGATATCACCCCTCATGTCTATCGCGTAAGTGCAGTGAATTTATGTGGCGACACCCTTGTATCTGAATCGCATACCAATGTGATGGTTCAGGCAAGCCGCATAGAGGGTACGTATTCTGCAGAAGTAGAATTTACAGCTTATGATGGCTGGGAAAATGGGGTGGATTTCTATGAAGTTTATGTGAAGCGCGGAGACGAAACCAACTACAGTTTGTTAAGCACGGAAAATAATCCGCGTAACATTGTGCTGGAAGATGCTGTAGACCAATACAAACAGTGCTTCAGGGTGCTTGCCTATGAAAATGAAGGGCGTTTGTCGCAATCCTGGAGCAATGAAGTGTGTGTGACTCTTGACCCCAATGTGTTTGTTCCAAATGCATTTACACCGGGAAATGGCGATGGATTGAATGATGGATTCAATGTGGTTGGGGGGGCTGTAAAAACCTTTGAATGTGGCATTTACAACCGCTGGGGCGAGTTGATTTATCAATCAGACAAAATGGATATGAATTGGGATGGCACCTATGACGGGCAGGAAGTTCCGGCGGGCGTTTATATGTACCTCATTCATTTCACCGATTATGCCGACAGGAAATACAGCAAATCGGGCACCTTGCATTTGATTCGATGATTGCTCTTTCTTGGGATACCACTTCCATGGTTGTTAGTTTTGATGCTCACTCGGGTTCAAAGCATTGCTGAGCTATTCAAAGTGATGGTCCGTTCAATTTGTGCAGCTGCACATGAAATCAATTCTATTGGTATGGCTTAGTAGCTAGCGATTTTATGGTCTTACCTTGTAAGATGCACTATTTTTGCACCACCCTTGAAAGTACTGTTTCTAGCCAACCGAACTCCCTATCCGCCCTACCGCGGTGATAAACTGAAGATTTATCATTTGCTCAGGCGTTTATCCAAGCGATTCGACTGCTATCTCATCGCCTTTGCTGAAAACAGGGAGGATTTAGGTTATTATGATGAACTGAGTAAGATCTGCAAAGAAGTGCATCTGGTGTATCAACCCCAATGGAAGTCGGTGTTGGCATGCATTCCGGCCATATTCAGTGGGCAGAGTTTTCAATTGGCATATTTCAGTTCTTTGAAAATGAAGGCCACCCTTGATCAATTTCTACGAGATCACCCCGACATACAGACCATTCATACCCAGCACCTTCGCATGAGCCAGTATACGCGTAATTTACGGCAATACCGAATACTTGATCTCCCCGATGCGTATAGCTTGTATTGGGAGCGAAGAAAAAAGGTGAAGCGTCCTTTGCTCAACAGAATTTTCGATGCCATTGAAAGCAAAAGGGTGGTGAAGGCTGAAACAGTATTGCATGATTTTAATCTTACTTTGGCGTGTTCAGTGGAAGACCGCGATTATTTGAGAAAAAGGCATCAAACGGATAAAATTGAGCTCCTTCGGAATGGCGTAGACCTGGAGACCTTTCATTTTAAAGGTCATGATTACCAGAGAAGCGGTACGTTGCTTTTTACCGGCAATATGGATTATGCACCCAATGTAGATGCGGTACTGCATTTTCATGCCCATATGTTCCATCCTCTCAAAAAAAAATATGGCAAACCCATAAAACTCATCATTGCTGGTCAGCGACCTGTACAAGAAATACGTGCCTTGGCATCGGATGATATTGAAATTACCGGCTTTGTGCCTGATTTGAGTGAAATATATGAGAAAGCAGATGTTGTAATTGCGCCCTTGCGATTTGGAGCCGGAACGCAGAATAAGGTTTTGGAAGCCATGGCCATGGGGGTGCCCGTGGTTTGTACCGATATTGGATTCAAGGGCTTAGAAATTGAATCGGGAGAAGGCTGTTTGTATGCCCAAGACGATGAGACTTTCATTGAGCACTGCAATGATCTATTGAATAATGCCGGGATGAGAGAAAAAGTAGGAAAAGCGGGCTTGCATGTGGCACGAGAGCGCTTTAGCTGGGAGAGCATTGCCCGTCAATTGGAAACGTATCTGTTAAATTCAACCAAGCCATCTTGAG
>CAZYJD010000103.1:0-6291 GCA_964647785.1 uncultured Chitinophagaceae bacterium
TTTTGTAATTCCGTAATCGGCAACTAAATTTGATTTTAGTTTTTAATAAAATTGACCTGTATCGCGATCTCCATTGCTGGGAGTTTACATTCAGCTGGATTCCGAATGGTTTCAGAAAGAGTTTTGAGTTCATCATTCGTGCAAAACCAGGCTCACTGCAAGATTTAAAAATCAATCGCAGAGGTTTCTGGTTCGACCAATAGCAGCATTGCATGCAGTGCTAATTAAAGCTCCCCCCCTTATCCCAATTAAACTTTTCAAAAAAAGCGCCCCATATAGAGGCGCTTTAACCAAACACTAAACGTAAAATAGTGTACACTTCCAACTTAGGAAGATATCTCTATACCAAAGGGTTTTATGCAGTGCCAAGCCACATAATCAGATAAAAATGAAAACTGCTCAGCGGAACACTCGATGATGAATAGAACCTTGGTAATAGTTTCAATGAACAGAACACCTGTAGACAATTTATGTGCCATGATTTTGGAAGCGCGAAATTCACATTACAGCCCGAATAAATGAGAGGAGAAAAATCCACTTTTCCTTAAAATGACTAATTTTAAGAACGGCAGGATGATGCTATTTTTTTTAGCATTTAAACTATAATTGCAAATGCATCTCAACTGCCACACCTTTTACAGTTTTCGCTATGGAACCATGAGCCTGAAGCAACTCATGCAGCAGGCGCTGGAACTTGGGGTAACGCAGTTTGCACTCACCGACATTAACAACACTTCTGCCTGCATGGACTTCTTGCGCATGGCACCCCGCATGGGTATTCGGCCTGTGGTTGGCATTGATTTCAGAGAGGGGATGCGGCAGCAATTCATTGCACTGGCCAGAAATAATGAAGGCTTTGAAGAGATCAACAGCTTTCTGAGCAGGCAGCTGCAGCAAAAAACAAGCATCCCGGCTGCGGCTCCGGCTTTCCGGCACGCCTTTGTCATTTATCCCTACCGCAAGGAACAGCGATATCATTTAAGAGAAAATGAATATGTGGGTATTGCGCCTTCCCAATGGCACAGCCTGCGAATCCGGCAAAGCGAACTCAAGCCACAGAAACTGGTGGTATTAGCAGCGGTGAGCTTCGGGCACCCCAAACAATACAACGTGCACCGCCTGTTGCGCGCCATCGACCGCAACACCCTGCTGAGTAAACTCCCGGCCGAAGAACAGGCGCCCCCCTCGGAAACATTCATCCCGCTCCAACATCTCAAAGCCCTTTTTAGCGATGCGCCTGTTATTCTGCGCAATACAGAAATGCTCCTTGAGCAATGCGAAGTACAAATAGAAAGCGGAGCCGACATTCCGCCCAAGAATCCACGGAGCTATACGGGCTCTGTGCAAAATGATGAACAACTCATCCGCCGTCTTTGTCGCGATGGCTTGGCTTACCGCTACCCCAAAGCAGAAACAGCCATTCACCGGCGCATAGAAATGGAGCTGGAGATCATTCAAAAAAAAGGCTTTCTCTCGTACTTCCTCATCAACTGGGACATCACGCGTTACGCCAGAAGCAAAGGTTATTTCTATGTTGGTCGAGGCAGCGGAGCCAACAGCATTGTGGCCTACCTGTTGCGCATCACCGATGTGGACCCGGTAGAGCTCGACCTGTATTTCGAGCGATTCATCAATTTATACCGAAAAAATCCACCCGATTTTGACATTGATTTTTCATGGACCGACCGGCAGGATGTAACCCGCTACATTTTTGATCGTTTCCCGCATACCGCCCTTCTGGCCACTTACAATACCTTCCAGTATCGCGCCATTGTGCGGGAGCTCGGCAAGGTATTCGGCCTGCCCAAACACGAAATAGACCGCCTTTCCGACGGAAAGTTCAAAGCTGAAGACAACGACCAATTGCACCGCCTCGTATTGCAATACGCCCGGCGCATGCAGGGCATGCCCTCCCACCTGAGCATCCACGCCGGCGGGATTCTCATTTCCGAAAAACCCATTGCCTCTTATTCACCCACCTGGATGCCTCCCAAAGGGTTTCCCACCACCCAGTTCGACATGATTGTGGCAGAAGACATTGGTTTATACAAGTTTGACATCTTGGGACAAAGAGGTTTGGGCAAGATTCGCGATGGCGTGGAATGGGTCAGACGCAACCAGAAACCGGCGCAGCCCATTGACATCCATAACATTCCCGCCTTTAAAAACGACCCGGCCATCAAGGCATTGCTCCGGCAAGGCAAGGCCATTGGCTGCTTTTATGTGGAATCTCCGGCCATGCGCATGCTGTTGAACAAATTGCAGGTAGAAAGCTATCTGGGATTGGTGGCTGCCAGCAGCATCATTCGTCCGGGAGTGGCCAAAAGCGGCATGATGCGCGAATACATCCTGCGCTACCGTTTTCCGGAAAAAAGAAAAGACGCCCATCCTGCCTTGCTCGACATCATGCCGGAGACCTATGGCGTAATGGTGTATCAGGAAGATGTGATCAAAGTGGCGCATTACTTTGCCGGTCTGAGTCTGGGAGAGGCCGATATGCTTCGCCGAGGGATGAGCGGAAAGTTCAGAAGTCGCGAAGAGTTTGCACAGGTGCAGCAGCGCTTTTTTGAAGGGTGCAAGGAGAAAGGACATCCGCCAGAATTGGCTGCAGAAGTATGGCGACAAGTGGAGAGCTTTGCAGGCTATGCCTTTGCCAAAGGACATTCGGCTTCCTATGCCGTGGAGAGTTACCAAAGCCTGTTTCTCAAAGCGCATTATCCCCTTGAGTATATGCTGGCCACCATCAACAATGGCGGGGGATTTTACCGCACCGAATTGTATGTGCACGAGGCGCGCATGCATGGTGCGCAGATTCACCCTCCTTGTGTGAATACCAGCGACCTCCATAGCATCATCCGGGGCAACAACATTTACCTCGGGCTGAGCATGCTGCATCAGCTGGACCTCAAAACCGCAGAACAGCTGGTGCAGGAACGCGAGCGGAATGGTGTGTTTAACAGCCTCCCCGATTTCATGGACCGCGTGCCCTGTGGCATGGAACAACTGAGTATCCTCATCCGCATACAGGCCTTCCGCTTTACGGGGCTGGGGAAGAAAGAATTGCTGTGGAAAGCGCATTTCTATCACCACAAACGCGAGCACCCTCGCGAGCAACAAGACCTCTTTCGCCCTCCTCATAAAGATTACGCCTTGCCGGCCTTATCGAACAGCGAAGCAGAAAATGCCTTCGATCAAATAGAACTGCTCGGCTTTCCGCTCTGCAGTCCGTTTGCACTCCTGAAAGATGCTGTTCCTCCAAGTCTGTGTTCAGAAGACTTGCCGAAATACAAGAATCAACTCGTGCAAGTCTGCGCCTATCTCGTTACCGTAAAAGACACCCGCACCAGTGATGGCAAGCGGATGCAGTTCGGCACCTTTCTGGATCAAAAAGGCTTTTTTATTGATACCGTTCACTTCCCGCCCGTTGCAGCCCGATGGCCCTTCAGGGGCAAAGGCGTGTACCGCATCATCGGGAAGGTCAGCGAAGAGTTTGGCTTTTTCTCCATCGAGGTTCATGAACTGCATATGCTGCCACTGATGACCGATCCGCGATATGATGAAAAACCTGTCACTTCTGCTATGAGCTCGGCAGAAGGCACCATAACCCGAAATTTTGCCGCTCCGAGAAAAGGATGGTCGGCATCCATCACAGCAAACAACCAACAATCATGAGCAGGAAGCACACCTACACAGGCAGAGGGGCTCAAACCCATGTAAACAATCGTTTCAACCAACAGCAATACGTGCCAGAGAAAGATGAACAATTATTGGAAGAGGAAGAAATCACCCCAAGCGAGTGGATTGCCGTACACCCTAAAAGCATTCTCAACCGGGTGGACAGTCCGGACATTGGGATGAACTGGAGCCTCAATCCCTATCAGGGCTGCGAACACGGTTGTGTCTATTGTTATGCACGGACCACCCATGAATACTGGGGATACAATGCGGGACTCGATTTTGAGAGCAAGATTTTGTACAAAGCAGAAGCAGCCGCATTGCTCGAAAAAGAGCTTCAACGTCCCGATTGGGAGGTGATGCCGGTGATGTTGAGCGGAAATACCGATTGTTATCAGCCCATAGAACGAAAATTGGGCCTTACCCGCAAAATACTGGAAGTCCTGAACCGCTACAGGCATCCTGTCGGGATCATTACCAAAAACAGTCTGGTCGAAAGAGATCTTGACCTTCTCGGCCCGATGGCCGAAGAAGGACTGGTGCATGTGAGTATTTCCATCACCAGTCTGCAAGAAGAAGTGAGACGCGCATTGGAGCCACGCACAGCAAGTGCCAAAAGCAAATTGCGCAGCATTGAGCGCCTCTCCAAAGCAGGCATTCCTGTTAATGTGATGATGGCGCCCATCATTCCGGGCCTTAATAACGACGAGATCTTCAAGCTTGCCGAAGCCGTTGCCAATGCCGGCGCCAAGAGTTTCAATTACACCCTGCTACGCCTGAATGGGATCACTTCGCTCCTGTTCTCCGATTGGGTTCACAAGGCATTTCCACTCAAAGCCAAAAAAATTCTCCGACTCACCGCCTCTTGTCACGGAGGCAAACTCAGCGACCACAGATTCGGAAAACGCATGCGAGGAGAAGGTCCGCTCGCTGAGAGCATCGCACAGCAAGTACAGCAGGCGAGAATAAAGTTTGGGATGGAACAAAGGCTGCCTCCCTACAATCTCAACGCCTTTGTAAGAACGAATAAAGGGCAGTTGGGGTTGTGGTAAGAAAAGATGTAAGAGGCTCAGTCGAGATCAAGAAGTAATCAAGGGCGTTTTGAGAGATCCAGATGTGAATCAAGCAAATTTCAGACGTAAAAGAAGATCTAATCGGGATATAACTCACCAGCATCGCTGCAGCCTATTTCGAGGAGTACTTCTGGCAAATCTTCTTTTGCGGCTAATGTGTATTGCTCCCATCTAACCAGATTAAAACTCAAAATTCTCTGACAGTCAAATCCCATTTCCTCTAATCGTTCAAAACTTATAAAAAAGCTTCCACCCTCTGGGATGGCTATCACTTTACCTTTATTTGACTGATCATTCCCCGGCACCCTTTGCCTTAATTGTAGAAGCATATCTCCTTCTCCGGCTTCGCTAAGCCAAAGAATGCGATACCCTTTCTCCTCTGACATAAAACGATTGGCTGGCAATTCACTCAATAAATGTACTCTAGAAGGTATTTTCACAGAATCTGCCCAGTGGATAAGCGTCCCATTCTCCTTTCTGACAGCTACAGAAACTGTTTTCCCTTCCATGGGCACCAGATCTACATGCTCCCCATTGCTCGGTAAGCGGTCCGTCAGTCTTCCATTTTCAAGGGGCAATTCTTTCTCACTGAATAAAAGGACCTTATGCCCATCTGCCCATCTCACCCCCGAAGCAACTGCCGAATTGACCGTCCCGAATTTATCTTGTCGTATCGAAATTGTGATTTTATCCGAATGTTCAACATCATTGGGTTGAATGACGTCACTACAGGCAAAAAGGCCAAACAATGGGATTATTAGAATATTAATTTTTTTCATCTTCTATTTTTATTTGGTTAAAAGCAATCACAAATGCAGTTGGCTTGATCATACATCAAATTGTCTATATGAGTCCCCAAAGGAGGAATAATTAATGATGAGCTCATGATCATCTCAAATTTACCTTCTTCTGTAAAATTTGGAGGGCTATTAGAACATCCGTTGACTCCAACAATTTGATTATTTAGAATATACGTGTTTCCGCAACAATCACTGCAATACGGCATTCTTGTAATCAAATCAATAAAATACTCACCAGTTTCGGGCAATTCTGCATTGATTTCCCAATCATTGTTTTGGGTAAGCATGAACCCGGGAGGATTGGGCAACATCGTTAAACTGTATTCAATTTCATTCCCCTGATTATCAAAATAATAAATCCTTAAATAGATATCCATGGGCTGATTATATGCCACCTGACATTCAGGGGTCAAACCAAACTTAGAGCCAAACTTCCCTGTTGGATTATCCGATGAATTAAAATCTTGATACTTTAATACAATCTTCACATTCTTGGTTGGACCATTGGGGCTAGGTGGGGTATTTCCGCTGCTATTATTTTTGTTCTTGCAACGCCCAGACATAATCATCATCAAACCGACAACGATTAATAACATTCTATTAATTTGAATGAAGTAATTCATGTTTCAAAAAAATAAAAAAAAAATGAATAAAGCAATATTTTAGCGCTATTTACATAAAAAATTACTGCTAATTCAGAGTTGATCGAAGCCTTCCATTAATACCTTGTTGATCTATAACAA
>CAZYJD010000104.1:0-6186 GCA_964647785.1 uncultured Chitinophagaceae bacterium
TGCCTCGGAAAGTGTTCTGTTCAAAGCCGGTTTGTTAGAACGTCCTTTGGTAAACGAATGGGCCATCGCATTGATGCGTATCCTTAAACAGCGATGGCCGGAACTGGAATTGCATCCGAGGCGCTTTGAATATATCTCCAGCCTAGATATCGATCAGGCCTGGAAATACCTCAATAAGGGATGGCTTCGAAATATGGGAGGTTATCTGAGGGATTTGTTTCAAAGGGATTTTAATTTATTGAAGGAAAGGTATGAAGTGATGAGTGGAGCACACCCTGATCCTTATTTCAATTTTGAATGGCAGTTCGAACTGCATCAACAATTTCCGGAGGTCCGTGTTCAATATTTCATTTTACTGGCAGATCGTGGGAAATACGATAAAAATATTTCTCATTACAATGAAGGTTTTATCCGTCTGCTGGAAGATTTGAGCAAGCGATATGAATTGGGCATTCATCCGTCTTACAGAAGCAATGAAAGGCCCCAGCTATTGAAGAAAGAGATTCATCGGCTGCAGGATATCACCCAGAAAGAAGTGCACGTGAGCAGACAGCATTTTCTAATACATCAAATGCCCAAAACCTATCTAAGACTGCTCGAGCAGGGAATTCGCGAAGACCATACCATGGGGTACAGCACCCATATGGGCTTCAGGGCGGGTATTGCAGCGCCTTTTTATTTCTATGATTTTGAGCAGGAACGGGAAACAGAATTGTTGCTCTATCCATTCTGTGTGATGGACATTACTGCCATGTATTATGAGGGCTTAGCCCCTGAGGAGGCCATGAACAGGCACCGGGAATTGCTGGAACGTGTGAGGACGGTTGGCGGACTTTTTGAAAGTCTATGGCACAATGAGAGCATCAGCGAGAATGGAAGATGGAAAGCTTGGCGTTCAGTCTATGAAGACCTCTTCCTGCAAGCATCCAAAGCCAATGAAGCCCATTCTGGTTACAGATAAAAGTCCGAGCACAGTTTTGAATAATCCTGACTTCTTTTTCCATTGGAGTCATAAAGCACAAGTGCATTCCTTTTTCTGAATTTTGGTTCTTTTTTGGACCAAATGCTCAAGGTTCTTAGAGGTGAAGCTTGTTTTGAGTTGCTCCTGACTTCCAGGGTTTCGATGCTAAAAAGCCCATAAGAGCTCAGCTGATATTCAAGTGCCTGGTGGACCGAGCTGGGAAGGATGGTGGCAATTCGTCCGTCCAAAGCGAGTAAATCATTGAGCTGTAGCATCCAGTGTTGCAAATCCCAATCTTTCGGAACATGTCTGGCCAGATTTCGCTCTGGAGAAGGGGCTTTTAATGCATTGCTAAACCAAGGGGGATTGCTGATAATGAGATCGAAAGCATGGGGGTTTTTAAATAGAAAGAGGTTTTCGCAAACCACATGAACACGTTGGGAAAATGGACTGTTGGAGGCATTCCATTTGGCTTCGCTTGCAGCTCCTTGTTCAAGCTCAACCGCATATACTTCTGAATCGGGAAATCGTTGTGCAGCCATCAATGCCAAGATACCACTGCCCGCCCCGGCATCGAGAATGTGCTCAGGATTGGGATGATCGGCCCAGCTTCCCAATAAGACACTATCGGTGCCCACTTTCATGGCTGTTTGTTCGTGCCTGATCGCAAATTGCTTGAACTGAAAGACTCCTTTGGGCATACGGAAAGGACATAAAAAAAGCGACCTCAGTCGCTTTGTGGTGCCCAGGACAGGACTTGAACCTGCATGTCATAACTGACACTACCCCCTCAAAGTAGCGTGTCTACCAATTTCACCACCTGGGCATTTCCTAGAATGGGCTGCAAATTAAAGAAAATTGAATGAGAAAAAAGAGAATCGGAATTCAAAAAATACTGGCGACCAGTAAAAATTAAAAAAGGACCAAATAGAACGTCTCAACCCTTGATATGTGGGCGGAATAGCACCATAACTCTGAAAGAAGCACTCAACATAAAATGAGTATGGTTTTCGTAAGAAGAGGCGGGTGGGCCGTCGCATTTGCGGGGCAAGCGCTGGCGTGAATGACTCATGGCTTAGCGCATCCGGGAAAGTGCTTGCATTTGGCTGGTGTGCCATGGAAAAAGCCAATTGTATGAATGTGTCAATAAGCTTTTAATTCTAAAGGAGGATTGAAATCAACAAGCACGCCAGGCGTTTCTTTCCCGAGATGCGCTTGTCATGAGGCAGAGCGGGTGGAAGCTTAAATGCGACAAGCTCTTTTTGCTCCTTTTTGGAGCTTCAAAAAGGAGGGGAAAAGGAATTCTACAAATGGGTTCCTTGTCGTGTTCAAATTCCGAACAAGCTTTATAAGGCAATTAAAAGTTTGTTGGACGAATTGTTTTGAACACGCACGGATTGCAAAGACGCCCGAGTAAGAAATGTTTAGAATGTAGGTGGGTTCTTAACTGGACGACAGTGATTTAAAAAATATTGGCTGCATTTCGGATGGAGAACTGTAATTTTCGGCCACAGCTCGAGCATAACTCCATTGCAACACCGTCGATGGTGCGAATGCTCTCTGCGGCGTCCTGCATTACGCACGAATTCCTTTTGCAATGAGGCAGTCCCATATTGTGCCCCAGTTCATGAACAGCTACTTTTTGCAGTCGTTCAATAAACAAGGCCTTTTGCCTCGTTTGCAAACGATGGGAAGAAAGGACACTGCTTCGCCCCGGACATTGCCCGAGTCCGAAAATTCCCCAGTCACGGTAACGTTCAATGGGCTTTTTAATTTGTCCTTTTCGAACATACTTGGTCGTTGAAATATCAGAAGTGGTTAGCCCCATGACATAAACAGACGGATCGGGGTGTAGGCTTCGAAGATGCACCAAGAGACTGTCTGCGCGATATCGCGGAGTTTTTACACGCGTAAATGCCTTGGACGGCAGGGGGATTGGAGTGAGAATGGAGCATGGCAATTGATAGGTGGTATTCAGAGCTGATTGAATAGAGTCGGACCATTCTTTGGAGAATTCTCCGTAAGGCTGAATGAATATCACTTGTCCCTTCTTTTTCCCACAGTTGGTCATCAAACCAATGAACAAAAGCAGCAGAAGGCTCAGAAAGGTTTTTTGCATGTAAAAAAGAGAACGCTCATGCCGATGTGTATGGTATGATTAATTACGGTAATTTAAGAAGGAATCATGCTGGTTTTCTTTTTGAGAAAGGTCATATGACCTGCTCTTCAGCAGCATCTTGTTATCTTTGCTCCATGAGCAAAACCAAGCTGGGATTGGAGCTGGCAACGGACCCGAGATGGGTGAATATCGCTGAAATGGACATCAATGAGATTCTGATTGATCATGCCTGGTGCGAACAGAAAGCGGCCAGCAGTTGTATCAGCCTGATTGTGAAATTCAGTGATCGGGAAGAAGTGGTGAATGAAGTGAGTCCGGTGGTTGCAGAGGAATGGGGACATTTCCGAAAAGTTTTGAAAGAGCTTGAAAAAAGGGGAGGAGAGCTTGGTCCACAGCGAAAAGATGAATATGTCAACCGCTTGCTGGCCTTCATTAAAAAGGGCGGTAGTCGGGATGAACATCTGGTAGACCATTTGCTCATCAGTGCCATGATAGAGGCAAGGAGTTGTGAGCGGTTCAGACTGCTAAGCCTGCATATCAGTGAGGAGAAACTCCGCAGTTTCTACCATGACTTCATGGTGTCAGAAGCAGGGCATTACAAAATGTTTCTCCGATTGGCCAAAAAATACATGGATGAAGAAAAAGTAGAGGCCCGTTGGCAAGAGTTGATACAGTTTGAAGCCAATTTACTCCGACAACTCGAAATCAGGGGTGACCGGATGCATTGATGTTTTGATTAATCAAAACAAAAAGGCCCCTTAACCTCTATTGTTTCATCGGTCTGAGAGGTGGTTCCTGCGCATGTTTTGGACGTGATATCACACTTGTATGTCTGCTGTACATGATGGTGTAGGTTTTTCTGCTGATTGCGGACTTTTCAAGCCTGATGCCCTGGATTTTCAATTATTTTATCTATTTAATCAAAGTGTTTCGGATAAGTATATGTTGTGTACCCTTTCGTTCTTATGGACTATCGGAAAAGAATTAGTTATACTGAGGATCAGGTGTACGGCATGATCACAGCTCGTATGAAAAGAAGTTTGGCAAATGGATGAACAACCCCGAAGAGATTGCTTGTTTATAGGAGAATAAATATGCTGAACATTAGACCCCAACAGGGTCGTAGCTCCGCGATGATAGAACACCCTATAAAGATTTGAATCCTTCGTATTCAGCAGGTCTTTGCAATGATTTTCAAGTATTTTTAAAGAGTGGCTAAGAGGCTCAACCTATTTATTGATGCGAACAGCAGATAGAAGGGGGCAAAACGCAACATATAAAACTTTTGAAAGACAGGACTCATGGTAGGCGGCCCTTAAACATTAAGGGTTTACATGTTTATAGAAAAAGAACATCGCAGAATAATAGACCCTGAAGGGGTCGTATCTATTCAATAAAAGGGTGCATTATCGTTTCTCTTTTGTAATATCTTTTTTGGCTCTGTTCTTAAATTTATTTGCTTTTTGAAAATCATTTTTTGTATTACTTATATAAAACGTCATAATAGTTTCTCTAAATGAGGTATGACGATCATTTACAGTAATAATTAGAGGGGTAATCACATATGTTGCGATGAAAATATCATTTACATAAATCGGCATTCTAATCGAAAAAATAAATTATCGAAATCTATTAATGTTGTGATAATAAGGTTGTTCTCCAGCTTGTAATATTTTCTTTTTGATACAACAGATTATTTACAGCTATGAAAACTATTTACCCTTCCTTTTTTACTAAGACAATCAGCAAGGCTATTGTTCTAGCGTTTTTGATCAGTACTTCTGGGGCGAATGCTCAAACCCAACCTCCTACTTCTTGGGATCTAGGTGGTAATGCTCTGAATGGGAATGAATTTTTAGGCACGACCAATGCAAGCGATCTCATTTTCAAAACCAATCATCAGCAGCGCATGGTCTTGAAGAGCAATGGTTATTTAGGTGTAGGCACCAACGAGCCTGAAGCCTGGCAAGAGATTTTGTACTGCCCACCTCCGGGCATAGCTGAGAGTGGTTTAATTGTAACCAAGGAAGATTGCCACAACAATGTAGCAGTATTTGATCCCAGCCTTCCAGATAACATAGGCTTTGGTATAGGCACGAGCAATATAGAAGAATTCCCACTTCCATTTGTTTTTAGCACGGGGCATGTGACCAATGCCATCACCCCCACCTATAATCCCGAAGCCCCCTTGTTTTGGGTGCGCACACAAATCCCGGCAAACTCTATGAACAACCCCGGACCAAGTGATGAATACGACACCAAAATGATCGTGATGCCCGATGGCAGTTGCGGGATTAACATTGCCCAACCCAGAGCCGCCTTAGATGTTAGGGGCAGTCAGGCGCAGAACCACCCTGCCGCCATTTTTGGCTCAAGAGCTTTAGGTACAGGAGGTCCTAGCGGTCCAAATGGCCTTTTTCAATACTACACCCAAATGATACAGATGGTTCCCAACTTGAAGTTAAGAGGGTACAACAGCATCTCACAGGCAGGAGACATGGGCATTTTGTTCAGCGATGGCAAAGGTGTCGAGGGTGCCAATTTAAACGGAGCGCTGGTCATTGCCCCCTGGAGCATAGGCAATGGGTCAAACACAGCCATTGGCGGACTGCGCATCAACGCAAACGGCAATACCGAATGCCACGGCACCTTCAGAGCCACCCAAGTGAACGTAGATGTGCAGTGGTGGCCCGATTTTGTATTCGACAGCACATACCAGCTCATGCCCTTAGAAGAAGTAGAAGCATTCATCCACACCCACAAACACCTGCCCGGCATCCCGGCAGAACAGGAAGTGATCGAAGAAGGTCTGGATCTGGGTGCCATGCAGCAGATGCAGCAAAAGAAAATAGAAGAACTTACCTTGTATATTTTAGCGCTAAAAGCCGAAATTGAGGCATTGAAAGCACAGCAAACCGCTGTAAACCAAAAAGAATAGCCCTATGAAAGCACTGAACCTACTCCTCATTACCTTCGGCATGGCCGGCATACTCACCTGGGCCGGCTGCAAAGAAGAGCCGCCTTGCAATGATCCGACCAACCCCGATTGTGCCAATTATGATCCGTGTTATGGGAAAAAGCCGGTTACTGCAGATTTTGAGATGAG
>CAZYJD010000105.1:0-6078 GCA_964647785.1 uncultured Chitinophagaceae bacterium
TATGTGGTGCAAATCATTGGCCGTCACGAACAATGGACGGTGAATGTGATGAGGGGAAATTAAGCAAGGAGCTCAGCTGAAATATGAATCATGCGCATCATAGCGGGTGGTGAAAAGATATTTGAGGTAATATTTTACTACTTTTAAATGCTGAACAGAACGCATGTTCTGCGCATTTTTGCACCGTAAATGTTTTCATGACATTTTAGGTTTAAAGTTGGATAATCTGTGATTGCTGCACCGGTGATCGGAACGTTTTCCCTCAATTTTATCATTGAGATTTCATGTAAGGGTAGTAGTTTACATCAAGGGAATCATTTCATGCGACCGCTTTGCCGGTGTAGGAATTACAGGAATCAGATCGAACTTCTTCGCACAAACCTTAACGGATAACAATTGCCTCAAAGCATTGGGCATTTCTATTCATCGAATCATCACATGCCCGATTGATTGCCCATTGAAATCCTGCAATAAGCATTGGATAGAAGTGCAGAGGGAGAACAATAATCATGATGAAGAGGTCCGTAAACCAATGGCAGAGTGCATGACAGATTTGTAAAGCATTGGGTTCATATTACGCTTTCATTTGCCCCCCTTCCGCGAGGTAAAATGTGAATGACTTCAACTTCAGATAGCGCCATTCGCTCATAGCGGTCGCACACTTTTGTTATTGACAAGCAATGGGGTTTAGCTCTTCACTTCCACAAGCGGTTGAGCAGATTCGGAAAACAGATTAGCTTAAATCATCACCAGAGCCTGAATGGTTAGGGTTACCTTTCTTTTTGTGCAGCAGCGATTGAAAAAGTTCTTTTAAGTAGCGGTTTTCTTCCTTAAGTTGTGCTATCAATCGCTCATGACCATCCTTGGCGGAGTTCAAATGGGAGGCATCAGCTTGGCCATTTTCGTATCTCAAGCTCGACCCTACTTTAGCATTTTTGGTTTTATTATTGATGTAGTTTTCTTCGTCAAAGAAAATGATTTCGTCGATGGAGACGCCCAAAATGGAAGCCACAGCTTCCAGTCGCTTCATGCTGATGTCTGTATCGCCTCTTTCTAGTTTTCCGTATCCACTGGAACTCATTTTGAGTCGCTCCGCCATATAAGATTGCGTGTAGTTTTTTAGTTGGCGGAGTTTACGTATATGAATGCCTAAACGTTGCATAACAATCCAATGAATTCAGTTGATTCTATCAACGTAATTAAATCTGGGAAACGATTTGGTTAATCATTCCACGAAGGATGTGATTCTCGGCTTGAAGTCGATTTACCTCATTGTTTGGAGCATCCCAAAGAGCAGCAACCCCCATGGATTGTGAAGGATTCTGCTGTCGCTTTGTTTCGGTTTCTGTTAAGAATGCATGTTCATCTGTATATGGTTTGAAGTGAATCAAATCTTCAATGCTAAGCTGCAACAAATGCGCAATTTTCGTTAATCTGGAATAGGAAGGATCCGTTTCTCCGCGTTCTAACTTGCCATAACCACTCAAGCTCAGATTGAGCTCATCTGCCATGTATTTCTGGGATAGATTTCGAAGTTCTCTGAGCATGCGAATTTTTGTCCCTAAATTGTTTTCCTTGGTCGTAGTCTTAATATTCTTCATGATTTTGTCTTTTAGTAGTGGCTTTGTTTTATGTTTCCTCTCCAATTCCTTGATGCAAAATGTTATGCAATGCACCGCTGGCGTTGGCTCGTTATTTTAACTTTGTTAAGAACTGATGAGAATGTGCGTATAATGCAATATTTGCGACTCATAAGTTCATTAATTTGCCGAAAAGCGGATGTCTACTCGCTGGATCTGGTTGTGTGTCTCATTTTTTATATTTTCAGTATTGCTATTGTTCATTAGTTGCGATGACAGTCAATTTCACCCCCAGTGGTTGTTATTTTACGTAGGGTGTTTGTATGCGCCACATAAATCACATGTTGTGCCAAATGTGAACATTATTTGAACAAATATGAGAAAAAGCGAATGGATTGTTGTTTGGTTTAAGGATTTAAATGTGAGTTATACGCATGAAATGTGATAATAATGCACATTATTATGTATACCTTTGATATTGAATGACTTAGGGAATGGTAAAAGGAGAGTTGGTTATAAGTTAATGCAATATATCTGTATTTAAAGCATCCGTCGAGGGTATCTATGGCAAATGCGCTCGGAGCTAGCTCGGTTTTTAGCGCATCGAAGGCGGTGAAACAGATTTGAGTGCGAGCCAATTGGCAGAAGTAGCTCTTGTATGGGATCTAGGGGGTGAGCAAATCATTGAATTTAGCGGATCGTTAAAAGGTGGAAATTGATAAGATACCCCTAACTGCCTGTGGAGTAAACGAAATAGAAGTCCTTCAGGAGCAAATATTTTATCTACTGACACTGCTTGGTTATTTGCCTTGTGCCCTCAATAAATAATGGACGTCTCGTAGAAATCCCGTACCGGTTGATTCTGGCGAAATGAGACGAAATGAATGAGATCATGTGCGTATGATGCACAAATGTGTTCATCTTAATTATGTTTGCAACACCAAAGGGATTATGAATAGTTTGTGGCAATGAAACACGTTGGGATCAATATAAAAAGCATTCGAGAGCTTAAAAATTTGAAACGCGCTTATTTGGCAGACCGACTGGGCATCACGGTAAGTGCACTGGGGCGAATTGAACGAGGCGAAAGCGAAGTGGGGGTGAGACGATTGTCTGAAATAGCCGATATCCTGGGTGTTGCGGTTGAGAGTATTCTATCTTTCGATGCCCAGGCGGTGCTCAATGAACCGAATCATTTGCAGGCCAGTGATGAGGAGAAGAATCTTCAATCGAAGTTGAATGAAGAAGTAAAGGCAGAGTTGTTTGCGCTTCGTAAGGAAAATGAATACCTGCGTTCAGTTTTAGAACGTCTGCTCTCTGACCAGCGATAGCAGCAAGCAATTTGATTTTAAAACCCTTTGGGGCCTCTTGCCCAGCCTAAGCAAATGTTTATCGGTCTTTCTGCCCAATGAATCCGGGCAAGTAGCGACGCATGATGCCTCGCTTCACATGGTTCACATTGTATTCAACCACAAATGCATCGGGGTCGCATTCATCAATGATGCGGTGCATCTTGCGTATATCGAGCCGGCTGATCACACAGTGCACCATTTGTTGTTCTTCCTGCAGGCCCCTTTTGCCATAGCCTTTTCCGCTTTGAATGATGCTTGATCCTGCCCCCAATTCTTTCTGTATGAGCAGCATCAGCTGATTGGCTTTTGGGGTGGTGATGAGCAAACCGATGTGGTCTTCAAAACCGTGGATGACCAAATCGGTTACCCTGGCAGTTACCAAATAAGTGAGCATGGAGTAAAGTGCGGTCTCAGTGCTCAGAAAAAATGCAGCCAATGCAAACAAAAACAGATTGAATAAAAGGTTCACCATGCCAACGGTAATGCCCCAACGCTGCTGAATCACCAAGCCCAATATCTCTCCCCCGTCCAGCACCGCTCCATTTTTGATGGTGAGCCCCAAGCCGGCGCCTACAAACAGGCCTCCGAAAACGGCAATCAATAATTTGTCGTCGGTGATTGGATTGAACACCTCAATTTCAATCATGCCCGCAAGTAGCAATGTGCTCGCAATGCTTTTAACCATGGTTGCACCACCCAGCTGTTTCCACGCTAGCCATAAAAAAGGAATGCTGAACAATACAAAGGAGAAGGAGGTGTTCCATTGCAGAAGCTCGTGAAAAAGAATGGAGATGCCGGTTACCCCGCCATCGAGAAAGCCGTTTGGAATGAGAAATGCCTTCAACCCAATGCTTGCCAATGCAATGCCTGCAAGTATTTGTATGAATTCAAGTAGCAATTTCGAACCGCGCATAGGCAGCAAAGTAAAGGCATAATGGGCGGCACTACAAGGCAAAAAAAAGCCCGGTTAAAACCGGGCTCCGTATGAAATTTGGTTCGAATTAGTGCGACTTCAAATAATCGGCCACACCACTATGGGTGGCTTTCATGGCGTCTTTGCCTTCTTCCCAGTTGGCAGGACAAACCTCACCATGGGTTTCCAAATGGATGAGTGAGTCAAGCATGCGCATCGCTTCATTCACGTTTCTCCCCAAAGGTAAATCGTTTACGATCTGATGGCGTACCACCCCGTTTTTGTCTATCAGGAACAATCCGCGGTAGGCAACCATCGGTCCGCTGGCGGTTAAATGATCATTCTCGTCATAATCATAATCACCCGCCAAAACCCCGTAATTGATGCTGATGGTTTTGGTGGTATCGGCTACAATCGGATAGGTCACGCCCTGAATACCGCCATCGTCTTTGCTCATTTGCAACCAGCCCCAGTGGCTCTCTTCGGTATCAGTTGAGCAAGCCACAATTTCACAGCCCTTTGCACGGAACTCATCCAATTTTTCTTGAAAAGCGTGCAACTCAGTCGGGCATACAAATGTGAAGTCCTTCGGGTAAAAGAAGAAAATCACATACTTGTTGCCCGCATATTGGCTGAGCGAAAAGTTTTCTTCAATTTCTTCTCCGTTAATAACGGCCGGTGCATTGAAAACCGGTGCTTTTTTTCCTACGAGTACTGACATGTTTTTCTTTATTTTTATGCTGCCGCAAAAGTAGAATAAATCCATGCATGGCAGAATCAGTATGCTTGATTCCTCTATAAACATACCTGATATGTGCAATTGCAATGAACCATGAGCCCGATCCGGATGAAATTTAAATGTACGCTTGCCTGTATGTTAAATTAATGTTATGTTTGTGTTACATAATTGAAAAGAATGAGAATATATCTGCTTGCTCTGGGCCTGTTAAGCACTTCCTTGCTGAGTGCGCAGGCGCTGATTAAAGACGCCGATGGCGGACTTTACGAGGGCTTATACGTACACAAGGCAAAAGATGGTTCAACCGCTGCTCACTATACCGTGAAAGAAGGCAAGCTGAATGGTGAGGTGCTCTATTATTTTGAAGGAGGGAAAATCCGCGAAAAAGGTCAATTCCTCCAAGGGCAGCGCGAAGGAAAGTGGGTAACCTTTGGTAAAGATGGTAAAATTGTTTCTGAGGCTTTTTTCAAAAACGATAAGCCGCACGGCACTTGGTTGATTTGGGACGAAAACGGAAATCTGCGTTTTGAAATGCATTATCGCAATGGCGAAAAAACCGGAACATGGAAAATGTGGGATGAAGCCGGCAGGCTGATGCAGAAGCGAAAATATTGACCATTGCGAAATTGGTCGGTTTTGTATTTTTGATTGATGGCAAATAAGGCTCCTTCGGGGGCCTTTTGCTTTTAAGCCCTTTCCATTTGCCGATGAGTGCCATGCAAGCTTCGACCAAAGCCAACAATTTGCCGCCAATATTGGGCGTTTTAAAACCATGTTTCTGAAAGTCAAATCTTCTTTTTTCCTCGCTCTGGCAATGGCTGTACTTTTTGCCCTGATTTTCTACCACCAACAATTGGGGTACAATGTGCCCATTTTTACAGCAGCGCTGCTGTTGGCCCATTTTGGATTGCAACCAGCGCTCATGAAGAAAACCGGGCCGCTGCTCAGTGGTCTGCTTATGTTGCTTACTTCTTTTTTGTGGGCATTGCATGCCCAGTTCATCAGCCTGTTGGCTTTGTGTATGTCGTACGCATTTTTGGTGAGCTATAGCCTGAGTCCGGAAATAAGAAATTTTGCGTACGCTGCACTTCAAATGCCGCTCGCTTTTCTCATGCAACTGGGAAGCCTCATGAGTTGGAAAGATGAAAAAAAGGTGGAGCGAAGGAAAGGCATTGTTTGGGCCATCCCTCTGGTGCTTTTCGTGCTTTTCGGTCTGTTGTATGCCGGCGGCAGTGATTTGTTTGCAGAACGCGCCTCTGCTTTAACCGAAGCCATTTCTACATGGTTTACCCAAGTATTTGGGCAGATGGATGTCTTGTTTCTGTTCCTCTTGGTGCTTGGCTTGTTGCTGAGTTCCATCTTGCTCATTCGAGAGCGAAGCACTGCCCTCAGCAAGGCCGATGCCCATGCCACTGATGCCTTGATGCGCGAAAGAAAACCTTTCCGCGCTTCACTCCTGGGTTTGAAAACGGAATACCGCACGGCTTATGCCAG
>CAZYJD010000106.1:0-6067 GCA_964647785.1 uncultured Chitinophagaceae bacterium
ACCTCGATATGATTTCTGATATGAAAATGGCTGAGGGTATCATTCCTTAAGCTTTTAGAAACTGCAGTAACACCATTGGAGTGGTTGATGGACCATGACACCACCGGCTCATAGGTAGAGTCTTTTCCAACCAGGGTGATATCGGTGCCATGCAAGGTAGTTATGATGGGGATTTGAATGCCTTTGTCCTGTAAAATTTGTTGTGCCATGAGAGCAGCAGCAGCGTGTGGAATGGCATAATGCACATGTAGCAGGTCCAGTTCTTCAAATTCCACGATGTCAACTATTTTACTTGCGAGCGCTGTTTCATAAGGAGGATAGCGAAACAGGGGATATTTACTCACGGAGACCTCATGATAGAATAAATTCTGAAAGAAGAAGTCAATTCTTGCCGGTTGATCATAGCTGATGAAATGAATCTGATGACCTGCCTGTGCGAGGTATTTGCCTAACTCGGTGGCTACAACCCCACTTCCGCCATAGGTTGGGTAACATACGATTCCTATTTTCATCTCAATAGGCCCTTGATTTATTGCCTTGCATATAATAGACAAACGATCGATTGACCACTTTTGTTCCGCCGGGCGTTGGATAATTTCCGGTAAAATACCAATCTCCGGTATGTCCTGGGCAGGACTTATGCAGGTTTTCGACTGTTTGGAAGATGATTTTTACCTCAGCCTTTAAATTTACGGGTGTAAGTAGTTCTGATATCACCGCCGTAAGTTCTTCATCACTGAAGAGATTGTACAATCTCTGCACCCCATTTTCCATTTGTTCGGCGGGAAGCTGCAGTTGTTCAAGGCAGAACTCGTAGGTCTCCTGTAATTTATGCTCAAGACCGTTGCGCTTTAGTAATTCCAGCAATGCCTGAAATGCCACAAATTCATGCATTCGACTCATATCAATACCATAACAATCGGGGTATTTAATAATGGGTGCTGATGATGCCACCACAATTTTAGCGGGTTGAAGACGGTCGAGGATTTTAAGGATACTTTGTTTGAGTGTGGTTCCGCGAACTATTGAGTCATCGATCACAACCAGGGTATCTATGCCGGGTTGAACAATGCCATACGTGACATCATAAACGTGTCCGACCAAGTCTTCACGGTCTTTATCCTGTGTGATGAAGGTGCGCATTTTAACGTCTTTAATAAGAATTTTCTCCCTTCTGGCCTGTATGCCAATGATCTCATCTACTTTAACAGGATTGGGATTGGCCCCCAATTTGATAATTTCTTCCCTCTTGTACCTTTCGAGATAGCGATGGATGCCATCAATCATTCCGTAGAAGCTTGTTGCTGCAGTATTTGGGATGTATGAAAAAACCGTGTTTCTAACATCGAAGTCGATCTTTCGCAAGACTTCACCGGAGAGATGCCTGCCGAGATTTTTCCGTTCTCGGTAGATGTCCGTATCGTTTCCGCGAGAAAAATAGATGCGTTCAAAACTACAAGAGCGCTTCTCTTCGGGTTCAAGAATTCTACTGATTCGGGTCACCCCTTCTCGATTCACAATTACTGCACAACCGGGCTCAAGTTCATATATAGCTTCCGGGTCAACATTGAAGGCAGTTTGAATGGCAGGCCTTTCAGAAGTAACCACAAAAACCTCCTCATCTTCGTAGTAATAAGAAGGTCTGATACCTGCGGGATCCCTTATTACGAATGCGTTTCCATCACCAACCAGTCCTACCATGTTATAGCCACCATCTACTTTTCTGAAGGCATTTTTTAACACCTGTTCAAGATCCATCTCAGCTTTAATCAAGCCTGAAATTTCGAACTTGCTGTATCCCAATTGCCGGTATTTATGGTAAATGCGTTCGTTCTCTTCATCGAGAAAGTGGCCAATTTTCTCTAGCATGGTAACATTGTCGGATTTTTCTTTGGGATGCTGCCCCAATTCAACCAATTGCTGAAACAGATCATCCACATTGGTCATGTTGTAATTACCTGCCAGCACCAAATTTCTGCTCATCCAATTGTTTTGGCGCAAGAAAGGGTGCAGGTTTTCTACAGAGTTACCACTGTGAGTAGCGTAGCGATTGTGCCCGATGATCAATTCACCTGCGTAGGGAAATTCTTTCTTCAGCCAATGGGTGTCTTTTACCTTTTCAGAATCGAGCCCTCGGTATTTTTCAAGGATTTCTTCGAATATATCCGCTACCGCATTTTTAGAGTTGTTTCTTTTTCTGGCAATGTATCGATCTCCTGCATCCGGGTCTAATTTTATGACGCCGATGCCGGCCCCATCCTGACCGCGTTGCAGCTGCTTGGCCATGATAAGCTGCATTTTATTGATCCCATAAAGGGCCGAACCGTATTTTTCACTATACCACGCAAGTGGTTTTTTAAGGCGAATGAATGCTATGCCGCATTCGTGTTTGATCTCGTCGCTCATACCAACTTTTGAGCACTCGAAATTAGCGGAAATAAATGGTTATGCATACGGGTCTTTTATCGTATGTGAAATGCTTGTTGCATTGTAAGTTTGTTGAGCCATGAAGAAAATTTGCATCATCAATGGGCCCAATCTGAATTTATTGGGTTTGAGGGAACCTGAATTATATGGAACAGTTTCATTTGACAAGTATTTAGAGTCATTGAAGATCATGTTTGGTAAAAAGTGTGAATTGACTTATTACCAAAGTAATGTTGAAGGGGAATTGATTAACCACTTGCATGAAACGGGTTTTGAATATGATGGCATTGTGATCAATGCCGGAGGTTATTCGCACACCAGTATTGCCATTGCAGATGCCATAAGGGCCATTTCTGCACGTGTAATATGCGTGCACATTTCCAATACGTTCCTTCGTGGTGGCGAGCGCAGCACTGATTTGGTTGCTGCAGCCTGTGATGGCATTCTCATTGGCTTTGGCCTGGATGGCTATAGACTGGCTTTGGATTACCTGCTTGACTGATTCTCTTGAAGCAATAGCTGCGCAGTTGCAGCGATTACATCTCTCATGGGTTGAAGATTTAACCCGCTCAAATTCAAGTATTTGCTCGAGTTGTACCCATGCCGGGCAATGCTGCTACGGGTGTAATCTGCACTGAGCGGAAAAGGAATCCCCAGCTTTTTAATGATGTCGCCTGCTTTGCCTAAAAAAATTGCCACAGCATTCGGAACTTGAATGTAAGGGCTTCTTGTTTTCATGCTCTTGGCCATCAATTTAAAAACCGTTTGAAATTCGAGATTTTCCGACACCAAAAGGTAACGTTCACCCTTTGCTCCCTGTCTGGCAAGTAATTCAGCTGCCAGGCTCACATCGCGAACTCCAATGAAACCATTTTTTCCATTTGAATAAAAGGGCAGCTTGTGGTAGATGAGCTTAAAAAGTACGGCGGTTCCTTCGTTCCAATTGCCATAACCTAAAATAACTCCGGGGTTAATGATGACGGCATGCAGCCCCTCGGCAATTCCTCTATGCACTTCGAGTTCTGCCAGATATTTGGTTTTACCATAGGCGCTCATTCGGCTATCTCGTTCTAAGGGGGTGTTTTCCGTGATCAGCTCATCTTCATTCAACGTTTTACCAGTGGCAGATGTTGAGCTGTAATGCAGAAGGCTTTTAACCTTTTTTTGCAGACAATAGTTCACCAGCTCTCGTGTACCCAAAACATTGGTTTCGTACATTGATTGAAATTTGGAGCCATCGAATGAAACGAGTCCGGCGGTATGAAAAACAGTGGTATCTGAATCCAGTACATGCGCATAAGAGCTGCCATCATTCAACTGCCCTTTTACCCATTTTATTTGCTGCAACATTTGCTGAACGGGTGTTCCATAAGATTTCAGAATGTTTCTATTCTGGTCAATGCGCTCTTCGCTGCGATATAAGGCGTAGACTTCATATCCTTTATCAAGCAGCGTTGCGCAAAGATGCGAACCTGCAAAGCCCGTTGCTCCTGTAACAAATGCTTTCAATGGCTTCAATATTACTTTAGATTTTCTTCTTTGAATGAAATTTCTGCAAAGCAAGCTGTATTAACCATCAACCATTTTAACCCGTGCAGGTTTGAAACACATGAATGCTTCTATCTGTGAAAGCTGCGGGAGGAGTCCACTGATCCCCATTGCAGTCCATAATTGGCAACACTTTAGCCGGTTGTTTGTAATTGAAATAACAGACCGGCAAGGCAGCTTGTATGTTTGTAAAGATGAAATTCTGGGGAGACTTTTCAGCACTGTATGATCAGGGTAAAAATAAGCTAGGGGGCTACATACATACAGCCATTTCAGAGATGGAGCCTACCGATGGCGATCTTTTATTGTTGAGTTACGGAGAAGAAGACCATGTGCAGGTGCGAAAGGAACTTGGTGCACTGGCACCTTTAAGCAAAGATTGCGGAAGGAAGATTTTTGATCTTGGGCATTTGGCGCAAGGTGATGAAGGCAATGCGATTCTCGTTGAACTATCTGCCAGAGCAACAGAAAAAGGCCAGCTTTTGGTCGTTTTAAGCAACCATGGTGAGGTGAATTATGCAATGTACAGAGCTCTGGAGAAGTACCGCAGAAATGCCACCGTAAGTAGGGTGTCTGCCAACAGTGAGTTGGGAAACAAAGGTTGGGTTTCTTCTGTGATTGAGCACCGCCCGAATTATTTATTTGACTTCAGCTTTTTAGCTGTTCAGCAGTATTTGGAGCATCCTGAGACATTGCCAATAGCCGATGAAATGGGTTTTGATGTGTTGCGCTTGGGTATGCTTAGGCAAGATCTTAAGGAATGCGAGCCTTATTTCCGCCTTGCAGATCTGGTTTCTTTTGATTTGTTTTCGGTAAGGGCCTCAGATTATTTACCATCGGTTAATTTCCGACCGAATGGTTTATTTGGAGAGGAGTTATGTGGTCTGGCTCGTTACGCCGGATATGCCGATGCCCTCAGGCTCATCCATTTTGGGCCTTATTTTAAGGAAGAAGATACCTACGGAAACGGAGCTCGTTTGTTCTCGCAGGCTCTGTGGTATCTGCTTGACGGATGGTCGGCAAGAACCAAGGATCACCCCAATCTTCACCATGACTTCACCACTTACAAATGTGAGTTGACAGAGGAAAAGAACTGCATTACGTTCTACAAGAGTAAACTCAGTGAAAGGTGGTGGATGGAAGTTCCATTGAGGAAAGGTCGTGTGGAGACAATTCCATGCACCTACGGAGATTATCAGCAGGCGGCAAAAGGTGAGATGCCTGAGCGGTTTTTCCGCGCCTTGAGAAAAACATTTTCGCGGTAATAATTAATGGCCCATCATCGTTCGAAGGATATGATGAAAAAATCGATATCACTTGCTGTAATGCTTGTATTGCTGATGGCAATATTGGCTTCATGTAGCCCCAAAACCTGCAGCACCAAAGGGAAAACCAAAGTTCCTATGGGCTTTATGTAATCGCTTGATTATTCCCTTCCCAGAAGTTGAAGTATTTTGTGAAAAACTTCGTTGTTCTGGTAAATGCCCTGAAAATTTTCGGCACCGGGGCCATAGGCAAAAACAGGAATGAGGGTTGTGCTGTGACCACCGGTAGAAAACAATGCCTGAATCTGACCATAGTCATCTGACATTTTATCTCCGTTTTTAACTGCTTTTCCACCCAAGGTCAATCCACCGGTTTCGTGATCCGCTAAAACAATAACCAAGGTGTTTTGATCTTTATCAGCAAAATCGAGTGCCTTGCCAATGGTTTCATCAAAATCCAACAGTTCTGTGGCAAGGTAGTCGTAATTATTTTCATGACCTCCCCAGTCAATCTGAGAACCTTCTACCATGAGAAAGAATCCATGATCAGCCTTCGATAGATAATCAAGTGCCATCAGGGTAGCATCGGCAAGGAAGCTGCCACGACCATCTAACATTCGGGGCATTCCATTCTCTGCCAGCAAATAACCATAGCGTTTGTTTTCATCCCACTCAACAGAAGATGCGGTGGGCAAAGAGGTGGTATCCATCATAAAACCTGCCGATTCCAGGTTGCTCAGCTCTGATCTGAAAAACTTCTTTCCTCCTCCGGCAAAAAAATCAATGTCTGATCCTGCCATTGACTTAGCGATATCGAACTCCATTTT
>CAZYJD010000107.1:0-6065 GCA_964647785.1 uncultured Chitinophagaceae bacterium
TTTTTTTCTTCTTTGATTTCTTCAATTTTTTTCTCGAGATCAACAATTTCCTTGGGAACGTGAATGTTTGATAAATGAACCCTAGCACCTGCTTCATCCATTACATCAATGGCCTTGTCGGGCAAATGACGGTCGCTGATGTATCTGGTGCTCAGATTTACGGCAGCCTCGAGCGATTCTTGGGTGTAGATAACGCTGTGATGATCTTCATATTTATCTTTAATATTCTGTAGGATTTGAAGTGTTTCATCGGGTGTTGCAGGTTCTACAATAACCGGTTGGAAACGACGCTCAAGGGCACCATCTTTCTCTATGTACTGTCGATATTCATCGAGGGTGGTGGCTCCGATGCACTGGATCTCTCCTCGGGCCAATGCAGGTTTAAACATATTGCTGGCATCTAAACTGCCTGATGCACCTCCGGCCCCCACAATGGTGTGTATTTCATCAATGAACAAAATCACATCTCGCGATTTTTCCAGTTCATTCATCACAGCCTTCATGCGTTCTTCGAATTGGCCGCGGTATTTTGTGCCTGCCACAAGCGATGCCAGATCAAGGGTGACAATTCGTTTATCGAACAAAACCCTTGACACCTTGCGTTGTACAATGCGCAGAGCCAAACCTTCGGCAATGGCTGTTTTTCCTACCCCGGGTTCTCCAATGAGAACCGGGTTGTTCTTTTTTCTTCTTGAGAGGATTTGTGAGACCCGTTCGATTTCTTTCTCGCGACCTACGATTGGATCGAGCTTATTTTCTTCTGCCAGTTTGGTCAAGTCGCGACCAAAGTTATCCAGAACTGGTGTTTTGCTTTTAGGAGCAGAAGATCTGCGCTGATCCTGACTGCGTCGTTCTTCATTGTAGAAATCTTCCGGACTATCAGTGCCAGACATTTCTGACTTTATGTCAGATTCTGGATTCAAGTTGTTCTCCACGGCTTGTTTAAAGGTATCATAGTCCACACCATACTGTTGCAGAATCTGAGAGGCAATGTTGTCTTCATCTCGTAAAATGGATAGCAACAAGTGTTCAGTTCCTATGATATCGGCTTTGAAAATCTTGGCTTCTAAATAAGTGATTTTGAGGGCTTTTTCAGCTTGTTTGGTCAAAGGGATATTGCCTAGGTTAGAAGTGCGTGAAGCGGTGTCGCGAATATTGTCTTCTACTGACTTCTTCAGTCGAAGGAGATCGATGCCAAGCGCTTTCATGTAGTTGAGCGCTTTGCCTTCTCCTTCTCTTATGATGCCTAGCAAAAGGTGTTCAGTTCCGATATAACCATGCCCCAATCGGATGGCCTCCTCTCTGCTGAATTGAATGACTTCTTTTACCCTTGGTGAAAATTTCGCTTCCATAATCGAGTTTTGACTAAAGTAACAAATATAATTCCATTTTGCAGGTCGAGTAAAAGAAGAAAGCCCGATCTTTACCAAAAGCATACACAAATGCGGCGGCTAATTTTTTCGGAAGCGAAATGCAAACAGAAAATCTCACACATCGCATGTGAAAAAAATAATCTGAATCTCATCTCAACGTTAAGACAGCGTTACGCAGGCTCGTAAATCAGGATTTTTTAGATACAAGTTCAAACCTGAAGAATTGCATTTTGTGAATATCTTTCTCTTTAAAATCAAGGGTTTCAGATTATATTCGTTTAGCTATCAACAAGTAATTCACATGAGAAAAATCGTTGTGGATAACCGAGCTGTGGTGAAAAAAAGATTTTCTCCACAGGAACTACTTCTATTTTCGAAGCCGTTTGAATGATGGAAGAAAAAGCAGAAAAATATAAAAAGAACACGAAGGCTGTACGAAAAATTGATTTGAGCATCGAAGGCAGATTGCAGCCACAGGCGCTTGAAGTAGAGGAAGCGGTATTGGGGGCATTGATGATTGAAAAGAATGCGCCTGAACGCGTATTGGATGTGCTCAACTCAGATGCGTTTTACAAAGATGCCCATAAATACATCTATGAATCCATTGTGGAGCTATTTAAAGACGGGCATCCGGTGGATATTATTACGGTAACCGATAAACTGCGCTCCAAAGGGCAGCTTGAATTTGTTGGGGGAGCTTATTTTGTAAGTCGTCTTACGCAGAGAGTTGCCTCAACCGCCAACTTGGAATATCATTCGCATATCGTAATGCAGAAATACGTTCAGCGCGAATTGATTGCTGTTTCAGGAGAAATTGTTCATGATGCTTTTGAAGCAGGGGTTGATGCCTTTGAGCTTCTAGATCGTTCGGAAGAGAAAATCTTTCGCGTGAAGGACAAGAGCATCAAAAAGAATGTTGAAGATATTGGCCAGCTCATCAACAAGGCCATTAGGCAAATACAGAACACCAAGAGTGGAGAAAGTGGCATCACAGGAGTGCCTTCAGGAATTGTTGAGATCGATCGTATCACTGCAGGATGGCAAAGGTCAGATTTGATTATCTTGGCGGGTCGTCCGGGGATGGGTAAGACAGCATTTGTTTTGTCAATAGCCAGAAATGCTGCAGTGGATCACGATACGCCGGTGGCCCTGTTTTCATTGGAAATGTCTTCTGTGCAGCTCGTAACCCGTCTTATATCAGCCGAGACCCAGTTGTCTTCCGAAAAGCTTCGTACGGGTAAACTTACCGAGGCTGAGTGGACCCAGTTGAACACCAAAATTCAGCAGATATCTGAAGCCAAAATATTCATCGATGATACGCCAGCATTGTCGGTTTTTGAACTCAAAGCGAAGGCGAGAAGATTGAAGGCCAATCACCATATAGGAATGATTGTAATTGACTACTTGCAGTTGATGCGCGGTGAAGACAGCAAAAATGGAAACAGGGAACAAGAAATCAGCTATATCAGCCGGTCGCTTAAGGGCTTGGCAAAAGATCTTGATATCCCCATCATCGCCTTGGCACAGCTCAGTCGTCAGGTGGAACAACGGCAGGATAAAAAACCCATTCTTTCAGATTTGAGGGAGTCGGGTTCCATTGAGCAGGATGCGGACATTGTTGGATTCATTTATCGACCTGAATATTATAAGATTCAGGAAGTGGATGGCATGGACACCACCGGATTGGCGCAATTCATCATAGAAAAACACAGAAATGGTAGCACAGGTGGGGTTTGGATGCGATTCAGAAATGAGTACGCCAAATTCGAAAATGCTGAAGTTGGAATGGGGATGGGCGAAGATTTAGACTACAATCCAAACATCAATGTGATGACCATGCAATCTAAAATGAACGACCTGGATCCATTCGATGATGAAGAGGGAACCCCATTTTAACGAGCGGGCCTTACTTTTTACAACGCATTAACTTGAGCAGAGGATTTCGCCATTTGATTTGTTTGTAAGCTTCTTTTTCAGCTCCGAATTTGGCATAAAAATGTGCTACATCGGGGATGTCTGAACCCTCAAAATCGAGCATATGAGTGCCTTTTTGGCTGTATTTTCTGATCACTTGATCAAGGATGAATAGTTGAGAGTTCAAATGTCTTCCAATTTTGTTGGGTGAACTCATGATCAAATAAAGCCGGTGTTCATCCTTTAGAAGGATTGCTATGCCACACAACTCCTTCTCGAGCCAACATGAATGAATTTCGAAGAGCTCAGGGGATCGAACCATTAGTTGGGTGATTGACTTGTAAAAATGGATGTCAAGTCGGGGATCAAGACGCCCCTGATACCGGCTGAAAAAATCTACGGCTTCCGCAGCTGATAGGGGATGGGCGTTCAATTTTAATAGATTTTCCCTTTCAATTTTATTCAATCTGCTGCGATGTCGGTTGTCATAACCACTGCGGATTTCTTCATAGGGCTGATTCAAGGCTAATAGGAAATTATTTCTTTCATTGGCAATCCCATTCATGTGCTTGCATTGCATGCGTTGATTGAGCTGCATATCAGCCAAAAAGAATGATCTTGGAATGGATCGAAGCCAAATGCTACAATTTTCATAGTGTTCCGCTTTCGAAGAAAACAGTCCCAATTGCTGAAGAAAAGGAGGCTGCCAGATGTATTTGATGCCCCATTTCTGTTTCCAAGGCAGGGGCCACACGGCTTCATAATCTCCCAGCACCAATGCGTCCCATTTGGAGAGTGCATTCAGGCATTGGCTCAGGGCATAAGCCTTCGGTGCCAGTGAGCGCTCAATGCACGCATTCCAGCGGGTGCAATCAATTTGATGTTGTTGTAGATACCGGATTTTCATGGATGTAAAAAGCCCGGATCATTACCGGGCTTTCACTTCTTCTAGCATAGGTTTTCAACACTCCTCTTCAAGAAAAGGGTAACGATAATCTTTCGGTGGAACGAAATTTTCCTTGATGGTTCGCATACTCACCCATCTCATCAGATTTACTTTGGCTCCGGCCTTGTCATTGGTCCCTGAGGCGCGCGCACCTCCGAAAGGTTGTTGGCCAACAACTGCACCAGTGGGTTTATCGTTGATGTAGAAGTTACCGGCGGCATTTTTTAGCTTGTGTGTGGCCAAACGGATGGCCTCTCGGTCATTGGCAATGATGGCACCGGTTAGGGCGTATATCGAAGTGTTGTCGAGTATTTCAAGCATTCGGCTATACTCGTCATCTTGATAGACGTATATGGTAAGTACGGGGCCGAACAGTTCTTCACACATGGTAACATATTCGGGATTCGTGGTCTGCAAAATGGTGGGTTGAATGAAGAACCCTTCTTCTTTATTGCAATTTCCACCGTAAATGATTTTCACTTCGCTGTGGTCATTTTTTGCTCGATCAATGTAACCGGAAATCTTATCAAAAGACTTTTCATCGATGACTGCATTGATGAAGTTGCTGAAATCTTCAGCAGGCCCCATCTTCATATCATTGAGCTGCGCGAAGAGCTTTTCTTTCACTGCTTCCCAAAGGCTTTCTGGAATATAGGCTCTAGAAGCAGCAGAACATTTTTGTCCTTGAAATTCAAAGGCACCTCTGCTCAATGCTGTTGCAAGTACATCCACATCCGCACTATTGTGGGCCATGATGAAGTCTTTTCCTCCGGTTTCACCAACAATTCTGGGATAGGATTTAAACCAGTCGATGTTGTTTCCTATTTCACGCCAGATATTTCTGAATACCCCTGTTGAGCCTGTAAAGTGAATGCCTGCAAAATCGGGGTGTTTAAAAATAACTTCTCCTGCTTCCGGGCCTGGAACATGCACCAAGTTAATCACGCCATTGGGCAAGCCTGCTTCTTTCAGCAATTCAACAATGACTTGTGCACTGTAAATCTGTGTTTCAGATGCTTTCCAAACCACCGTATTGCCCATGAGTGCGGGTGCTGTGGGTAGATTGCCCGCAATGGAAGTGAAGTTGAAAGGCGTCAATGCAAACACAAATCCTTCGAGTGGGCGGTACTCCAAGCGGTTCCAGTTGGCTGCAGGATTCACAGGAGGTTGTTCCATGTATATTTCCTGCATGTAATGAACATTGAAACGAAAAAAGTCAATCAATTCACAAGCAGCATCAATTTCAGCCTGATATGGATTTTTGCTTTGTGCCAGCATGGTAGCAGCATTCATTTTAGCGCGATAGGGCCCGGCCAATAAGTCGGCTGCTCTTAAAAAAATTGCAGCGCGATCCTGCCAGTCCATGTTTTCCCATGACGCTTTGGCTGCTAAGGCAGCAGCAATGGCTTGTTTTACATGTTCTTTGGTGCCCATGTTATAAGTACCCAAAAGGTGTTTGCGATCGTGCGGAGGGCGCATTTCACGCAAATCATCGGTATATACTTCTTGATCGCCAATGTACATGGGGATATTCACAGTTTTGGAGCGAAGTTCATGTAGGGCTTTTTTAAGCGCAGCTCTTTCGGGACTCCCCGGAGCATAGCTTTTCACTTCTTCATTCCGCGGTGCGGGTACTGAAAAAATTCCGTTCATTTTGGTGTGTTTTTAATAGTCGAATGATGTAAAAAAGTTCCAGTTGCTGTCTTCGGGCAACGGGCAGCGCAAAGTTATTTTTTCTTTTTTAACCGGATGTTCAAAATCGAGCCTGCCTGCATGCAGATAGATGCGATTGCTTCGGCGGTGATTGGCCTGTTGGCCATGGCCCAGTTTGC
>CAZYJD010000108.1:0-5845 GCA_964647785.1 uncultured Chitinophagaceae bacterium
CTGGAATAATCCTGATCTGTCCGAGCACTTTAGCTATTGGAAAGAGGAGGAATCAGAAGATTTTGTTCTGATGTTTTACGTGGGTTCACGAAATACCTGCCATTTTTATCGCCACAGTTTAGGCGAATGGCATTATTACGATGATTGAATGGATTTGGGATAAAAGCTTTATTGCTTCATCAAATCTTCCAGTTCCATGATCTCATAGCCATCTGGAATAGCCAGACTGAAAACTTCTTCTTCCGCTTGATCGAAAGTCTCCTTCACTTCTGTCACCGTGAAGGTCATTTTCATGCCATTGGCTGAGGTTTCAAACTCCATGGGAAAACCAGGTATGTCGGCGTTAAGATTTTCCTGACCTCTTTTTTCTACTTCGATTTCCTCGGTGTACCAGTAAGTGATCTCATTGCCATCGGCATCTTCAATCACCGCCTTTTTGCATGCATAACCGGCAATGGTTCGTTGATTATCAAAAAGAGAAACATTGGTTGCTTCATTTTTTTCTTGGGCTTGTTCTTCCAACTCGCTCAGATTGGAAAGGATGGCTTTTTGTCCAGTCATGCCTTCCATCAGAATGAGCATCTCCTCTGATTCTGCATTCACGACGGTGGTCATGGTCATCAAAATACCCATTTTCATGATGCCTTTGGATTTTCCGGGTGCAAAGAGAATTTCCATGCTCATATTGCCCATCATTTGCGCAGCAGCTTTCATTTCTTCAGTTTCGGCCTCAATTTTAATGTCATATACAACTTGGCCTTTGGTGAGTTGAGCAATGGCGTAAAGGTTGATAAATACACCGAAGAGCATGAGGAAGAGCAGTTTTTTCATTTTTTTCCGGCAAGCTAAAAATTTTGTAGGAGATAAGCTCCATGCTGGGCTTTAAGATTTGTTTGTTGCAGGATTTTCCGAGGCAGCGGTAATCTTGGAATGGCCAAACCATCGGTTAAAGATTGCTGCTGCTGTCAAATCACCTGTAACATTTACTGCAGTTCTAAACATTCCCAGAATGCGATCAATTCCAACAATGACCAATAAACCTTCCGCCGGAATCCCAACACTTTTGAGCACCGTAGCTAAAACCACAACACCTCCTCCTGGTATGGCGGGTGTTCCTATGGAAGCCGATACAACCGTTACGGTAATCAAAAGCACTCCGGAGGGAGCCAGTTCAATGCCGTAGGCCTGGGCCATGAAAAATACCGTAACACATTGAAAAAGAGCAGTACCATCCATGTTCACCGTAGCACCAATTGGAATGACAAAGTCACTCACACTTGAAGATACACCAAGTTTTTCATCTGCCACTTTCATGGACAAGGGCATTACTGCTGCAGAACTGGCTGTTGAAAAGGCCAGCAATTGGGCATCTTTGATGTTCTTTAAAAAGGTAAATGGATTCTTGCCCACGAATAGATGGTAAACAAGCAGGTAGAAAATGAATAAAATGAGCAAACCCAGCAAAACAACGAGCATGTAGTATCCCAAACCAATGAATACATTAGGACCAGTTGACGACAACAATGCTGCGATGAGTCCAAAAACGGCATAGGGCACTAGTCGCATGGCCCAGCCGACAATGATCATACAAATTTTTTGGATGGCTTCAATAAAGCGGAGCACGGGTTCACCGCTCAGCTTTTCCATTTGAGTCATCGCAATGCCAATAATGATGCTGAAAATAACAACACTGAGCATTTCACCTTGCAAGATGGCTTCCAACGGGTTGACAGGAATGAGGTTGGAAATGGATTCGGGAATGCCTGGAAATTCACTTTGATTGTGAACATCATGAGCACCTTGTCCATGTGCACTGAAGCCCCCGTTTTCATAAAAAAACTTGCCAGGCTGAAAAAGGTATGCGACTCCAATACCAACCGAAATAGCCACAAGAGTGGTGATTACAAAGTAAATGAACAAGCTTAGTCCAAAGGTTTTAAGCTTATCAGAGATATTGCTCACCAATCCGGTAATGATGGAAGAAAAAATCAATGGGATCATAACCATCTGAACGAGCTTCATGAATATTTCTCCCGGAAGTTTAAGCCAGCGCCCTATTTGTACCCCTTGGTTCTCGTTAAAGTTCCCGCTTTCAGGGTTTAAAATCAAGCCAAGAATAGCCCCTAGTATGATGCCTGCCAGCACTTTAAGCCATAGTTTGCCACGAATCAAATGCGCCAAGTACCTGCTCAAATGGTTCAGCGGACGTATGATGTACTTTTGTTCAATCTCGGCTGGTAACATGGGATGGGTGCCAAAATACGGCCCTCTTCATTCAAAGAGAAAAAAACAGAGATGATTTTTAGATGGGCTATTCAGCAATTCCATTATCCGGCGCGAAGAACATCCAAAATTTCTTGGGGATGGTTCACAAACACCCATAGTTTTTCATGTTCAGCCTTCATGAACCCTTTGGCTATGCTCCTTTCCAGCATTACTTTCAGGGGGGCATAATAATCATTGGTATTCAAAATGGCTATGGGGCCATGAAACAAACCCAGGCGCTTGAAGGTGATGGATTCTAATAATTCTTCAAGGGTTCCGCTGCCACCGGGTAAGGCAATGAGTGCATCTACCTCTTCAAGAAAGCGGGCTTTTCTTTCGTGCATGCTTTCGGTGAATTCCATATCTTCAACCGACTTGTGAGCCCACTCAACTTCATTCATGAATTTTGGCATGATCCCCTTGATTTTACCGCCGTATTCCATGATTGAATCAGCGAGGCAGCCCATGAGTCCTTTTGCACCGCCACCGTAAACCACTTCAATTCCTGCCTGCACCAGCAAGCGTGATAATGCACGGGTTTCTTCGAAATACCGTCTGTCTATATGTGGGCTTGATGCACAATAAACACAAACACGTTTTACAGCAGATCGATTCTTCATCTTTCTTTTAGTAAAGGAGCTGAAAACTAGCGCAACTCTTTTTCCAAAGAAGCAATTTTATCCAGGGTGTCTTGTTGCTTTTGTCGTTCACGTGTCACCACATCTTCACCGGCATTGGCCAGGAATTTTTCATTGGATAGTTTCTTTTCGATACCGATGAGGAAGCCTTTGAGACGTTTCAGTTCTTTTTCAATTTCTGATTTGTCAACAGCAGGAGGGGTGTATCCTTCAAAATGCATCGATACTTCATCAGTTCCGATCAAAACCTTCATGCCATCTTGTTGCATTTCATGATCAATCAATTGGGCATTGGCTAATTTGCCAATCCAACCCTTTGCTTCATGATAAACGCTTAGGTCTTTTCCCTGAATGCCAATTTCAGCCGGCATTTTTGGAGAAATACCTTTCTCGTTTCTCAAGGAACGGATGGCAGTGATCAGTTCGAAAAGTTTGGTGAATTTTTCACTGCTGCCATTGCTTTCGTGCCTTTGTGGCGCTGCCTGCCGATTGATAAATCCGGCCTTCGGCTGAAGGAAATGCCACAACTCTTCTGAAATGAATGGCATGAATGGATGCAATAGTTTCATCAGGTCGCTGAAAATTTCTTTCACATCGCTCAGATGTTTATCGGGGATGGGTTCGCCATAGGGCGGTTTCATGAGTTCGAGATACCAACTGCAGAAATCATCCCAAACAAGTTTGTAGTAAACCATTAAGGCATCTGAGATGCGATATTTATCAAAATGGTCAGAGGCTTCCCCAATGGCTATCGAAACACGATCTTTCATCCATGTTGTGGCCAAACCTGCATAGGTGTCATACCATTCATTGGTGTTATGGGTAGACTCCCATCCGGCCACCAAACGGTAGGCATTCCATATTTTGTTACAAAAATTACGCCCCTGTTCACAAAGGCTTTCGTCGAACAACAAGTCGTTTCCGGCAGGTGCGCTTAACAACAAGCCCATACGAACGCCGTCGGTTCCGAATTGATCCATTAATTCAATGGGGTCGGGACTGTTGCCGAGCGATTTGCTCATTTTCCTGCGTTGTTTATCCCGCACAATGCCCGTGAAGTATACATTCTTGAAAGGCGCTTGACCGCTAAACGCATAGCCGGCCATGATCATACGGGCCACCCAGAAGAAAATAATATCAGGAGCTGTAACCAGGTCACTGGTCGGATAATAGTAGGGATAATCTTTTCCTTCATTTCCGTTCAGTCCATCAAAAACGCTCATGGGCCACAGCCATGAACTGAACCAGGTATCCAGCACGTCTTCATCTTGTTGCAGATCAGCGATCTCATAATTCTTTCCTTGTTTTCTGGCCTGAAAAACTGCCTCATCGGCTGTTGCTGCCACAAAGGTTTCGCCTTGTGGACCATACCATGCAGGAATGCGCTGGCCCCACCAAAGCTGACGAGAGATGCACCAATCGCGAATGTTATTGATCCAATTGGCATAGGTGTTCTTGAACTTGGCAGGATGAAAGCGAATTTCGTCATTCATCACGGCATCGAGCACCTGAGGATGGGCTTCCATGAATTTCTTCATATCCACGAACCACTGGCGTGAAAGTCTGGGCTCAATAACCACATCGGTTCGTTCGCTGTAGCCCACCTTATTTCTGATGTCTTCAATTTTCACCAAATTCCCGGCCTCTTCCAGCATGGGAATGATTTGTTTTCTTACCCGGAATCGATCCTCGCCAACAAACAAGCCTGCTGCTTCACTGAAGGTGCCATCGTCGTTCATGATATCGATGCTTTGCAGCTGGTGTTTTTGTCCCAGTTCATAGTCGTTCTCATCATGGGCGGGAGTAACCTTTAAGGCACCGGTTCCAAACTCAGGATCTACATAGCCATCAGCAATGATGGGGATTTCCCTTCCGATCAAAGGAACTACGGCTTTGCGACCAATGATGCTGGCGTAGCGCTCATCTTCGGGATGAACACAAATGGCGGTATCACCAAGGATGGTCTCTGGTCGGGTGGTGGCAATGGTGATGTATTGCCCTTGTAGGCCTACAAGGGGGTACTGGAGATGAAAAAGTCGAGAATTTTCTTCCTTGTAAACCACCTCCTCATCGCTGAGGGCTGTTTTGCCTTTGGGGTCCCAATTCACCATGCGATGACCGCGATAAATGAACCCCTTTTGGTGCAATTCAATGAATACTTTGATAACGGATTCAGAGAGGGCGGGTTCCATGGTGAAACGCGTTCGATCCCAATCACAGGAGCAACCCAAGCGCTTCAATTGCTCAAGGATGATTCCTCCGTATTTGTCTTTCCACTCAAATGCGTGCAGGAGAAACTGGTCTCGACCAACTTCTTGTTTGTTCAATCCTTGTTCCGCCAACATTTTCACCACCTTTGCCTCAGTGGCTATGGAGGCGTGGTCAGTGCCCGGAACCCAACAAGCATTCTTGCCAAGCATGCGCGCTCTTCTGATCAACACATCTTGAATGGTGTTGTTGAGCATATGCCCCATATGGAGCACACCGGTAACATTGGGGGGAGGAATAACGATGGTATAAGCTTCTCTATCATCAGGTACCGAGTGAAACATATTGTTATCCAGCCAGGCTTGATACCACTTGTTTTCGACATCGGCAGGTTGGAATTTGCTTGGAATTTCTTGCATGCTGCTCATGGACTTCAAAAATAAAAAAGCCTCCCAGAGTTCTGAGAGGCTTTTTTGTGCGGTTGTAAAAAATTAAACGCGCTTTTCTTTAATTCTTGCTGATTTACCGGAACGGCCTCTGAGGTAAAACAAACGAGCTCTTCTCACTTTACCGCGACGATTCACCGTAATTTTTTCAATATTGGGGCTGTGGATTGGGAAAATACGCTCCACACCGATGTTACCACTTACTTTGCGAACAGTAAAGGTTTCTGCCATACCAGCGTTTCTTCTTTGGATTACTGTTCCCTGAAACAACTGTATACGCTCTTTGTT
>CAZYJD010000109.1:0-5844 GCA_964647785.1 uncultured Chitinophagaceae bacterium
CTAGCACTTTCCAGAAGCGGATATATGCTGTCTTTTACAGCCCAAACAAATTGTAACAACGGCAAGCCATCCGGACGCGCAATTGTGTTTGAAAAAACAAGCAACGGTTGGAGTAAAAAGGGGAGTGAGATTTTAGTAGATAGCATTGGTGATAAAACGTTGCAAGCAGCGTTAAGCTCAGATGGTACGAGATTGATCATAGGAAACCCCAACCACGATGATGGTAAAGGCATCGCACAACTATACGAATTCTACAACCAGGATTGGAATCTACAAATGACCTTCTTTAATCCGGATAACCAGGAAACAAAATATCCGGATGATAACTTTGGTTCATCGGTTGGCATTACAGGAGATGGTAAAACAGTAGTTATAGCCGCCCAATGGTGGGATTGTTCCAGTATTTGGCTCAACCAAGGAAAGGTCTTTACTTATGAAGAGGTGACTGCTTCCGGTTTAACTAATTGGAAACATTTTGATGTTGGTTCATCTAAAGGTTTTGTAGGAAACGCATACCCAGGTCGCAGTTTCGTCTACAACTTATTTGGCGAATACCCCGGTAGCCGGCTTGGCAGCGGCATATCATTATCAGAAGACGGCAAATATCTGGCACTTTCAGCTCAGCCACAGTCCGGAAAAGAAGGCTATGCTCGAGTGTATCAAAATGAAGAAAAACCCAGAAAAGAGCTGCATTTTCAGATGGTGGGCAATAAGAATGATTTTGTACGCGCATACTCGTTCTATGCGATCTCTGATGACGGTTCCACCATTGCGACGATCTTGCCTTGGGATGATTATACCGAAGACGATGAAAGAACTATTTTAGTTTATAAAGATAGTACTGGAAGCATCTGGAAGGGGTTTTATTACAAAACTGAGGCCAACAGAATAGAGAAGCTGGTGATGTCCGACTCGGGAGATATTCTCATCACCTCTGAGTTTCTTGTAACAGAAGACAGCACAAAAGAAAGAATTTCATACTACCGTATTTCAGCATCAGGAACTTTAACACTTGAGAATAGTTTTCCCATTCCCAGGTATTCTAATGTTCTAAATATTTCAAGGGATGCAAAGCATTTTGCATTGGTCTACGAAAGCGCAGTTAAAGTATATGAATACTCCAATGGAGCTTGGAATCAAATGGGCTCTGACATACCCATTGGCTCAAATAGCAATTTAGCCATCTCTCTAAGTGCAGATGGCTCTGAAGTTGCCATTGGAACAAAGGATAATTCTTCAGTACAAGTTGAAGTTTACCAATATACCACATCTGGCTGGGGGCGCATAGGTCAAGAGTTATCAGTAAACTATGACACCTATATGTCTTTGACACTCTCACTCTCTGCCAATGGTGCAACTTTAGCAATGGGAGAGAAGCATCAAGCAGCCATATATAGACTCAGTAATAACGTGTGGACCTTGCTCGGAGAAAAAATTGACAGTGATGCTGACTTGGGGACCGATCCGTTCTTTGTAGACGCCGTGCATTTACTGAAGGATGGTGAAACAATTCTTATCGGTTCAAAGAATGGATCTGATTACTTCAGGAATAATGGCAACTTGTGTTTATGGAAGTTCGTCAATAACAAATGGATTCAGTTGCTTGAACTGGCAAGCCTTCAACATTTAGATGTACAAAACATATCCTTTGCCAATGACAAAGACTATCTTTTGGTGGGGAGCAACCTCTATCAAAACTGGCGTGGATACGAAGTGGGTTATGTCCAAGGATATAAGTTGAATCTTGAGGTAGATAATAAGCAAACATCATCCACCGAAAAGCAGCTGAAACCACCAACAGATATTCCCATCAAGCTTTATCCAAATCCGGCAGGAGATCATGCCACCGTTATTGTACCGCCCGATTGTATTGGTAGCACCTATGCCATTTTTGATTATACCGGGAGCCTATTATGTAAAGGACTTGCACATTCTACTCACATTCCTGTAGATTTATCTGGCTTGAATAAAGGCATGTACTTTTTTAGCATTGGTAACCATACCAAATACCATTTTAAATTTGTTAAGAACTAAACCCAAGTTGTTTCAATAGGTAAGCTTTTGCTGTGCTGGGTGGGAGCGCCATGGTGAATGAGAAAAGCTTGGCAGCGAGCTTACCCTTGCAGTGGTATTCACGCGTAATCATTTTCAAATGCTTGTCTCGGCTTAATCATCGAACTGAAAAAAGAAGAAGACAACAGCGGCCCACTCTTTTCTTACCCCTTTTGCATATCCGATGGTGGAGTAGCTGCTGTTTTGCACAGTGCCATCGTCTTTAATATAACCAATGGTTGCGTAGCGGTTGTTTTGAATGGTTCCATTGCGTTTCACATAACCAATGGTGGCGTAGTTGCTACTCTGAATGGTGCCATCAGATTTGATGTACCCAATGGTGGCATAACGGCTGTTTTGGATGGTTCCATTTGACTTGATATAGCCAACAGTTGCGTAGCGGCTATTCTGAATGGTGCCATCGGGCTTGATATAGCCAATGGTTCCGTAATTGCGCGATTGTATGGTTTGGGCTTCAGCAAGCCCACAAAAGAGTAGCATTACGCTTAAAATCAGAGGATATTTCATTTCTTATGGAATTAACGTTCATTCACTACCAAATGATATGAGGCGTTACTTGATATCATGAAATAGTTCGAGGTATTCAAGGACGCCCTGATTTCCCAATGGATAAGCCCCGTAACGTTTGATCATGTCATGCGTGGCAAGTAGTAAAAACTGATTGATAGCCATCTCATCTTCTTCATGTTTTGCAATCTGCTCAAGTATGACGTTGGCAGCTTGTTCTCTGACTTTGTCATATTCATCATTCGGTATGTTTGATGTATTTGACATTCCCCCAACTTCCATTTGCGTAACAGCACGCCACTTCAACCAAGCTTCAAAAAGATAGAGCGAATATTTTCGGCTATCTAAGATTGATTTGTACAAATTCATTGCAGTGTTGCTTGAAAAGTTGGCTAACTCGCTTCTTCCGTTCAAAACATCGCCTTGTTTTTCGTATTGGTCGGCCAATTCAATTTGATAGATTGAACGTTCTTGAAAATCCGTTGTATTTTCAGTGATGTCTTCCAACAGCTTGATGGCAGATTTTAGATTTGTCTCTTTCAACTGTTCATATTGGCCATAGTCTTTTGATTGGATGTAATTTATCTTCTCAAATTTTTTCAACATGTTCTCTTCGCTCATTTTGACGAAATGATCCCTTGGAAATTTTGATTGAAGGTATTCATCGTATTTCATTTTACGGCTTCTATAATTGGCGACCTTGGTTTGGGGTTTGAGAAGGAGCGTATCAGCCATGTTGTTCGTATCGCGCTCCAATTGAACGGACCACATGTCATACATCTCGATGGTTAAGAATAAATGATTCTCGACTTTTTTCTTTAGCTCTTTATCATTGAAGTGGGTTTGTTTTAAACTATCACAAACACTTATAAAATCTTCGATCAGGCTTTGTTTGCCATCCACCTCACGATTTATATACAGATAGAACAATTCTGCTTGTTCTTCAAGGATGCGGTTTATATGAAATGCGTGAAAACAATCTTTCAGTTCGCCAACCAATTTTGAATCACTTTCAATGCTGTCGAGGGTATCTTTCGCATGCTTGCTTTGTGAACAAAAGGTGAAGAGCATGGCAGCGATGGCCACTTTCCCGAGGAGGAAGATTCGTTTAAATTTCAAATTATTCTTGTAAGAAGGGCTGTGGTTGGTGTAATGGGTGTTTCAGTATATTCATAACGGGTGCAAGGGGATTTTATTTCTCCATCAGATCTCCATTTTCATACCTGCAGTGATCAATTTTTGAGGCAACGTACCGAAAATCCATTGCCTTTGTAAAAATCGGCGTGATCGAAGCTATTCAGCGCAAAAAAATCAACGGTCCACACCCAGGCTGCTACGGTTTGTGCTGCTGGCGCGGTGCTCCCTGATTTTGTGCTCCACCAATAGGTAACCTTGCCAAGCTCTTCATATTGTTTGTCGGCTATGGAAAAGCAACCGGCTGGCAAGGCATTGAATCCACTGGCATTGTTGCCCTTATTATTTTCCAACCAATCAGATGTACTTTTCAGGTAATAACCTGCTACTTCTTCATGGTTCAGGAAGTTCTTCAATTGCATCCAGGCGCTGTCTTCAGGGATTTGCCAACCTTCGGGTGCCAGCCCGCGTTCATCCATTACTGCATACCAATTGTAGAGCAAGCCATATTTTTCTGCATTTTCGGGCTTGTTGTCATAGTACCCGCACATGGGCGAACTCATCCACTCGGCTTTTTCCCAATCTGCGGCATCTTTTGCGATGGGAATGGAATCACCATTTCTAAATATTCGGGTATTCAAATTCTGGGTCATCCAGGTTTGATTACCGAGGGTAACTTCAGTGCGGTCTTCCGAAAACTTTAGCTCGAAACGAACATCGTTCTTAGGTTTCTGATCTTCTTTATCTTCTTGAGACGAGCCCCCACAACTGATCAAAAAAAACAACGCGACCCATAGCGTCGACAACTTATTTATTGCTTGATTCATTTTTAGATGATTTAAGATTTTCTAACCTTACAATTCTTACTCGAATATCGGATCAAATTTTTTATTGTACTGGGAAGCGCTTGAGTTTTTTAGGGGGATGATTGTTCATGGCCTATTTGGGGATTCTCTGTTGCTTTGAACGACTGTGTTCTGTGCATATTTATTCCATCGCCTCATTGCCATGTCTCATTTCAAGCTTTTCCATTTCTTCAGCTGAGGCATGTAAATAATCTTCGGCCCTATTTTCGCCTGTTTTTCGATAGTTACATGAAGGGCAGAAGATATTTTTGTCTCTTCTAAATTGTCCCCCACATTTACATTTATCTTCTAAAGCTATGCGAATTCCATCGGGGTGAGTGTCTTCAGATGATTTTAGTTTTCCGCAAGATTGGCATTGGTAACACCATAAATTGATTGTTCCTTCAGCTGTTGTCATGCGTATATGACTGTTAAAGGTTGTTTCCGTTTCACAAATTGGGCAAGTAACCTTTAATGGTCTGTAAAGACTGATAGCCGGTAGGAAGTATTTTAGTTTTATGGGTTCGGGCTTCGGAGCAGAGGTGTCAATGAAATAAAGAACATCCGTATCCAAATCCACTTCCGCACCATCTGCCACATTTAAGGAAATGATACCGGTTTCGCAGGATTCTCTGTTATCGGTGTTTTCATAACACACACCATCTTCCATCCACTCTATTAGGAGCTCAGCTATTATCTGACCTTTTTTTACGTAATCTCCATCTTTCACGAGCCAGGTTATGGTAATTAAATATATGTTGTATGGCGATAATCCCCAAAATCTACCTTCTACGATCATGCATCTTTGAATTTAATTGTTCTTTCATTTTAAAGTGTGTTTTGTCCATCAAGTGTTCGCCGATTTTGTATGAATGCTTTGCCGGATTCCAATTTGTCAAATGTAAGAGCTCTGCGTATCATATTGAACCAAATGCTATTAGGATCAGCTTGTTTATCGCAATGATTAGGCCAGCCCTGCATGCAAAAGCACTGCTTGGGGCTGATGAAATCTCTACTGTATCACAATTTTCCTATTTTCAATGGTGTTGTTCTGTGGGTCAATCAATTGCAAGAAATAAATTCCATTACCGGTCCAAGTGGTAAGGTCGATGTACGAGCTCTGTTGATTGATAGGCGTTGTGAAAACAACTTGGCCTAATTGATTGGTGATTTTTAATGCATAACCACTCATGGATGCAAAATTGCCATAGTTGATGGTCAGGTGGTCATAAGCCGGATTCGGAAAGACTTTTATCGTATTCAAATGATTGGGAGGCGTGAAACC
>CAZYJD010000110.1:0-5808 GCA_964647785.1 uncultured Chitinophagaceae bacterium
GTGAATTTTTTGCATCTCTTCATGCAGTGTATTTCCTCCTTGGTGTAAAAACTAACACAGCCACTCAAGTAAATTTTATCGATCTGGAAGGTTTTTGAAATGTGAATGTTGCTCCTTTAGAGGCGTAGCTACCTCACTGTGATGATCCATGCAACAAGCATGTGAGATAGACTATTTTATCTGCATAATGGCAAGCACCTCTGCTGTCATTCATTTTATCTTCATTGTATGCGCTTCAAGGCAAAAAGGGCTTCCCTTCAACATCTCTTTTTTGAGCCCAATGGCCTTTGCCTTAAGGCAGGTAAGAGAACATGCCCGGCCAGTTATCTGCAATATTTCGTGCTTGCTCATTGGGTTCATGAATCAAATGGTATTGACTAAGGTCTATGGTGTTTGGAGTTGTGAAATACTCATAGATATCCATTTTAACGTTTAGATCGCTGTAACCTTCTTCAGGTACTGTAATGCCACCCGGAATACCTAATCGAATGGTTCGGGACAATTTAAATTCACTGGTATATCCGCCCACATGCAAAACATTGGTTCCGTTGGGTGCTTGCGGACTTTCTCCTTCAAACTTAAAATTGATATATCCGGCGTTCATGCTCCAATACATTGGAACCAAAAATCGGTTATTCAATAAACCATCTGCATTGGTAACAGAATCTGCCACACCAATGGTAAAACCAATGCCATCATACTCACCGGAAGGCAAATTATCCAGTTGTATTTCGGTGCTTTCAACATCTGAAAAATCCATCATAAACCAGCTGTCATCCACGGTAATGGTATCATCTCCTTTCCACAAAAAGAAGTTGTTGATGTGATAAATGATGGTGGTAGGTTTTATGGAATCACCATTTGCCGTTTCGTAATAGGGACCGTTAAGACTTAGCAATTCATCACCAAAATAGGCCTTCATATGGAAGGAAATTCCTTTGTCTTTGTCACCAATGACAGGTTCTAAGGGCTTTTCGCTACAAGCATGCCATAAGAAGGGAGCACCTAAAAAATAGATAACAATTGGTAAGTTGAATTTCATGAAGTAAAGTTAATATTTCAACCCGTATTTATCGGTGATTACAGTCACCCTATTCGGACTTGGAAAAGGAGCTAACACGAGATAGCTGGTAATCATTGGTTCTTTTTTATCTCAATTAAGCTGCCATCGTTCCATGTTTCTTCACGGTATTTCTTGCCTTCAGTGGTGTAGTACTCCCATTTGCCATCTTTTACACCCATATTGAAATGCCCTTTGCAGGGGCCCCATGCCAAGGAGTTTCCCATTTCCCAGAAACCGTGTTTTTTGCCGTTTACATATTTTCCCTGACTTTTTGTAAGCGGGTCAGAGGCATTCTCAATCCAGTCGCCATTTTTCTTTCCGTGACTGTATTCCCCCTGATTCTTCAGTTTGCCATCTTCCCAAGAGCGGTATGTTCCATCCAAAACGCCATCCACAAAGTGTTTTTCTTCTACAAGAAGGCCATTAAGATCATAATACTTTGCAACACCACTCTTTTTGCCAATCTCAAAGTTCTCTTCTGAAATGATTTTGCCATTCAAACCGAACTTTTTTGTGGAGCCATGTGGAAGACCATTCTGATACATGGATGATTCCCCAAGATTTCCATTGGTATGGTAGATCAGCGATTTTCCATGACGGAGCCCATCTTTATAGTTTATTTCTCGTCTTTTGGCGCCATTTTCTGCATAAGAAACAGTGAGGCCATTTGGCTGATCGTTCTTAAATTCTGCTTGTTGTTCTACCTGGCCATTTCCAAACCAAATGGTCATGTTGCCATTGAGTTTGCCTGCACTGTAAAGGGCTTTCTTTTTTTGCATACCACTTGGGTAATACTGCATAAAGATCCCATCTCTTTTTCCGTCTTTATACGTGCATTCTTCGTAGACTTTGCCATTTTCAAAATACACCTTATAGGCGCCTTCACGCTGCCCATTTTCATAGTGTACTTCTTTCTCGGGTCTGCCATTTAAATACCAGCTTCGGAACCAGCCATGAATTTTTCCATTCTGCCATTCCACTTCCTGAAATTTCTTGCCTTCGGTGTACAACAAGAGTGAGGTGCCCGTAAAGGCAATTCCATTGCGGGTATAGGTGCCATTCGATTCTTTCTTCAGTTCTGAAAAAGGAATTCTTCGATTCTGGGCTGTGGCAAGAAAACCCAACATCAATATTAAAATAAGTAATGCTGAGCGCCGGGTGTTTGATGTATTCAGACTATTCAATTCGTACAACGTTTTCTTTTGGATCTATAACAGGTCAATTTTAAACTTTTTGATTCGTTTGGCACGAGAATCATTCTCCACAATACCTGCCAGATTATCAGCTCTATTCAATTCTTAATCGACAACCTCCTTCTAAGAACGCTCGCAAAAGGGTATTTGGTCTTTGAGTTGAGCGATATGGCTATGCTGGCTTTAATTTTAATCTTATGCACCACTTGAAAAGTGTTGTTATTTTCTTCTTTTAAAATCATTCGTCTTCTTCCATTTCATTAACAGAAGAAAGCGTCTTCATTACTTCGGCAATTTTTGCGTTGTTTTGATGTTGCATGCAATGAAAATGTTCCTTTGGGCAGTTTCTGTAACCAATTTTTGAACAAGGCCGGCATCCGAGGTTTTCAACTTCGGCTACATACGATGGAATGGATGAATTGCCGTAATAGGGGGTCATCCCAAAATCGGGTATGGTATTCCCCCACACACTTAGTACGGGCTTTTTCATGGCTGCTGCAATGTGCATGAGACCGGTATCATTTGATAAGACTGCCCGAGCAAAGGATAGGATTGCTGCGCTCAGGTTGAGGGATGTTTTTCCGCAGAAGCTGATACAATGGTCAAATTCTGAAGCCAACTGATCTCCAGTGCCCTGTTCGTCCGGTCCGCCAAGTAATGCCAATGGTTCGTGATAAGTTGAGAGTACTTCACGCAAATTATCGATTGGGAAAATTTTGGTTGAATGTGCTCCCCCCAGCACAATGACATCAAACGAATGTGGGGCAAGTTGATGTTCTTTGAGCATATTTATTGCTAACTCCGTCTCTTCATTACTGCAGAAATAGTCTAGGCCTTTATGATCATTTTCAACTTTTAGCTGCTTAAGCGTATCAAGATATCGGTCTACGATGTGAACTTTTGGAAGGCAGTTGACTCTAAAAGAGGTAACCAACCACTTTTTAAAATTGAGCTTATTGAGTCGTTTTACGGGAACTCCAAGGCTTAAAGTGAGTTTTCTCGACCGAAGATTGTTGTGCAAATCAACAATGAAATCGAATTTTTCCGCCTTGAGTTCTTGAAGCACTTCGTTCGTATCCTTTTCAATCAACCAAATGCGATGTAGGTAGGGATTGTTCCTGAGCACGGGCTCGAAGCCTCTCTTGCTGATGAAATGTACTTCAGCTTTGAGCTGTTGTTGAAGGCATCTGATCACCGGAGTTGTAAGCACAATGTCTCCGATTGAGCTAAATCGAATGATGAGAATTTTCATTGGAGCAGATACACCTCCCCGGCATCAAAGGCATTCATCTCAATCCAAATCATGCTTTTGTTCTGTTGCAGCCAACATAAAATAATGGTACGAACGTTGCCGTCTTGGTCTTCTACATTTTGGAACGCAGCAATCTTTAATCGTTCGCCATTCATTGTCCCAGGAAGACGATGGGCATCAAAATCGCCCCGACCAAAGAAATAGTCGTACAAACCTGAACCACTTAGGCTATCATAATAAATTTCCTGCTCTTCGAATCTTGTTTTGGTGTAAAGGTCGATGTATTGATAGCTGGAAGAATCGATGGGAGCAAGCTCGAGTAAACTCCCAACCTGTATTTGAACTTCTGTTTGGGCTGTACTATCTAAAACTGCAAACGTTAAACAAAGGAAAAAAATAAAACGCTGTCCGCTCATCTTGCTTTAACTATCCAGTAGGCAAACTCCTTGCCAATGATTTCAACTCCCATGCCTTCATCAATAAAATCGCCCATCGTTTTGGCGTGAAGAATCTTGTCATGCACCTTTATTTTCCCAAAGGGGCGCAAACTGCTGTGTGCAACTCCGGTATGACCGATGAATTCTTCTTCTGAATTTTCATCCGCATTTTGCTCATTGCCCATACTCACTTTTGCTTCTTCCAAGGTTGATTGCAGAACAATTCGTTGAAAAAGAGTACTGTTCATTAAACTTCGACCAAAAAGAAGCACAAGGGCCACAAAACCCAACAAGGCCATCAGAACGCTTAGCAATGCTGCGTTCACTTCTTGATTGCTGCTGTATGAAAAGTCAAAATTCACATTTCGAATCAAACTCAGCACCAAGGAAGAAAGCACCAAAATAATTCCAGATATACCTGTTACACCAAAACCCGGAACAACAAAGATTTCCAAACCAATCAAGACTAAACCGATAATGAAAAGCAGAATTTCCCAATTGGCTGCCAAACCTTCCAAATACAGGGGGGCAAAATAGAGCAGAGCGGCTGTTGCTGCTGCCAAGAGGGGGAAGCCAATGCCGGGTGATTGCAATTCGAAATAAATTCCCCCAATGATAATCAAAATAAGTACAGAACTAAATCCAGGATGGGTAATGAAACCCAGAAACTTATCGAGCGTACTTTTTTCCACACGTATAATTTGAGCACCTTCCAATTGCTCTTGTACCAATACATCATTCAAGCCTTCAGCCATGCCTTCGCAATAGCCCACACTCATGGCCTCAGTGGCCGTCAGTGTGAGCACTTTTCCTGAGTCGGATATGCCGGGTACCACCGTCCTCGGATCCACCATTGCTTCTGCAATCATTGGATCTCTTTTGAATTTGTAAGAGGTATCATTGCCCTCAACCAAGGTGTCTTTTCCGTGGCTTTCTGCAGTTGATCGCATGATGCCTCGCATGTAACTTTGGTATTTATCCGGCAGGGCCTCACCACTTTGGCTTACCACGGTTGCAGCGCCAATATTGCCTCCTTTGCGCATGTATATGCGATCGCACGCGATGCTAATCAATGCACCGGCAGATGCAGCATTATTGTCGATGAACGACACAACCGGTATGGGGCAATTAAGAATGGCTGTTCGAATGGAGTCTGCGTCGGTAAGCAAACCACCAAAAGTGTTCATGTGAAGCACGATGAGGTCAACTTTTTGTGCCATTGCTTCTTGCAGTGCTTTGTTGGTGATTCGCGTCGCCGAAGGAGCAATCTCCTCTTTAATTTCAAAAACCAGAACTTTCTTTTGTTGCGCGTGCAAGGGCGCGATGAAGGAAAGAAGAATGATCAGAAAAAGAGAGTGTTTCATTTTCAGAACAATGATAGGCAATTTTTTGTCTTGGTGAATAATTTGTACCCGCGGTAGTCGTTAAGCCTGTGTACCTTTGAATGTAAACTTAGGTTTTCATGTCATGGTTCGTGAAATTGATAAAAATGCAATAAAAGAATGAAGAAAAAACTGACCTTAATAATATTTGGATTGATGCTAATTCCGACAGTTTATGCTGCACCTGCTGATTCGGTGGGATTGAAGGTGAAGCAGGGTAAAATCTATATCATGCATGAAGTTGAAAAGGGACAGGGCTTGTTTACCATCAGCAGAAAATACAATGTAGCATTGACGGATATTGTGGGTGCCAATCCGGGTAGTGATAAGCAGATAAATGTCGGACAGATATTACTTATCCCCACTGGAAAAGACGCCCCCATGGAAGAAAAAGAGGGAAAATACTATTTCAGCGAAGGAAAACAACAGAATAAAACTACAAACCCCGCCAATCGCTCCGATAAAGAGAATATAACGGCAA
>CAZYJD010000111.1:0-5802 GCA_964647785.1 uncultured Chitinophagaceae bacterium
ATCATTGTCGGCATGCCAGAAGATTTAGTAAATGTGTTAGTTAATAAGTTGTACACCGTAGGATCTACCTCTTCTTCTAGCAATGGAGATTACTACAGGTTGGATGCTAGATACGGCACAGGCTGGGTTTCCGTTTGGATCAAGAACAAAGTAGTTACCGCCGTAACATATCACTAACTGAGTTGAGTGTTCAGTTTAATTCATAGCATTAATATTTTGCAGATACTGGTAAGTTAGCCAGCGTGCCTTTGCTGAATCCCATGCCGACCAAAAGCCTTCTTTGCCATCCAGCAAGCCCCCTTTGAGAAGATACCTCTTGAGAAACATGCCAACACTGCGCAAGAGACCTTCCGGCATGCTTTGCTTTTTCCCGCTTGCATGGAGCTTTTGGGCCCGCAATTGGGCGTATTTGTCGATGGTTTGAAGGTGATGCGTACGATCTTTGATGGTGTGGTGAAGCAACGGACCCTTTAAGGTCTTCAATGCGATACCCTCCTCCATGATGAGTTCTTCGTGCACCAGCTGCCGGTTCCATTGGCCTTGCTTTCGGTTATAAAGCCTAATTTTCTGGTCGGGATACCAACCGCCGTAACGCAGCCATTTTTTGCCGTAGAAATTCTTTCTGGGAAAGGAATAGGCGCCTTCGAGTGACTGATTTTTAATCAGCTGCAATTCCGAGCGCAGTTCGGGGCTCAATTGTTCATCGGCATCCAGACTTAAAATCCAGTCGAATTGTGCCATTTGTGCCAATGCATTTTTGGTGGCGCCATAGCCTTTCCATTCCAATTCAACAACCTTGGCACCTGCCTGGCGTGCAAGTTCCACTGTGCCATCGGTGCTTCCGCTGTCACCTACAATGATTTCATCGGCCAGTTGACCAACGCTATTGATACAGGCTTGGATGTGTTCGGCCTCATTCAAACAAACAATCACGACCGAAAGGGAGCGGTCCATCAGATGAGTCGATCGCGAATATTCAATCGGTGTTTTCGGGCGGTATCCAAGGCTATGTCGTAACCTGCATCGAGGTGTCTTATGACGCCCATGGCCGGATCGTTGTGCAAAACGCGTTTCAGTCTTTTATCCGCTGCCTCGGTTCCATCGGCCACAACCACCATGCCTGCGTGTATGGAGTAGCCGATGCCTACGCCGCCTCCATGGTGAAGGCTCACCCAGCTCGCACCTCCGGCAGTATTGATCAAACTGTTGAGAATGGGCCAATCAGCAATGGCATCGCTGCCGTCTTTCATGGCTTCGGTTTCGCGGTTGGGAGAAGCCACAGATCCCGTGTCCAAGTGGTCTCTTCCAATCACAATGGGGGCTTTTACTTTGCCCTCACGAACTAGCTGATTAAAAGCCAAACCTGCTTTTTCTCGTTCTCCCTGCCCAAGCCAGCATATTCTTGCAGGAAGTCCCTGGAATTCGATTTTCTCTTGCGCCATTTTAATCCAGCGGTGCAGACTTTCATTTTCAGGGAAAAGATCGAGCAAAACGCGGTCGGTGGTGTAAATATCTTCAGGATCTCCACTCAAAGCCACCCAGCGGAATGGTCCTTTTCCCTCGCAAAACAAGGGGCGGATAAAGGCGGGAACAAAGCCTGGAAAATCAAAGGCATTTTCTACGCCTCTTTCCAATGCTCTCCCGCGAAGGTTGTTGCCATAATCAAAGGTGATGGCTCCTTTTTTCTGTAGCGACAACATCAGGCGAACGTGATGTGCCATGGTATCGTAACTCTGTTCAAGGTAGCGGTCTGGTTCAAGTGATCTCAGCCGGTCGGCTGCTTCCACATCCATGCCTTCCGGATAATAACCCACCAGTGGATCATGTGCCGAGGTTTGGTCGGTCAACAGATCGGGCACAATGCCTCGCTCTTCCAAACGCTCAAGTAAATCAACAGCATTGCACAGTACGCCAATGGACAAGGCAACTCCTTTTTCTTTCGCAAGCAATGCCTTGTCTATGGCTTCGTCGATATCGCGACTCATTACATCGCAATAGCGGGTTTCCAATCTTTTGCGTATGCGCCATTCTTCAACTTCAGCGGCCAGACACACCCCTTCATTCATGGTAACGGCCAGGGGTTGCGCCCCCCCCATGCCACCGAGCCCGGCGGTTACTGTAAGGGTTCCCTTTAAACTTCCTCCAAAATGCTGCCTTGCGGCCTCAGCGAAGGTCTCATAAGTGCCTTGCACAATGCCTTGAGATCCGATGTAAATCCAACTTCCGGCGGTCATTTGTCCATACATAATCAGCCCCTTTTTTTCCAATTCCTTGAAATAATCGAAGGTGGCCCAATGAGGCACCAAATGACTATTGGCAATGATAACCCTAGGAGCATCCTCATGGGTAGGCAATATACCTACCGGTTTACCGCTTTGAATAAGCAAGGTTTCATCGGCCTCTAAATCCATCAGGGCTTTTTGTATCAGCTCAAAACTTTCCCAGTTACGGGCTGCTTTACCGGTTCCTCCATATACAATCAAGTCTTCAGGGCGTTCTGCCACCTCGGGGTCGAGGTTGTTTTGCAGCATGCGCAAGGCTGCTTCCTGTATCCATCCTTTACAAGCCAAGTCGGTTCCCCGTTTGGCGCGTATGGTTTTGTTCATCATTTCTGTACTCATAGCTTTTTTTAACGCTCTTGGCAAAATTAAGTTTTCCAATTCAGGAACTCAGATCAGCCCGTCTTTTTGATACAATTTAATGCCCAATTCAATCAGCTGATCAACTTCTTGCTCCAGGGCTTCGTTTATATAACGGATGTGAAAACAACTCTTGCCCTTGAGAAATCTTTTGAGCTCTTTGCTCACTTCAGGGTAGGCGTTGAGATGGGTGTAGATTGGAAAAAAGTAAAAGCGGATGTCTTTTGGCTTTGCAATAAGACTGGCAAAATAATGACCATCTGTTTTTTGCTTGCCTTGCATACAGGCAATGCGGCCTTTGAACAAAATTCCCTCGGCTTGCTCACAAGCTTGTAAGGGCGGACAATGTGCTAAAAGCATTTCTTCAATGGCTGTTTTTATTTCGGGTAAATTTCGAGTCATCCTTGCAAATTAATGCGTCTTGGTAATATTGATAACTTTTAACATGCAGAAGATTGGATTCGGACAATAAGCCGTTAATTTGATGTTCATGTTGATACGCTTAATTGCCATTCTTCAGTTTTTGTGCCTGGCGGCCATGGCTAGCGCCAACGATTCACAGCCCGGCCTGCTGCATGCGGGTGGTAAACTCAAAATTGAAGATACCAGCGTGGTCGAAATTCTGCTGAACAACGAGCCGGTAGAAATGGAAACGGCATCAGCGGAGATTCAATTGCCTGATGCGCAGGAAGTGCAATTGGTTTTGAGACACAGCGATGCTTCTGAAAAGTCATTGAACCTTCGTCTTATGCCGCCTTGGTTTTCTTTGCTTCCGCCCCTGATTGCCATTTTATTTGCCCTTCTATTCAGGGAAGTCGTCACGGCATTGTTGGGGGGCATTTTCAGTGGGGTGATCATTGCTGCCTTTTATCAAAACGGAGATCAAAGTGTTTGGCTGCAGATGTTGCGAATCATGGATCAGGAGATATTAAGGTCTTTGGTTCCGGATGCATCAGGTGGTTCGGTAGACCGCGGACATATGTCGGTGGTTTTATTCAGTGTTTTGATTGGAGGAATGGTAGGCCTAATAAGTAAAAATGGAGGAATGAGCGCTTTGGTGAAAAGGGTTTCATCTGCTGCCCGCTCTGCCCGTTCTGCTCAACTTGCAACCTACTTTATGGGCGTGCTCATTTTTTTTGACGACTATGCCAACACCCTCATTGTTGGCCATACCATGCGCCCGCTTACCGATCGGATGAAAATATCGCGTGAGAAGCTGGCTTACATTGTGGACTCTACTGCTGCGCCTGTAGCCTCACTTGCATTTATCACCACCTGGATTGGTGCCGAATTGGGATATATTTCAGAGGGACTGCAGCAAATTGAAGGATTGTCGGGCAATGTGTATGGTTTTTTCTTTCAGTCGCTTCGTTATTCTTTTTATCCGCTGCTAACGCTGATTTTCATTTTAATTCTAATTCTTAGAAATCGTGATTTCGGTCCCATGTTGCAGGCTGAAAAAAAGGCCAGATCAAGGATCCATGCGGTGAGTGATCAAGCGAAGAATGATTCTTCTGAAGAGGTGGTACCCGCCCATGAGTATAGTTTCAATGCTCTCTTACCAATTGCCGTGGTGGTATTTGGCACACTGGCTGCACTTTTGTATACCGGCTGGGATGAGGCTGTTTGGCAAAGCGCAAAAGGCAATGTGTTCACAAGATTGAGTGCCATCATTGGTGGTAGCGATAGTTATTTGGCTTTATTGTGGGCTTCCTTCTGGGGGCTGGTGATTGCAGTGGCTTCCACTGTTCTAAGTCGTGCATTGGGTCTTCGAGAGAGCATTGAAAAAGTACTGGATGGATTCAAAGCCATGGTGCCGGCCATTGTTATTCTGGTGCTGGCATGGGCATTGGCCGGACTCACCGAGCGCTTGCACACTGCCGATTTTCTAACAGGTCTGCTGATGGGAAAACTTTCTCCTTATTGGTTGCCCGGCCTCACCTTGCTCATGGCTGCGCTGGTCTCATTTGCAACAGGCTCCAGTTGGGGAACCATGGCCATTTTGTATCCGATCATGCTTCCTTTGGCTTGGACGGTAGGAGCAGATGCCGGAATCATGAAGGCCGAAAATCTTGAAATATTCTACAACGTGATTGCATCGGTATTGGCCGGTTCTGTGCTGGGCGATCATTGTTCGCCCATTTCTGATACCACCATTCTCAGTTCTTTGGCCAGTGATTGTGACCACATCAGCCATGTGCGCACCCAAATGCCTTATGCTTTAACTGTAGGGTTGGCAGCAATCATTTTTGGGTCGGTTTTGGTTCATTTCCTTCCTCCTTGGATTTGCCTTGTCTTGGCATCGGTAGCACTTTATTTTACAGTCTCATTTTTAGGTAAAAAGCCCGATGTATAAAGGATTGCCGCATCATGTGCTTTTATCTTTGCACCGTTCGATCGCATGGGTACTGTAAGCAACGAAAAAGAAAAAGCCTTTACAGGCAAGGTCAGAAGCACTATGTTCCTGATCATTCCTGCCATTGCCATCGGACTTGGATCCATTTTACTGTTGTTGTTTTCGGACAGTGAGAATTTTGCAGGCTTGCGCTTTGAACTTGGCCGTCTTTGGGAAAACGTAACGAACGAAAAAAAAGCAGTTGAGTCGATCGTAAGACCGAACATTAACCGAACGCCCCGTTCATCTGCTTTAGCTGAAACCGTGGATCAAGAATCGGTTAAACGCGAGATGGAAAATACACGCAGCATTCTCAAAGAGACCGCCAGTAAAAGAAAGCGACCCTCCATGGCTGTGCAACAAAATTTACCTGAAAAACAAATCATACCCTCTGAGGCACTGAGCCTTGATCCTGCAGCGCTTAAGCCGGAAGTGCGTTTTTCAGAGTTTCCGCGATTGGTGGAGCGATTGAACAGCGAAAGCATCTTGTTGATTCCGGAAAGAAAAAAAGTGTCAAAATTCTCCGTTGGGGTGAGCATGTTCCCGGCCTATACCTACCGCTACCTTCAGTATAGAAATGATCAACTGGGTACACGAAGATCGGGCAATCTAATCTTTGGTTTTCACCAGTCCGAAGCATATCGCGAAGCCAATGATGAACCCCTCCTGAATTTTGGAGCAGGGGTTGATCTCTATTTCCAATTGAATGAAAAGCTAATCTTGGAAAGCGGATTGGGCATACAAACTTATGGCGAAAAGGTGCGCGTG
>CAZYJD010000112.1:0-5671 GCA_964647785.1 uncultured Chitinophagaceae bacterium
CCGGTGCTGGCGCTTCAAGTGGGATGGCCATGGCCCACTGGGAAATCCAGGGCTGGATGATCCTGATACTCGGCTGGGTTTTCGTTCCGTTTTATGCACATAGCAGGGTGTTTACCATGCCTGAGTTTCTGGAAAAGCGTTTCGATGAAAGATCGCGATGGATTCTTTCAATATTTTCAATTGCCGCCTATGTGCTCACAAAGATTTCCGTGACCATTTATGCTGGTGGGGTTGTTGTTTCTGCGCTATTGGGCATTGACTTTTGGACCGGAGCCATCGCAACCGTAGTGCTTACGGGATTATACACCGTATTGGGCGGTATGAGAGCCGTGGTCTACACAGAGGCATTGCAGGCAGTCGTGCTGATTGTTGGGGCAGCAGCATTGACGCTCATCGGTTTGGATCATGTGGGGGGATGGGAATCCATGAAGGCAACTGTAACGCCTGCATACCTCAATATGTGGAGACCGGCCTCCGACCCTGATTTTCCATGGCCTACCCTGTTGATTTCGAGTTCCATTGTGGGCATTTGGTATTGGTGCACCGATCAATACATCGTGCAGCGGACTTTAACCGCTAAAAACCTGAAAGAAGGACGAAGGGGTACCATCTTTGGCGCATTGATGAAGCTATTGCCGGTATTCTTGTTTCTCATACCCGGTGTAATCGCACTCACGCTAAAAATGAGGGGTGAATTGCATTGGGATACCCCCGATCAGGCATTTCCTGTGTTGATGAGCAATTTACTTCCGGCAGGCCTTCGAGGACTGGTGGCCGCCGGTTTGCTTGCCGCACTCATGAGCTCGCTGGCTTCTGTTTTCAATTCGGTATCCACCCTTTTTACCATTGATATTTACAAAAAACTTCACCCACTGACTCCGGAGAAAAAACTGGTTCGTACCGGGCAAATTGCAACCCTTATCGTGGTGATGGTAGGCATCATTTGGATTCCCATCATGTCTAATATTTCAGGGGTCCTTTATGAATACCTCCAGTCTGTTCAAACCTATATTGCTCCGCCCATTGCGGCGGTTTTTATCATGGGCATCTTTTATAAACGCATCAATGCTCAGGGGGCTTTTGTAACCTTGATCATGGGCTTATTGCTGGGTTTCTCGAGAATTTTCCTCGAAATAATCAGCGATTCACTCACCCCGGGAAGTCTATTGCACACATTGGGTACAATTAGCTATTTGAGCTTTGGTGCATGGTTTTTCCTCTTATGTGTTGTAACGGTGGTTGTGGTCAGTTGGGCAACACCAAAGCCCGAAGAAGTTCAAATTGAGAACTTAACCTTTCAAACCATTACGGATGAAGAAAGAAAAAAGTCCCGATCAGCTTTAAGCATCATCGACATAGCCTTATCCCTGCTGGTGATATTTGTGGTACTGGCGGTGATGATGTGGTTCAATGGGAAATGATCGTCGAGGGAGGATGGCAGGTTGACCATCACCTGGAGATCACTTGATTGTTAGATTTTTAGAAATCTCTCAACCGCAAAAGTTTAACCCCGTTACCATTGCTAAACGTTCTAAACCACCTGCTTCAAACGTTGATCCTTCTGAAATTTTCGCTTCGGTGTCAAATTGGTCGGGATGACTGGATTCGAACCAGCGACCCCTACGTCCCGAACGTAGTGCGCTACCGGACTGCGCTACATCCCGATATGAAGCTTCAAAATTACAAAAAGGCTCTAATTCTCAGGCGAGCCAAACCACGGTGGCAAAAAACAAAAGTTGCAAACCCCAAACCCAAGCTGCCATTCGGTTTTCACTGCCAAGCTGCATGCGTTCATACAAGGCAAAAATGGGCAGGCTCACCAGAAACCACATTACATAGTTTTGCAGAGGCACTTCGGGGCTGCTCCAGTTCCACAAGCCATAACGGATGGCCATGGGTTCGATGAGTACATCGGTCAGGGTCATCAGCAAGGCTGACAACACAATTCGCAACCACCATTTGGGCAAACGCCTCACCAAACTGCCTATGGATAACACCAAAATCAACCAGTTAATGCCAATTAAAAGTGGCGTTCCCAGAATTTTAAGGCCCAACACCCGCCCGTAGTAATATTCTCCAAACAATAGACCGGTATTCACCCCCAGGCATTCCACACACCAGGTGTAAATGAAAACAATGGCCAGAAATATCCAAAGCTTCGAGCTGCGTTTTTCCATGTAGAGCAGCAAATAGGCAAAACAAAGCAGGAGATGGAAAGGCGTTAGCAGGGCAAACTGCGCCGACCATGGACTTAAATAACCCACGATGCCCGCTGCATATGACATCAAGAGGATGATGAGCAAGGTGCGGTGGTGTTTCTGTGCAAACTCAGGCATGGGGAATATGATCGGTGGCTATTTTGGCTGAAAGCACAGCAAGGGGGATGCCCCCGCCGGGATGCACGCTTCCTCCGCAGAAATAAAGGTTTTTGATTTTTCTGCTGAAGTTTGGATGCCGCATAAAGGCCGAGAACATATTGTTGCTGCTGCTCCCGTACAAAGCACCCAGGTATGAAGAGGTTTTTAATGCGATGCCCCTGGGATTCAGTACTTCTTCCTGTTCGATGTGTGAACCCACTGATTTACCCAGCATTTTTTCCAGCTTCTGAATCACCACCGCTTTCAATTGTGGGCGAATTTGATCCCAATCCTGCTGGCGGTCGTGTGGCGCATTCACCATTACAAACCAATTTTCATTGCCTTCCGGCGCATCGGGTGGGGCGTATTTCGAGCTGATGTTCACATAAACGGTGGGGTCGTGATATAGGTCGTTTTGATTGAATAGGTGCGCAAACTCGGCACGGTAATCTTCGCTGAAAAAGATGTTATGCACCCCGAGCTCATCAAATGAGGTATTCAGGCCCCAGTAGAAGATAAAGGCACTGCTGCTGCGTTCCTGATTCAGGCTGCGTTCGGGTGCTTTTTGCTTGCTGAGCAATTTGCGATAGGTAGGCACCACATCCATATTGCTAACCACCACATCAGCCATGATACTTTGGCTGCCCATACGAATGCCTCTTGCCTTTCCTTGTTCCACGAGTATTTCATCGATGGTGTGGTTGAAATGAAATTGAACCCCCAATTCTTCGGCCAATTTCCATACCGCCTTGGTGATGGCATACATCCCTCCTTCGGGATAAAAACTGCCTTCGCCGTGTTCAAGAGCTGCAATCACTTTCATCATGCCGGGGCTTCGATAAGGGTCGCTGCCATTGTAGGTGGCAAAGCGATCGAATAATTGCACCAAATGGGGCTCGTTGAGGCCATTGGTATTGCTCTGATGCAAACTCTTCAGTAAATCGAGTTGCGGTATTTTGGTGAGGGTTCGCAGCACATCGGTTGATAACCACGTGTCGGCTCGGTGCAAGCTCTTCTCCAAGAAAATTTTTCCGGCAGTTTGCAGGCCCGTATCGCATTTTTGGAGGTGCTTTAGAATCTTCTGCGCATCAACCCCGAAAGTTTCAGCCGCTTTTTTGGAGAATTCTTCCGGTTTTGAAGGCGCTTCGAAACGAATGCCATCCGGGTAAAAATAATGGCAGGTGGTTTCCAGCGGTTTGTATTGAAAATATTGCCGTGGGTCTTTTCCGGCCAAAACAAAGAGCTCGTCAATCAAACCGGGGCGTGTAAATAGGCTGGGTCCTGCATCAAAGCGGTAGGCCCCCAATTTAAATTCATGCAATTTCCCCCCCGGCCATGCAGCAGTTTCATAGACTGCGGTGCTGTAACCCTTGAGGGCTAAACGGACGGATGCCGCCAATCCACCAATGCCGGCACCGATTACAATGGCCTGTTTCACAGCTTATTAAACATTTGCTTTTCCAAAAGGTTGGAAGTTCGGCAAATATGATTGCATTCCCTCAATTCGATTGAATCGAAAGGTGAAGATTGCCATTTATAAACGTTTTGCCAGAACTTTTTTTACTGAAATGCGTTTCAACCTTGCATAAATCAATGCTGCATTACATTTTTGAGCACTCATGCCTACGGCGGTAACAGAAAATATCAAAGTGTCCATCAAGGCGCGTTACGAAGAGGTTTATTCCGATCCTGATCGGGATAAATACGCTTTTTCGTACGATGTTGAAATTGTGAACGACAGCCCATATGCCATTCAGCTGTTATCACGTCATTGGGTCATACTCGATACCAATCTAGAAAAGCGCGAAGTAAAAGGAGAAGGCGTGGTGGGAGAAACGCCGGTGATGCAACCGGGCGAATCGCATCGCTACCAAAGTTGGTGTCCTTTGAGCACGGATATCGGGGTGATGTATGGCTATTACAACTTTATTCGTTTGAGCGATCGACACGAATTCAAGGTGCGGATCCCGCTTTTTCAAATGGTGGCTGATTATCGCCTCAACTAATGAAGGTTAACGGCAACCGCAGCTTTTTCTGCGCTTGATGTCACCTTTTTTATTGGTAATGACGACTTCTTTCTCACTGATGTAATCCATCTGCCATATGCGAATGCCCTTTCTGTAGCGCGTTCTCCGCTTAAATAAACCATTTTCCTTAAAATCCACCCATAAGCCATGTCTCTGGCCGTCTTTCCATTTGTAGATGCTCTTGATCTGATTGCTTTGGAAATAAGAGCGACATTCAACCACAGGGGCACTGCTTGAATCGCATGCCTGTGCAAAGAGCACCGAGCCGTAAAACGGACTAAGAACAAACAGCAATAAAAAGGAAAAAAGTTTCACGCTTTGATTAATCCGTAAATGAGGGCTACACCACCTGCCAACAAACAGTAATAAGCAAAGTATCGGAGACGGCTTTTTTGCACGAGTAGGATCATCCATCTACACGCCAGTATACCGGCGAGGAAGGCACCAATCGAACCGATGAGGATATCACTGCTCAATGCCTCGCTCCAGCTGGCTCCACTTTCGCTTCCGTCCAGCATTTTTTTTGCTGAGGCCCCAGCAATCAAAGGAAGTACCATTAAGAATGAAAAGCTTGCAGCAGTAACCCGTTTAACGCGCAGAATCACGGCAGCTGCAATGGTACTGCCCGAACGTGAAATGCCCGGTAAAATGGCAATGGCCTGTACTACTCCTAAAAGAAAAGCATTGCCTGCTGTGATGTGTTGTTCGCCGGTTTTAATGCGGTCGGACCACAACAGAATCAAGGCCGTGAGCAACAGCATACTTCCCACCAGCAACATATTGCGGTCGAATAAGAGCTCGATTTTCTCTTCCAAAAATAATCCCACCAGCACGGCAGGTATCATGCTAATTACAATGAAGAGCACAAAGCGGGTTTCATCGTTGTTCTTGAATTGAAATAGACCTTTCAATAGCTTCACGATTTCTTTGCGAAACACAACGACGGTACTTAAGGCCGTGGCCAAATGAAGCATTACGGTAAACACCAACCCATTTTCCGGGCTGTAATCGAACAATTCTTTAAAGATTTCTATGTGACCGCTGCTGCTTACCGGAAGAAATTCGGTAAGACCCTGAACAATTCCAATGAGCAGACTTTTGATCAGCTCCATTTTATTCAGATGCCGGCTTTCTCAATATGGCAACAACTTCTACTGCAAAACCGGCCACCACCAAGATAGGGGCAAGGGTTATTTTTCTGAAACTGTAGATGTCTTCTTTTCCTCCGTACATCAAAATAAATCCGAGAATGATCAATGCCATTCCAATGATCATCAAGAGGTAATT
>CAZYJD010000113.1:0-5666 GCA_964647785.1 uncultured Chitinophagaceae bacterium
GCGGCCTCGACCGTGATTATGCATTCCAATGGAGCCAGGGGGTGGAAGATCTTCCGACTTTCATCATCCCCAACTTTGCCGGTGGTGGTTCCAGTACCTACTTTGGGACCAAAAGTGAAACTTATGAGGCTCTGAAGAAACAAGGCAATCCGCAAGCAAGACAAATCGCAGAGCAGTATCCCTTGGCTTACTGGGGCTCTTTGCCTTTTACCAGTGGTCCTGAGTATTACGGGGCCATTGTCATGTTTCTGTTTTGCATGGGATTCTTTCTCATGAAAGGCAAAGAGAAATGGGTTTTCCTTGTACTCTTTGTGCTTTCCCTCTTCATGTCGCTGGGTAAAAACTTTGGGCTGCTCAACAACTTCCTTTTCGACTATCTGCCCTTGTACAATAAATTCCGATCAGTGAACATGTCACTGGTCATCGCTCAAATCGTTGCACCGCTGTTTGCCTTTATTAGTTTGAATGAACTTTTTAAGAAGCACCACAAAAAAGAAGCGGTCAAAAACGCTCTTTTAAAGGCTTTCTACATTTCAGGGGGCTTTTGCGTGTTCATTCTATTAACTGCAGGCATGTATGACCCAAGCAGTTCAAATGACCAGCAACTTGGCAGTTTAGTAGATGCCGTTAAATCAGACCGAATTAAGCTGATCCGCATTGATGCTTTCCGTTCTTTGGTTTTCATTAGCTTGGCATTTGGCTCTTTTTGGTTTTGGCTCCAGGGCAAGATAAAAGATACGGCTGTATTTTGGCTGGTAGCACTTGCTGCAGTGATTGATATATGGTCGGTAGATAAGCGCTATTTGAATAACGATAATTTTGTCAAAACCCAATCGTATGAACAGGCATTCCAACCCACTGAAGCTGATCTTCAAATCCTTCAGGACAGCTCAAATTTCAGGGTGTTTGACGGCACTGTGAATGCTTTCAACAATGCTCGCGTATGCTATTTCCACCGATCCGTAGGCGGGTATCACGCTGCCAAGCTGCGCCGCTTTCAGGATGTGATCGAATTCCACATCATGAAAAACAACATGCGCATCATGAATATGCTGAATGCCAAATACATCATCCAGCAAGCAGGCGAAAATGGACCCGTTGTGGCCAACCCCAACCCCAATGCGCTTGGAAATGCTTGGTTCGTCAATGAATTTAAAATGGTGAACAATGCCGATGAGGAAATCCTCGCGCTGAATGATTTCAATCCGGCCACTGAAGCCATCGTCGATAAGCGCTATGCCGATCAAATTGGGGATTTGACCATTCAGCAAGATTCAAATGCATCCATTGAACTGACTCATTTCTCACCCGATACCCTTCGCTACCGATATAGGGCAAATACAGATCAACTGGCCGTTTTCTCTGAAATCTATTACAATTCAGGCAAAGGCTGGCAGGCTTACATCAATGGTGAGAAAGCTGAACATTTCCGTTGCAACTACATTTTGCGAGGCATGAAACTTCCCGCAGGAGAAGCTGAGATTACCTTCATCTTTGAACCTGCGAGCTATGCCATGGGAACCAAAATTGCCGGTATTTCCAGCATTGCCGTTATTATTTTACTTGCATCAGGTATTGCATGGAGTCTGCTTAATTTGTTGCGCGGAAAAGAGGCTGAAAAAGAATGATTCAACTCAGTTCATCCATCGCCTCTAAACTGAAGCAGCTGACGCAAATGCACCACGACCAGCGTTTGCCTCACGCATTGCTTTTTCAAACGGAAGAGGGTGGTGCAGGATTGCCCCTGGCACTCGAACTGGCCCGATTCATCCACTGCACTTCTGCTGTTAAAACCAATGAAGCCTGTGGTGAATGTGCCTCCTGCCACAAATACCGTCAACTGGTGCACCCAGACCTCTATCTTACCTTCCCGGTTATCGGAGCCAAAGAAGAGTCTGACATGCACTTGGAAGGCTTCAGAAAGGCAATTGCCACCATGCCCTATATGGACGTGAACAGCTGGCTGGAAATGGAGTTCGGAGATGAAAACAAACAGGGGAACATCAACCGGGCTGAAAGTCGCAGAATCATCACCCGACTGGGACTAAAACCCTTTGAAAGCGATACAAAAATTCAACTCATCTGGATGCCTGAACTTTTGGGCGATGTAGGCAATGCCCTTCTTAAAATCATTGAAGAACCCCCGCATAAAACGTTCTTTTTACTGGTTTGCAACCAAACCGACCGCATTTTAGGCACCATTCTTTCTCGCACCCAAAAAATCATCGTACCTGCGATCCCTGCGGATGAAATAAAAGATGTGTTGGTACAGAACAACTGCCCCGAAGATCAAGCTGAACAAATTGCCTTCTTGTGCCAGGGCAATATGCATCGTGCTTTGGGCATGGTTGCCGAGAACCATGAAGATTACACCGGGCTGATTCGAGATTGGATGCGAAGCTGCTATGCCCTGAACACCGCAGGTATACAAGCATGGGTGAATCAAACGGCGGGCATGGGTCGCGAAAAACTCAAGAACCTTTTGGGGCATGGATTGCAGATTTTTAGAGAAAGTCTGAGAATACTGAGCATCCCCAATTATCAGCCTCGGATTAATGCTGAACACCGCGATTTTGTACTCAAATTCAGCAATACGCTGGATTCTCAGGTGGTGGAAGCCATCTATCGAGACATCAATCAGGCCATCTATCATATTGAGAGAAATGCCAATGCCAAAATATGCTTGCTTGAGCTATCTTTGAGCATTAAAAATCACTTTAGAACAAAACAATTGAGCCGAAAGGCCTCATAAATATTTGCCATGGGATGTGGAAATTGTGGAAGCGGGGGATGCAGCCCCGCCGGATGTAAAAATAACGGAGGATGCAGCACCGGAGGCTGCAATAAATTGAATGCCTATGATTGGTTGGGACATATGGTGCTCCCAGAAGACCACGTGCCTTTCAACATCATTGAAATACGCTTCAAAGGGAGTAGAAAAGAATTCTTCCGAAATACAGAAATGCTGGAACTCTACACCGGAGATCCGGTGGTGGTGGAATCTGACCTGGGCCACGACCTGGGTCATGTTTCCCTGAGCGGCGAACTGGTTCGGCTGCAACTGAAGAAATATGGCGTAGAGGAGGACAACCCCCAAATGCGTAAAATCTACCGCAAAGCTTCAGAAAATGACCTCGAACGCTACAACGAGTTCAAAGAAAAAGAAGCGTCCACCTTGGAAAGAGCACGAACCATTGCCATGTCCATGAAACTTGAAATGAAAATCAGCGACATCGAATTTCAGGGCGATGGAAGGAAAGTGATTTTCTTTTATACTTCTGAAGGCAGGGTGGATTTCAGGGAGCTGATTAAACGCTATGCATCTGAATTCAAAACCCGCATTGAAATGCGCCAAATCAGCTATCGTGAAGAGGCTTCCCGTTTGGGAGGCATTGGCTCTTGTGGGCGTGAATTGTGCTGCTCAACCTGGTTAACCGACTACAAGGTGGTGAGCATGTCGGCTGCCAAAACACAAAACCTCTCCATCAATATGCTCAAACTTTCCGGGCAGTGCGGAAGATTGAAATGCTGCCTGAATTATGAGCTTGACACTTACAGTGAAGCCTTGAGAGAATTCCCAAATCTTGAAAAATTAAGATTAGAAACCGCTGCCGGCCTTGCCAGACCACAAAAAATCGATATCCTCAAGCGCATGCTTTGGTTGAGTTACGACGGCTCATCCGACTGGCACGCCATTGGTTTGGATCGGGCATTGGAAGTGCTTGAGATGAACAAAAAAGGGCAAAAACCTGACACCCTTATTGAAAAACAAGCCATGGCCGATATTAGCAGTTTGCCTTCAGATGGAGGTGATCTCCTGGAAGAAGATTTCATCGAACGCATCGAAGAAAAGAAGCGAAACGAAAGGCGGCAGAAAAGACGCAAAGGAGGCGGCAAAAAACCGAACCAACAGCCAAAAGCAGAAACCGGCAATGTTGAAAACAAAGCCCGACCTAACAAGGGCGGAGGCAGAAACAAACGGTCCGGAGGAAACAGAAAAGGTCGCCGACCCGGTAACAACCCGAAAGACAGCGGCGGTCCTAAGAACTGATTTCCGTACGCTTGGAAATACTCCTTCCGAGGGTCATCTCATCAGCATATTCTAACTCCCCACCCACTGAAATTCCTGTGGATAAAGCAGATATGCGCCCCACCAGAGGTTTGAGCTTCTTCAACAAATAAAAGCTGGTAAACTCGCCTTCAACCGTTGGACTGAAAGCCATGATCACCTCGCGGGGATTTAAATTTCGTATGCGTTCCGGAAGAGAAGCAATGTTCAAATCCTCCGGGCCAATGCCATCTACTGGAGAAATCACGCCCCCCACCACATGGTATAAACCTTGATATTGGGCTGTATTCTCCAAGGCAATTACATCCTGAAAATCTTTCACCACGCATAACAATGCACGGTCGCGATTGGGAGAAGTACATATCTGGCAACGAGTTCCTTCGGATAAATTTCCACACTCTTCGCAAAAGCGAATCTCTGTTTTAAGCCGATTCACAGCATCTGCCAGGGTTCGCACCTCCTCTTCGCTCTGCTTGAGTAAGTACAACGCCATGCGCAACGCCGTTTTTTTTCCTATGCCCGGAAACCGACTCAGTTCATTCACAGCTCTTTCTATGGCCTTGTTGCTGAATTCCATGAAGCCACAAATTTACTGCTTCTGAACTGCTTTACTCTTGCAAATAAACCCGCTTTACGCGGTCGCCTACTGCCGTTAGTATTTCATAAGGTATGGTGTTGGCCCATTTGGCCAGCTGTTCAATGGTGGGGTCATCGCCCCAAACCTCCACTTCGTCTTTCTCTTTCACCCCCTTAATTTCTGTAACATCGCACATGCACATATCCATGCATATACTGCCAACGATGGGTGCCCGATATCCGCCTATGCTCACATAGCCCCGCTCCTCCCCAAAAGAACGAAAATAACCATCGGCATAGCCAATGGCCACCACCGCAATCAAACGATCATGGGTTGCTGCCCCTTTAGAACCATACCCAACGCCCTCTCCGGCTTTAACCTGCCTCAGCTGAACGATATAACTCTTTAACTTTAGTGCGGTCTGCAAGGCTTCCTGTATTTCTGCTCGTGGATCATAACCATACAAGCCGATGCCCAGGCGGGCCATATTGAACAAGCCAGCGTCATTGTGGGCCAAAATACCTGCACTATTGGCCATGTGGTAAAGAGTATCGCGAGGAAGAATTGCCTCCAAGCCGTGCTTTATTTTCCTAAAATGCGAAAGTTGCAACTCACTGAACTCACGCTTGCTTGACTCGCTGGAAGCAAAATGGCTGAACACACTCCTGACGTTAATTTCGGGGTATTGCTGAAGGATATCGCTGATCAGCTCAATGTCTTCAGCAACAAAACCCAGCCGATGCATGCCGGTGTCAAATTCCAAATGAATCCCTGCTCCGGGCCAACCTGCTTTTCTGATTTCCTGTGCAAAAGAGCGCAATAACGACAAGCTGTAAATTTCAGGTTCAAGTTCGTATTCCAACATCTGGTGAAACGCATCTTCGGTGGGGCTCATCACCATAATGGGTAGGCTGATGCCTTCTTGTCGCAAACTGATTCCCTCATCAGCATAGGCCACTGCTAAGTAGTCCACCCCCTCGTATTGCAGCATCCTCGCCACCCGATGACTCCCGCTTCCAT